>JBPCOQ010000197.1:0-17303 GCA_051000095.1 Bryobacteraceae bacterium | reverse complement strand
AAGCTTGACCTGCCTACACCTCGTATCCATTTGTCTATTGGTATGTGCCGGCCTCGGCGCGCAAGAGTCGATGCTGAAAGAGGCGCCTGCCGATTCGCGTGAACAGGAACGAACCACGATCAAATCGACGTTATTCGTTCCCAACCCTCTGCCTCGGCTTGATCCGGAGATTTACGGCGAAATCGATATCGCGCCCGGCGTGGTAGCGGAGCGCGTCAGCTATGCGACCGGTTATGGCCTGCGTGTCCCGGCGATCGTCTACCGGCCCAAGGTGAAACCCGCGGGGAAGATGCCGGGGCTAATCGTGGTCAACGGGCACGGCGGCGACAAATATTCGTGGTACGCGTTCTACGCCGGCATACTGTACGCGCGAGCGGGGGCGGCGGTGGTTACGTACGATCCGATCGGTGAAGGCGAGCGCAATTCGCAGCGCAGATCGGGGACGCGGCAGCACGATCGCAAAGTGGATCCGCCGGAGATGGCGCGCCGCCTGAGTGGGCTGATGATCACGGACGCCATGCAGGCGGTGTCGTACCTGGCGCAGCGTCCCGACGTGGATGCGACGCGCTTGGCGGCCATGGGCTATTCCATGGGATCGTTCGTGCTCGGAATCGGGTGCGCGATCGAGACGCGGCTGAACTCGTGCGTGCTGGTGGGCGGAGGGAACCTGGATGGCGAAGGCGGCTATTGGGACTCCAACAACAAAACGATGTGCCAGGCGATTCCGTATCAATCGCTGAAGTTTCTGGGCGACCGCGGCGCGGTGTTGTATGACCTGCAGGCCGCGCAGGGCGGCACCCTGGTCCTGAACGGCTCGGCGGACGATCTCGTCGCGATTCCTCAAACGGGGCGGACGTTCTTTGAGGATCTGCGTAAGCGAACGATCGCTCTACATGGCAGTGAGCACAACGTATTCGATTTCGATTTGGTGCCAGGCGCGGGCCACCGGCCGTATTTCCTGACGCGCGCGGCCGCGTTGTGGCTCGAGAAGCGGCTCGATTTCCCGAACTGGACGGACGGCGAAATTGCCAAGATGCCGGAAACGCACATCGGCGAATGGGCTGCGAAGAACAATGTGTTTCTGGACAAGCTCTACGCAACCGAACTGCGCGAGGGCGGCACGCGCGCGCTGGGAACGGATGTGCCGGCCGTGCCGCGGGACCTGTTGAACGCGCTGCCGCCCGACCGGTGGGAGCAGGATAAGCGACAGTATGTGTATGAGACTTGGGTGCAAAATGCCAAGGCGGCGATGGACAAGTAAGAAACGGATGGCGATGCTCAGTCGAATCGCAGGTAGCGCAATTGTGTTTTCCGGAATCTGCCTGGCGCAGGGCACCGGAGTGATTTACGGAACGGTGAAAGACCCAAGCGGAGCGGGCATCGCCGGAGCGCAGGTGAAAGCGGTTCTCACCGATCGGGGCACTACGCGCGCAGGGAGCACGGGCACGGCTGGAGAGTACGTGTTTTCCGCGATGCCGATTGGCGCTTACGACATTCAGATAACGGCTCCGGGATTCCAGCAGTTTCGGCGGCAGCCGGTTACGCTCGACGCGAACCAGAATGTTCGCGTCGACGCGGCGCTGGCGGTGGGCAGCATCAGTGAGTCCGTCACGATCACGGCGCAGGCGCCGCTGGTCGACAGCCGTTCGGCGGTGATGGGAACGCTGATTGACGGACGGCGATTAACCGAGCTCCCCACCAACGGCCGCAATATCATCTCGCTGGCGGCGCTGGTTCCGGGCGTATCGGACGTGAGCGCTCCGCAGACCTTCACGGGCGACCGCAGCGGCCCCAGCGTCTCGATGTCGGGCACCAAGAGCAACTTCAATCTCTTTCTGTTTGACGGCCAGGATTACCAGGCTGTGTTCCGCGATACAGGCTTAAACTATCCGCCTCCGGACGCACTCCAGGAGGTGAATGTGCTGACCTCCAGCTTCGCCGCGGAATATGGCCACAACGCGGGCGGTGTTTTCAACGTGGTTACCAAATCCGGCACCAACCAGTTACATGGCGCTGTGTGGGAGTTTGTGCGTAATAACGATTTCAACGGGCGAAACTTCTTCGCGCAGACCAACCCGCGGCTCGCGCAGAATCAGTTCGGAGCGGCCGCGGGCGGTCCGATCAAGAAAGACAAGCTGTTCGTGTTCGGTTCCTATGAAGGCTTGCGTATCCGGCAGGCTTCGCTTGCTACCGGCGCGTTTCCGTTGACTGCCGCGGAGCGCGCCGGAAACTTCAGCGGGCAGAAAGCCGTCACCGACCCGCTGACGGGTGCCCAGTTCCCCGGCAATCAGATTCCGGCCAACCGTTTTGATCCGGTAGCTCAGGCCATTCTTTCGAGGCCGGGCTTGATGCCACTGCCTAACGCCGCGGGCGGAAGCCTGATCCAAACGTACGGCCAACCCCAGAATAACGATCAGGGCGTGATCAAACTGGATTACAACCTGGGCAGCAAGCACCTGATCACCGGCCGCTACAATCACAACTACGCCACGCAGATCACCATCGCTGGCCAGGTGCCGACTTACGAAACTATCTTCAATTTTGCGCGCGTGCAAAGCATCACGCTGGCGGATACTTACACGGTGACTCCCGCGATGGTGAATGAATTCCGGATCTCTTACAACCGGTTCAGTCCGGAGTATCAGGTGCAAAACGGATTCTCATTGCACGACCTGGGTGGTAATTTTCCAGTGTTGAACAATATCCCCATTCCTCCGGAAATCGTGATCAGCAGCCGCGTCACGCTCGCCAGTAATTCCAGCGTGAATGCGCAACTCGAGAACGAAGACTACCAACTGAAAGACAATCTCAACTGGAACAGAGGCCGCCACTCGGTCAAAGCCGGGTTTGAGGTTTTCCGCCGCCGCTATCTGAATCGCAGTTACTTCCTGACCATGGGAGTGTTCAACTTTACCGGCGCGATTACCGGTAATCCCGCAGCCGACTTCCTGCTGGGCAAACCCGCCAGCGATACCGTAGCGACGCCTGTGACGGAGCAGGGCGGCGTGCAAACCAGTTTCAATCAATTTGTGCAGGACGACTGGCGCGTGAATTCACGGTTGACCTTGAACCTGGGGCTGCGTTATGAGCTGCCTTTACCCTGGTATCAGCCACAGAACTACTGGGCGACTTTTCACCTGGGGCAACAATCCACCGTGTTTCCCAATGCGCCGCTTGACCTGGTGTTTTATGGCGACAAGGGCGTTCCCCGCGGCATGGTTCCCACGGATAAGAACAACTTCGCGCCGCGCCTCGGCTTCGCCTGGGATGTGTTTGGAAACGGACGCACTGCAATACGCGGAGGCTTCGGAATGTTTTACGATCTGATTCCCGCGGATATCATCCAGAACTCCAGCCAGCCCTTTCGCTACACGTACAACTACAACACTCCTTTCAGTCTTTCCGATCCGCTGCGCGGTCAACCTCCGCTGCCGCTGACGACCAACCTGACGAATCCGCAATTCATCGGTTTGCCGACGATGGTTTTTCCGGATCCGAACTTGGCTACGCCTTACGTTGAGCACGTGAATTTGTCGGTGCAGCGGGAAGTCGTGCGCAACACACTGCTGGAAGTAGCTTATGTCGGCAAGTTCGGACACAAGCTTTTGTACGGCAATGAAACCAATCCAGCCGTCTATACAAAAGGCGAGACGCTGAGCACCGAAAACAACTATCGCATTATTCCCGGCTGGGGCAGCCTGGCGGTGATGGAGACGGCGGCGAACTCTTCTTATCACGGCCTGCAGGTGCAAGGCACCAAGCGGTACAGCGCGCATTTCTCCGTCCAGGGGGCGTACACGTTTTCGAAGGCGATTGACCAGACGTCGTCCACGTCGCCGGAATCGCCGCTGGCGCCGAACCCGTTCAATCTCAGGGCCGAGCGGGGGCTGGCAAGTTTCAATGCCGCCCACATCGGATCGTTGTCGTGGATTGTGGATCTGCCATCCTTGCGGGGGAAGCCCCTCGCCTTGCGACTGGTGGCAGGCGCGTGGCAATGGAACGGGTTGTTTACGGCGCGCACCGGACTGCCGCTCAATGTCGTGGCTGGTTCGGATATAGCGCTTAGTGGAACCGGCAACCAGAGGCCGAATGTGGTTGGCGACTGGCATTTGCCGAGCGGACGGAGCCACGCCCAAGAGATAGCGCAATGGTTCAACCCGGCGGCGTTCGCGGCTCCGGCAACCGGCACTTTTGGAAACGCGGGCCGTGACATCATCATCGCGCCCGCCTCGGCTACGGCGAACGTGGGACTGTTCAAGAGCTTCCCGCTGCCGCTGCGGGAGGGGATGAAGCTCCAGTTCCGGTCGGAGTTCTTCAATGTGTTGAACCGGGTGAATCTGGGCAACCCGAATGTGACGCTGAGCGGTAATATGGGACGCATTACTTCGGCGGGCTCGCCGCGCGTGCTGCAATTCGCGTTGAAGCTGTTGTTTTAGGTGTGTATGATATGAGGCAAGCTAGAGCATGCGCCATTTGGCTATTCGCCGCTGTTGCCCTTGCGCAGCAGCCACCCACCGCTCCTTTAGCGCGACTCCAGACCAACATCGAGCGCGTCACCCGCTCGATTAACGCGGATTGGGGCATCTACATAAAATGTCTCGAAACGGGCGAAGAGATCGCTATCAACGCAGACAAGCCAATGGACACCATGAGCGTGATCAAGATCCCGCTCATGGTGGAGGCGTTCCGGCAAATCGAGGCCGGCAAGTTCTCGCTGGCGGATAAGGCCACGCTAAAGGAGACCGCCAAGCGTCCCGGCACGGGCGTCATTCGCTCGCTCGATGCGGGCGCCGTGCTCACGGTCAAAGACCTGATCACGTTGATGATCATCGTCAGTGACAACACCGCGACGGACTTGATGTTTGACAAGGTAGGCGGCACGGGTCCGGTGAACGAGCTGATGCATTCCTATGGTCTGAATACGATCAAGGCCACGGGAACCGCCGATGTCTGGTTCAAGGCGATCGGCGCAGCGCCATCGGCGGAACAGTTTCACCGCGAGGGAAAAACGCCGTTTGGATTGTCTTCGCCTCGCGACATGGGGAGATTGCTTGAGAAGCTTTCCAAGGGCGAAGCAGTCAGCAAGCAGGCCAGCGATCAGATGCTGCGAATCCTGCGAGGCCAGGTCTACAGCACGCGGTTGCCGAAGTATCTGAATGGAGTCCGGGTACCGCACAAGACCGGCGACTTTCTTCCTTATATCGGGAACGATGTGGGCATTATCGAGATGCCTGGCAAGCACATCGTCATCTCGGTTTTCACGGCACACCACTATGGCGTCAGTACCTATCTGGAGGACGCGATCGGCCGCATCGCCGAGCAGGTAGCGAGTTACTTTGGGTATCGCTGATGAGGTCTAAGTGCAACACAGGCAAGAATGCCTATGTCACTCGGGCTAGAAACCTTCCCAGACATAGGCGGCGAAGCTCCGGGTCTTCTTGAATCCCATTTTGTCGTAGACTGCGATTGCTTCCTGGTTCGCGGCTGTGACCGTCAGGGTCGCCTTCCGGCATCCGTGTTGCGCTAAGGCCTGCAGAGCACGCCGCAGCAACTCATACCCTACGCCCTTTCCGCGAACGGACTTGGTCACGGCGACCTGCGTGATGTGTCCGACGTCTTCGGAAACCAGACTGCTCAGACAGATTCCGCACAGCTTGCCATTCCGCGGATCGATCGCAACGAAAGCAGCGGGCTGAAAGAAACTTCCGCAGCCTGGATATTGCACAATATTGATCAGAAAGCGCCGTGCTCCCGCGGGCGAACGGTACTGATCGTTGATCTCGCTGTCCAGATGTCCCCGGTACGCAGCCGCGATCAAAGTAGCGGCCTCATCCTGTTTGCGCTCCGTCCAGTTATCAATGGTTACGGTACGGGCCGCGGCCCCCGGGCGCAACGCGTCGATGCCGGCCAAGGGCAATTCCATGAAATCGCGCGTGAACACTTTGAGATACCGCAAATAAGGCAACAGTATGGTCGCGGCGCTGCGCAACATCATGAGCTGCGTCTCGATCCTCCGTACCAACGGTGTCTTCACCATGTTGTCCAGCACGCTCGAGAGCAGCAGGCCCTCGTTCTCCACTGTGACGAATTCCTTGAGCACATACAGGTCACCGATGAGCCCCTTGCGCTCTTCAGTGACAAAGTAGGAATAGCCGATTGGACGTCCATCCAGCATTAACGCGAATCCGCTAAGCCCCTGCATATCGAGAAAGCGCTGGATCAAGGCGGCGGAGGCCTGAAAATCCCAATCCAGCGACTCTTTCCAAGCCGCTATCTCCTCATCCAGCAGCGGCTTCAGATCCTGGGCCTGCAAATGCCGCAGCTCGACCGGCTCCGCGTGGGGCATGCTTTAGCTTGTCCCCTCCCCACGTTTCAAAAATCTTCCAATGGATCTCGAAGCCTGCCGCAACCGGTGACCATTCTCAATTAACCCGAACCGGACAAACCCCTCGCCCAGCGGACCAAATCCAATCCCCGGCGAAACCGCCACCAGCGCCTGTTCCAGCAGCAATTTCGAGAATTCAAGCGAGCCCGCGGCGCGAAACGGTTCCGGAATCGGCGCCCACACAAACATCGACCCACGCGGCGGCGCCACCGGCCAGCCGGCCCGGCACAATCCATCCACGAGAACGTCCCGCCGCTTCTGATACGTAGCGCAGATCTTCCGGCTGTCTTCTTCGCACTCCCGCAAAGCAATAATCGAGGCAATCTGAATCGGCTGAAAAATACCATAATCCAGATAGCTCTTGATACGCGCCAGAGCGCCGATTAATTTTGGATTGCCCAGGCAAAAACCCACGCGCCAGCCGGCCATGTTATAGCTCTTCGATAGCGAATAGATCTCGACGGCGATCTCTTTGGCACCGGCGACCTGCAGAATGCTAGGCGCTTGATAGCCGTCAAAGCAGATGTCCGCATAGGCGAAATCATGCACGATCATCGTGCCGTGCCGTTGGGCCAATCCGGCGATATCGCGAAAAAACTCAAGATCCACGCAGTGGGTTGTCGGATTGTGGGGGAACGAGATCAGGATCAGTTTGGGCTTGCGCGCGGAGGTACGGTATAGATGCTCCAGCTCGTTCAGAAACTCCGCGGGATTGGGCATCGGAAGCATACAGGCATGGCCTTCCGCCATGATGACCCCATACTGGTGAATCGGGTAAGCCGGATTCGGCGAAACGACCACGTCTCCCGGACCGATAATCGCAAACAGAAGATGGGCCAAGGCGTCTTTAGCGCCGATCGAGACAATAGCTTCCCGCTCCGGGTCGAGATCCACGTTGTACTTCGCGCGATATCGCTTGACGATCTCCTCGCGCAGATGCGTGATGCCGCGAGAAACGGAATAGCGATGATTGCGGGGATTACGCGCCGCTTCGATCAGCTTATTGACAACCGCTTTGGGAGTGGCGCCATCCGGATTTCCCATCCCGAGGTCGACGACATCAAGTTGCGCCGCTCGTGCCTTGGCCTTCATCTCATTGATGACGGCGAAAACGTAAGGCGGCAGCTTCTGAATCCGGTAGAATTCGTCAGGAACGGCGGACATGTTTCATTCTACTGGCTTGCTACTACGGGAGCGCTTTGATGGGAATTCCGCGGAATACGAAGTCCTTTTTGAAATCGAGATTGTCCGCCTCGATCAACTTGTCATACTCATCCGGCCGGTAAACACTGGCCCGGTAGGCAGCCGATGAAGACGCGAGCATTTCACTCCGCCTGGCCGCGTTGACAAACCGTAGAAACGTTTTTTCATCCGGGCCGGCAGTATCCTTGGGCGCGCAAGCAGAGCATTGGCTACCCGTGTCTTCACCCTTCCAGCGGGTGAGCGCGGAGTTGTAGAACGACAGCCTGGCGGCCCCGGCCTGAATGGCGATGTCATAAAAAATGGACTGCCCCAGAGGACTCAACACGCCCAGGTTTTGGGCGTGCTGCAGCGCCGGATGGAAATAGCGCTCATCGAAAAAATCATCCTGAGCGCGCTGCATAGCGGGGTCGTTGCACACCGTCTTGAGCAGTTGCTTATAGGCAGCGCGTTGCGCGGAAGTGCCTTGATAGCGGTTGCCCTTCGAGTTGTAGAGTGACAGGTGAACCTGCAATTGCGCGACAAACTCAGGGTTCGGCAGCGGGTCCGATGCGCGGTGCACGTATTGCTTGAGCAACTGCGTGAGCGATCCTTGCAACTCGGAGGCCTGATGTCTGCCGTAGCTCAGGCCTCCCGCTGTGTCTTTGGGATTGTCGGCGAGCGTGCAGTAGCCGCCACCCTCGAAAATTCCTGTCAGGATTTCAATGACTTCTTTCACAGTTTGGGGCGCATGTCCGGCCATTCGCCGCATGTCCCTCGGATAGTATGAATTCGACATCTCGATTTAGAAATAGCAGGAGAAAGGAGAGCAGACGTGCGCGGAAAATCGTAAGTTGTAGGGAATGGGGGAGATTTAGGTGAAAGATTTATGGACTGGTAAAATTTAGGGCCACGGATAAACGCGGATGCGCTTGCGCGCGTCCCGTGGACACGGATGTTGGCACGGATGTTGGCGTGGGTCTGGCGGGCGCGGAATGGGTAAGCTGTATTTGGATTTCTAACGCCAATAACCGGCACGGGACCGGATGATGTAATTCTGTTTTGACTCACTGGCGAGGCGGATCGTGCTGGTATGATAGCCCGGATCGCGGGCGTCTTCGCCGGGACTATAGGCTAGCGTGTAGCGCGCACGCAGGCGGTCGAAGATGCCGGCCAACGCTTCGCGCGGGGTCTCAGGGTAAAGGTATTCTCCACCGGAATCCTTCACTAAGTCCCGCACAGAGCGGTGCGGTTTCCATTGATGAGAGCGTGTATCGCGTGTAATCGGCGGCAGTCCCGGAATCGGCAGACCAATGCGCCCGATCCGTTGGTTTCCAGACGGCTCCAACGGGTAAGTCATGATCAGATCCAGAATGGCATTTGAGTCCAGGAGACTGCGCCTAAGCTCGGCGGTGGGAGTCTTGGACGATTCGTCTTGATCGTCGGAGATGACGAGTATGGCGCGGCGGCGTAGAGGATCGCGCGGGTTGCTGAACAGCGATATTGCACTCGAAACGGCATCGAATAAGCGGGTACCCGACTCAACCCGGGTGATTCTGTCCACAGCTTCGTGAATCGCGGCCGCAAGCGCCGTCGTATCATCGGTCCAGGACTGCATGACCCGTGCTCGCGACGAGAAGGCAAGCACCGACATCGAATCATCCCGTTTAAGGGCGTCGAGTGCTGTAATCGCGCCATCTGCGACGCGGCGCGCCGACTGCACCATGCTGCCGCTGATGTCGAGCGCTAATACTACGTCAAGCGGCGACACGCCATAGTCAAATTGCTTGATTTCCTGGCGTTTGCCATTATCGAATATCTCGAAATCCTCGCGATTGAGATTGCTAACGCTACGGCCGGAAGCTTTCTCGATAACCTGCACATCCACGACGACGAGTTCAGCCGTGGCTTGCATTGGTTGTGAGGACTCCTGCGCCGTCGCAAGCGGAAGGAGGGCGGCCGACACCAAATAGCGAAGTACGAACAAGGGCATAATGGTGCGCCTCCGGAGGACCCGCTCAATAAAAGCCAGTCCTCCGGAATCGATTCTAGTTGTTTGAGGATCTCCTGGTTGAAATGGATCGACAATATCTAATTTGACCGATGTCTTAGAATTATTTACAACAAAACGACAGTCATGTCAAGCCCCTTTTTTGGTTATTCATTTTTATGGGGCTCGAATTAGGGTTGTTCATTTCTTACGTATCCCCCCGCCGCGCCACTGCATCGATCTCGTTCAGCTTCGTCCATAGCGCCCCCAGCAGGTCGAGCCGCAGTGCATTCGCTCCATCCGATAAAGCACGTTCCGGCGCTTCGTGCACTTCCACGAAGATTCCGTCGACGCCAGCGGCTACTGCGGCTCGCGATAGAGGCGCTATGAACCTGGGCTGACCGCTGGAGCCGTGGCCCGCGCCGCCGGGAAGCTGCACGCTGTGCGTGGCGTCGAAGATTACCGGCCAGCCGAATTCGCGCATGATCGATAGACCGCGCATATCGACAACCAGATTGTTGTAGCCGAACGACGAGCCGCGCTCGGTGAGCAGGATGTTGTTATTTCCCGTAGACGCAACTTTGTCCGCCGCGTGCCGGATATCGTGCGGGGCCACGAACTGGCCTTTCTTGATATTCACCGCGCGCCCTGTGCGGCCCGCTTCTAAGAGAAGATCGGTCTGACGGCAAAGGAAGGCAGGAATCTGCAAGATGCCGGCGACTTCGGCTGCCGGGCCGGCTTGCGCCGGTTCGTGGATGTCCGTAAGAATTGCGTAGCCTTCGTGCTTCAGTCCCGCGAGAATCCGCAGACCTTCCCGCAGGCCCGGGCCGCGATATGAACCAATGCTGCTGCGGTTTGCTTTATCGAAGGATGCCTTGAAGATGAAGGGTCCGGCTACTTTCCGGATCTCACCGGCTAGGAAGTGAACGTGTTCTTCGCTCTCGATGACGCATGGCCCGGCGATCAGCGCAAGCGGCTGGCCGGGACCGATGGGTGGAAGCGCGCTCAATCGGCGTGCGAGAACAACTCGGCTCGTGCTGCCTGGGTGAGATGCTTCCGCGAGACCCGGTTTCGGTGCGAGGCCGCGATGAATGCGGAGAACAGAGGATGCGGCTCCAGCGGCTTTGACTTAAATTCGGGATGGAACTGGCAGCCCAGGAACCAGGGGTGCTCGGCCAGCTCGCAGATCTCGACATAAACGCCGTCCGGTGTTTGTCCGGTCAGCTTCAACCCGCCGGTGGTCAGAACCTGTTCGTAGTCACGATTGAATTCGTAGCGATGGCGATGGCGTTCGCTGATCGGTGAAGTCCCGTAGACCTCGCGCGCCAGACTACCTTCGGAGAGCAGACATGGGTACGCGCCCAGCCGCATCGTACCGCCCAGTTCATCGACGCCCTTCAACTCACGCAGCTTGTAGATCACGCGGTCAGGTGTCGCGGAATCGAACTCGGTCGAGTTCGCTCGCTCCAGGCCGCATACGTTGCGCGCAAATTCGATCACCATGGTCTGCATGCCAAGGCAGATGCCAAAGTAGGGAACTTTGTTTTCGCGGGCGTAGCGAATCGAATTGATCATCCCCTCGATGCCGCGTTTCCCAAAGCCGCCGGGCACCAGAATGCCATCGAACCTTTTCAAAATTTCCGCGCACTCCGGCCAAGTCAGCGTTTCGGCTTCGATCCAATGGAAATTCACCTTCAGGCGATGCGCCAGCGCGCCATGTATCAGCGCTTCTTTTAAACTTTTATAAGAATCTTCGTATTCGACGTACTTGCCGATCAGCCCGATCTCAACCTGGTCCGCCGGGTTCTGCATTCGCTCCAGCATGCCGGTCCAGCGGCTCAGGTCGCGGGGTTTGACATGGTCCATATGAAGCAGGCGCAGGACAATTTCGTCCACCCCCTGCTCGGCAAAGACCAGCGGCACTTCGTACACCGAGTGAACGTCGCTAGCGGTGATCACGGCGGGAACATCGACATCGCAGAACAGCGCGATCTTCTCTTTCATCTCGAGCGGAAGCGTACGCTCGGAGCGGCACAACAGAATATCGGGTTGAATACCGATGGCGCGCAGTTCCTTGACGCTGTGCTGGGTCGGCTTGGTCTTCAATTCTTGCGCGGCCGCGATCCACGGCACCAAGGTCACATGCACGAAGAGCGTGTTCTCGCGTCCCATCTCGTGGCGTAACTGCCGGATCGCCTCCAGGAAAGGTAGCGATTCGATGTCGCCAACGGTCCCGCCGATCTCGACAATGACGACATCCACATCGGAAGCGACCTTCCGCGCCGCGGATTTGATTTCATTGGTGACGTGCGGAATCACTTGCACGGTTTTGCCCAGGTAGTCGCCGCGCCGTTCGCGCTGGATGATCTGTTCGTAGATGCGTCCGGAGGTCAGGTTATTGCTCTGCGTCAACGGGGCGTGAGTGAAGCGCTCGTAATGCCCGAGGTCTAGGTCGGTTTCGGCGCCATCGTCGGTCACAAAAACTTCGCCATGCTGGAAGGGGCTTAGCGTCCCCGGATCGACGTTCAGGTACGGATCGAATTTTTGAAGCGTGACGCGCAGTCCGCGGCTTTCGAGCAGGCAGCCGATGGACGCGGCCGCGATGCCTTTCCCTAAGGACGAAACCACTCCGCCTGTAACGAAGATGTACTTGGCTTTTCTGTGTTCAAGCTGACCGTGTTCAAGCTGCGCCATTTTCCCGTTCACCTCAATATCGAAGCATCAAAGAGTGACGACACGCGCTCCAGGTCTTCGGGCGTATCGACGCCCAGCGAGTCGTATTCCGTTTCCACAACGCGGATTCGATAGCCATTCTCGAGCGCACGCAACTGCTCGAGCCGTTCCACGGTTTCGAGAGGGCCCACCGGAAGGCCGGAGTACTGTAACAGGAACTGCCGCCGGTACACATAAAGGCCAATATGTTTGTAATGAATTACTCTGCCATCTCGAACGAAAGGGATCGGGCATCTCGAGAAGTACAGCGCATCGCCTGCCCGGTCCGTGACAACTTTGACGACATTCGGATTTGTAATTTCGTTCGGGTCTTCGATGCGCTTCTTCAACGTCCCCATCTGCGAATCGGCTTCATCGACGAGCGACAGCACCGCGGCATCCACAGCAGCGGGATCGATTAACGGCTCGTCGCCCTGTATGTTGACGATCAGCTCCGCGTTTTCAGAGGAAGCCACTTCGGCTACACGATCGGTTCCGGAGGAATGGTCCGAACGAGTCATCTTGACGAGCGCGCCGAATGCTCGCGCGGCCTTGTAGATTTCGTGGTCGTCGGTAGCAACGATCAGCTTGGTAAGGTAGCGCGCCTGCGAAGCACGTTCGTAGACATGCTGCAACATGGGCTTACCGGCGATATTGGCGAGAGCTTTACCTGGAAAACGAGAGGAGGCAAACCGGGCGGGTATCACACCCAAGATACGCGGCCGCACAATCGAGTGTAGCATGTGTGTGACTGTGGGCCACAGCGGAGAATTGTCTCCTGCAAGATGAGCCTGGAGGGGAGAACCGGCAAACCAAATCGCGCCCACGGCACCCCATGACAATGGCTTGGCTGGGACGAAGAACGGGCCGTAGTGCGGAAACATATGGCACACGGTCCCATACTTGAACTTTCATCGGCCGTGCGGGGTACCGGAGGAAACAGCGAACGCCAAAGGGAAGGTCAAGCGGGTGTACCGATGGTATGCGACACCCTGGCGACGGAGATGCAGACAGGTCAAGCGGAAGTTGTTCGGCCAGCTTATCTGGCCGGTGTTTTCGTCGAGGACAGGCGAAACCGCCCAATGCCACTTACTTTACGTTCGGTTGTGGAGCAGGTCGCCGGCCTGCTCGCCGAAGGCGGTGTTTCAGGGATTCGCCACTGGAACGCGAGCGCTCGGAGACCTGCTCCACATCTTTGCAAAGACGTAAGTTATTGAAAATGTTTTGGTTCCGCTTAAGTAAGTGGCATTGGGCGAAACCGCCTGTTCCAGTCAGGTCAACAGGTTTAGGCGCGCTCCTGATAGGTGCCTTCGGCCGTGCTTACCCGGATTTTGTCACCTTCAATGATGAAGGCCGGCACCTGTACTACCAGGCCTGTCTCGAGCTTCGCTGGTTTTGTGACGTTGGAGACGGTCGATCCCCTGAGGCCTGGCTCCGTCTCCAACACTTTCATGTCGACGGTGGGCGGAAGCTCCACGCTCATTGGCTTGCCTTCGTAGAACTCCACGTTCACTTTGAGCTGTGGGATCAGGTATCCAATGGCGTCTCCGAGCAAATCCTTGGTCAAATGGATCTGCTCGAAATTTTCGGTGTTCATGAAGTAGTAATATTCGCCGTCGTCGTACAAATACTCCATTTCCTGCTCGTCCAGCATCGCGCGCTCCACCTTGTCCTCCGACGAGAACCGGTGCTCAGTCATGGAGCCGCTGCGCAGATTGCGCATCTTCACCTGCACGAATCCTCGCAGGTTGCCCGGCGTGCGGTGTACCATGCTGAAGATCGAATACAGATCGTTGTTGAACTTAACCACCATCCCAGGGCGTACCTGTGTCGCTGCAATCATCTAACGAAAGTGTATCAGCACAGGGTTTGAGGCTACCAGAAACGAGAGTTGGTAAACCGTCGCGCAAGCCATTGTCAAACCAGGATGCCCGGCAACCAAGCTCTCACAAGAAGCCTCGCGCTCAACACATCCGGCGGCACCTGAGCTGCTTCCGCTGAACTGCTCGGCACTACGGTAACTTCGAATACTTCAGTTCGATACCCCTCGTCCGCAGCCGCTTCAACGCCGGACGGCAACATCTCGTCCAGCGATCCCACCAGACGCGTATCAGGTCTCAAAGGAAAGCGGAAGCTCGATTCGAGTCAGAGGGCCATATCATGTCTCCATCCCAAGATCATCTATCGACAGATTGGCTTACCGGCTATAAGAGAAGGCCCGCCCTGTAGCGCTGCCTCTACTGTGCCGATGGAAAGAGGGAAGGCTCATGTCATTCTTGGCCGCACCGCCCTCCATCCTCCTCACCTCCGAAAAGAAAGGCACGGAGGCATGGTTCCGCCGTGGGCTTATCCTCATGTCCGCTATAGCTGTGGCCGCAATGTTGTGCGGCTTCACGCTGATGCTGTGGGCTCAAAACGAATTCTCTTCGCCTGAATCCATCGTCGCTGCACAATCAACGATGCTGACACGGGATGGCACGCTCTATTACGATCTCAACCACTACCCCTACACGGTTTGCGCCTATATGCCGCTTTTTTATGGCTTGCAGTCGGGGTTTACGCAGCTCGGACTTCCCGCCTTTGCCGCCGGCCGTCTGATCAGCTTCACAGCGCTGCTGAGCATCCTTGTTTTGTGCTGGCGCATTCTGATGCTGTACACCGGAAATCGTTACTGCGCCTGGACAGGTACGCTGCTGGGCGCTTCCTCGTCCCTCCTGCTCAACTGGGGCACCACGGCGCAGGTGGATACTCTCGCACTCAGTTTTGCGATTGCGGCTTTTTATCAATTCTCGCGTTGGGCGATCCGGGCGGAGCGGCGGCTGGTTTGGGCTGCTATTCTCGCTATCCTGGCTTTCTTCACAAAGCAGACCATGCTTGCGTGTCCAGTTGCTCTTTTTGTCCTTTTGTATGTGCGTGACCGGCGGTTGGCGCTTCGGTTTGCGGCCGCTACTGGAGCGGTCGTTCTCGTTCTCGTGTTGGGAATTAACACAGCATTGGACGGACGCTTTCTCGCAGATACATTCTGGGCCAATCTGAATCCTTTCGCGATGAAAAAAATCAACCAGCATGTTCTGTACCTCCTGATCGCCGCGGGTCAACTGCTTCTGATCACTGCTGCCGGTGCGTCGCGGCTCTGGCGGGGCCGTGGCAGGGAGCTCCTCGTGTATCTCGGACTGGCTGCCTCGGTCCTGGCGGTTACGGCCCCGAAGGTCGGCTCTGACTCCAACTACCAGTTGGAAACGACAGTGCTGCTGATTCTGAGTGCAGGCATGGCGCTGCACTCGCTTGATTTTTTTCCGCGGTGTTTCCGCGGGAGTAAGACTTGGATTACCCTGCTTCAGCTTCCTCTGGCCGTGCATCTGATCCTGAATGTCCGCATCGCGCGGAATATACTCCTGGATCGGATCGCTCGAGAGCAGCAGTTCCGCCAACAAGTGGCAACGCTGCGGCCGTTTCTGGCAGACGGAGGCCGGGTGTTGTCGACCGAGGGCAATGCATTAGTTCGCATCCGGGGGGGCATGGAGGTGGAACCGTTAATCTATGGATTACTGGTCGGCGCTGGACGCATCGATCCGGAGCCTCTGCGCCGCGATCTTGCGGCCGAGGCGTTCTCGACAATTATCCTGCTCGAAGACTTGGCCCGGCCTCTGGAACCGGACCCCGAGATAGCGACGCTGCCCCAAGCGCAGCGCGCGGAAATTCAGAAGCATTACCGCTTGGTCACGCACATCCCGGGGCCATACCTGGGCGGCATTTACGTGTATAAATCTGCGGGAAAGTTGGCGCTCTGACTTCCGCGGCGCGCCTTGGTCCGTGGAGCTCGAACGCGATCCGTGCTGAACGCAAGTTGCACGCAGGATTGAAACATCAGGGTTTTCTTCTAAGTACAACACAGGCAGGAATGCCTGAGCCACTCAAGTCGAAGGCCGTAAATGCCGATTAGTTAATGTATCCATGTGGCGCGGCAAAACGGTAGCAGTGGTTTTTCCGACTTTCAGTGAGAGGGCCTCGATCCGCGCGGTTACGCTCGAATACATCGAGACCGGCCTGGTCGATGAACTCATTGTGGTCAACAACAATGCCGCCGCGGGGACTTCTGAAGAGGTGGCCGGAACCGGCGCCCGTGAGATCTTCGAAACAAAGCAAGGCTACGGTCACGCCCTGCTGCGAGGTATCGACGAATGCAATGCGGACCTGATCGTGCTCTCCGAGCCCGACGGCACCTTTAGCGGACACGACCTGATCAAGTTGCTGGCTTATTCCGACGACGTCCCGGTCGTCTTTGGCACGCGAACCAGCCGCGAATTCATCTGGGCAGGCGCCAACATGGGAAGATTTTTACGTTGGGGGAACTGGGCGGTCGCGAAAATGACCGAAATCCTGTTCAACACCACACTCCTTACCGACATGGGTTGTACCCACCGGCTGTTCTCCCGCGAGGCGGCCCAACTCATTCGCCCGCGCCTGACGATTGGCGGGTCGCACTTCGGTCCTCAGCTCCTGATGGAAGTAGTGGCGCACAAAATTCCGTTCGTCGAGATCCCGGTGAACTATCGCAGCCGCGTGGGCAAGTCGTCTGTCACCGGCGATCTGGGCAAGGCGCTCTTGCTCGGCATCCGAATGATCCACATGGTGCTGGGCTACCGGCTCGGCCTTTACGCCGCTGCGCGCACGGTGTGGAACGAGGGCCAGGATTCGCGCCCCCGGCTGGTTCCGGACTTGGTCGCGCTGTCGCGATCGCTAACCGAGATGCCCGCCGCGACAACAAACGTCGCATCAGAGCGTGGTGCCAGAGACAACGAACACAGCCGATTAAGCAGAGCGTAACCACCAGGCATCATCGGCGGAAGCGACGCAAGCTTTGGAGGAACTCACCGTAAGTGGTTGATTCTGAGTGGAACAGGCAATTTGCCTGGTGTGTCGAGTAGTGATGTGCTTTCAGGGGGTGGAAGTCCCCTATGGACCGTGATGACCGGAACCATCCGTCTAAGCAAGGGTGTCCGCCGCGAGGCGGAATCTGAAGAAAGCCGATGACGA
>JBPCOQ010000186.1:0-10571 GCA_051000095.1 Bryobacteraceae bacterium | reverse complement strand
ACCGAAGAGACGCGCAAGGATGCAAAAACGAAGCAGTTTCTACCCGCTAACACCAAATCAGAAAGGAGTCCCAGCGCCGGACCGCTCCGCCTCTTATCCAGGCTCATTCTTCGATGAGAAAATGCTCCAGAGCCAGCTTGCGCGAAACCGGATGGACTGTCATCACTTCGAGCAGATTCACGACTGCGGCGAGTTGATCGGGTGCCAGGCGGTCGATTAGCCGGCACGCCTGCCGCTTTTTATCAATCAGATCCGTTTCCATGAGACCTCATGTTCGTCGTCCTCGACACTACCAGAGTAACGCCCGCCTGCGGCTTATTCGAATATCAGTATCGTATTACGGCGGGCCCGCTCAGTCTCGTTTCTGAGTGGCCTTCCGGCCTGCGTTTCAGAGGGCGGGCTGAAGCCCACCCCACTCATGTGCCAGTCAAGCTAGAATCTCAATATGGAGCCTCGTATCCGTGTCCTGGTGGCCAAGCCTGGCTTGGACGGCCACGATCGTGGTGCAAAGGTGATCGCTCGGGCTCTGCGCGATGCCGGCATGGAGGTCATCTACACCGGACTCCGCCAGACTCCGGAGATGATCGTCAGCGCCGCGCTGCAGGAGGATGTCCAGGTAATTGGATTGTCCATCCTGTCGGGCGCGCACAACGCGATCGTTCCCAGGGTGATGGAGCTTTTACGCCAAAACAAAATGGATGATGTTCGTGTGATCGTGGGCGGCATTATCCCGGACGAGGATGCGGCGGAATTAAAGAGACGCGGCGTTGCGGCGGTGTTTCAGCCAGGCGCTTCGCTCGGTGGAATTGTGGAATTCATCCGGTCCTCTGTAAACCAGACCGTGAAGTAAGGCATTTTTGCCTGTAGACTTAGAACAAGTGCGGCAGTCCCGCTCAAGGAGCTGGCGCGAAATGAGAATCAATGCAAGAAAAACTGAACATCGCCTGCTTTGTTGATTATGACAACATTGAAATCGGCGTTAAATCGACGCTCCGGCGCGAATTCGACGTATCGCTCCCATTGGAGTCGCTCAAGGAGCGCGGCGACATCGTCGCTAAATTCGCGTATGCGAACTGGGGGCGTCAGGAAGGCGCCACGCGCCAGATGGCGGAGAACGCCGTGCAAATGGTGCAGCGGCTTCCTTCCCCCCGGGGCGATAAAAACGGGGCCGATATTAACCTGGCCTTGGACGCGCTCGAGATGGCGTTCACGCACAGTCACGTAAACGCGTTCGCCATCGTAAGCGGCGACAGTGACTTTGTCCCGCTCGTGAACAAATTGAAAGAGTACGGTAAGACTGTATTCGTGGTTGGAGGAAAAGCTTTTACAAGCACCATCCTCCAGCAGAATTGCCACGAGTTCATCAGCTATGAATCGTTGCTCACAGACGCCGGTGAGAAAGTGGAAGCTCCGCCACCGCGCGTGGATCGAGCGGACCGGGGGGATCGTCCGCCCCGGCAACAGACGCATCAAGGGCCGCAAGGCGGGCCGCGCGGCCATCGGCCGCGTCCCGACCCTCTGGATCTGACACAAGCTATGCCGCTGGTAGAGCGTGCGCTGCAGGTTTTGGAGCGCCGCGCGGTGCAGCCGCAGCTTGGACTATTGAAGTCGACCATGCTGCAGCTTGATTCCGCGTTCACCGAGAAAGCGTACGGCGCCAATAGCTTCTCCGATTTTGTCGAGAAGCTGAAGAAGGCCGACTTTGTCAATGTGTCGGGCCAGGGCGGGCGCTACATTATCGAGCGCAAGACATCCTCCTCCTCGCAGCCCGAACGGGCCACTCCCCGTCCCGAAGAGGCACTGCCCCCCTTGCGAGACGTGCTCGAGACGCATCGCATGGAACTCGAGAACGGCGTCACCGCCGACGAGCTCGCCGGTTGGGTTCAGGCTGAGACCAACATCGATGCCCAGCAGTACGGATTCCAGCAGTTCTCGGAATTTCTGATGTACGCGCAAGATAAGCTGGTGGTCCGGGTCGAGCCCGATGAAGAGCGCGGCCTGATGGTCTACATGGGCGCGGAGTTTTATCCGCCCGCCTTGCCGGAGCTGCCCGCGCAAGCCCCCGCCGATGAAGAGGAAGATGAGAAGCAGCCGATTGTCGAGGGGCAGCCTTCGCTGCTCGAGCCAAATCCGCCTCCGGTAAAGCCGAAGAAGGTTTCCCGCCCGCGTAAATCAACCTCTGGGGGCAATGTGGCTGACCGGCCTGCGGCCCGCCGGCCGCGCAAGAAAAAACCTGAATGATCGAGCGCATCAGCCCACCGGGAGTGCCGCAGCCGCGCGGTCCCTATTCACCGGCCGTCCGCGCGGGCGGCTTCCTGTTCGTGGCTGGACAAGGGCCGATTGACCCAACCACCAACCACCTGTCCACGGGCGATATCCGCCACGAGACACGTCTGGCGCTCAGCAACATTCAGCGAATTCTCGAAGGCTGCGGCGCAACCCTGGCGGATGTCGTCAAGTGCTCGGTCTTTCTTTCGGATGGCCGGGATTTCGCTGCCATGAATGAGGTCTATGCCGAATTCTTTGGACAGCACAAGCCGGCCCGAACCACGGTGGAATGTAAGTTTGTGGCGGACATGAAAGTCGAGATCGATTGCATCGCCTACTCCGCTTCCGCGTAGCCTTGCGACTTGGCCCAACAGCCTGTTTGTGGATGGGAATCTTGTGCGCGCAAAGCCGGTTCACTCCCGGGCTGCGGCAGTTCATTGTGGCCGGCGATCCGGTGATTGCGCTCACTCATGTTCAGGTGATCGACGGGACTGGAAGCGCGGTCCGCCGGGATCAGACGATCCTTATCGACCATGGAAAGATTCTAACCATGGGAGCGGCCCAAAGTGTTGCGCTTCCGCAAGGCGCTAAGGTGATGGACCTGAGCGGGCACACAGCGATCCCCGGTTTGATCGGCATGCATGAGCATCTGTTCTATCCATCCGGCGGCGGCATCCCGATCTACAACGAGCAGGGCTTCAGCTTCCCTCGGCTGTACCTGGCCGCCGGAGTGACCACCGCGCGCACCGGGGGGAGCATGGAAACGTATACGGATCTCAACATCAAGAAGTCGATCGACGCCGGACGGATGCCCGGGCCAAAGCTGTATGTGACCGGTCCGTACCTGGAGGGACAGGGCGCGTTCGCCCCACAGCAGCACGAGTTATCGGGCGTGGAAGACGCGCGCAAGCTGGTGCAATACTGGGCGTTCGAGGGCGCGACATCCTTCAAGGCATACATGCACATCACGCGCGCGGAGCTGGCCGCGACAGTGGAAGAGGCGCACAAACGCGGCTTGCTCGTCACGGGACATCTGTGCTCGGTGGGATTCCGCGAAGCCGCCGCGATGGGCATCGATAATCTCGAGCACGGAATCATGGTGGATACCGAATTCACCCCGGGCAAGCAGCCCGACGTTTGTCCCGCGGGCTCCGAAAGCTCGGCGGCTTTGGCAAAGCTCGATATCGAAAGCGCTCCGGTTCAGGAGATGATTCGCGACCTGGTGAGCCACAAAGTCGCGATCACCTCCACCTTGGCGGTATTCGAAGCGAGCCTGCCCGGCCGGCCGCCGTTGCAACAGCGCCTGCTCGATGCGATGAGTCCGCAGGCGGCCATCAGTTACCTGTCGGCCAAGGCCCGTAACGCGGAGACACCCAACGCAAACAGCGTTGTGCTGCTGAAGAAAGAGATGCAATTTGAACGCGCGTTCGTGAAGGCCGGGGGCTTACTGATGACCGGCGCGGATCCCACGGGCAATGGCGGCGCTTTGGCGGGCTTTGCCGATCAACGCAATATCGAGCTGCTGGTGGAGGCAGGATTTACAGCAGCGGAAGCGATTCAGATTTCAACCTCAAATGCCGCGAAGTTCCTGGGCGAATCCGGACGAATCGGTACGCTCACAGAAGGGAAACAGGCCGATATCGTGGTAATCGATGGCGATCCGTCAACCCGAATTTCAGACATCGAAAAGGTGCAAACCGTATTCAAAGACGGTGTGGGCTACGACTCGGCGAAGTTGCTGCAGTCGGTGCGTGGGTCGGTCGGTTTGCACTAGGTGTTCGGCCGGCTTACCATCGCTCTATGCGTTGCCGCATCGCTCGCCTCGGCCTCCGAGTTGCCTCACTGGGTGCGTTTCACCGGAGAAGAGCGGCTCCGGCTCGAAGGGTTCGCCGGCGGTGGTTTTAACAGCGATAACTTCGATCTCTACCTCCTGCAGCGCTTCCGCCTCGGTATGCGGCTGCTGCCAACCTCCTGGCTCAAATTGCAATTCCAGGCGCAGGACGCCCGCGTCTGGTGGAAAGACTTGAAGCCCTACGCTCCACCGTTTCAAGATACCTGGGACCTGCGTCTGGCCTACGTCGAGCTCGGCGATATGGAAACGCGTTGGGCGGATCTTCGCGGCGGCCGGCAGGAGTTGGCTTTCGGCGACGAGCGCCTGGTGGGTAACACGAACTGGTCGAACACCGCCCGCAGCTTCGATGCCATACGCTTACGATTACATCGCGGCAAATACCGGCTCGACGCCTTCGCGGCTTCCGTGGTGGTGCTGCGCGACGGCCGGATCGGCGATCACCACCCCGGCAACAACCTGCATGGCCTATACGGCGGCCTGGACGATGTGCTGCCGAACTCGACGATCGAGCCGTATCTGCTCTGGCGCTTGTCTCCGCGAATCAGGAGCGAGAGCGGCCCGGTTGCTAACCTCGATTCAAAAACACTGGGCTTGCGCTGGGCCGGCAAGCTGCCCGGCCACTTCGACTACAGCGCCGAGATGGCGCGCCAGTTCGGCTCACTCGGCTCCGATCGCATTCACGCGTGGGCGGGTCATTGGCTGGCAGGCTATACATTCACGAATGCGCAATACACGCCGCGGCTCATCGCCGAATACAACTACGCGACTGGCGATGCGAATCCGCGAGATGGCAAGCGCGGCGCCTTCGACCAGCTCTATCCCACGGCGCATGACAAGTACGGCTTGGCCGATCAGGTTGGCTGGAAAAATATTCACCATCTTCGATCCGGAATTGAGCTGAAGCCCGCGGCCAACTGGGGGCTCGCCGGTAAGTACAGCAGCTATTGGCTGGCCGATGCGCATGACGCGCTGTACAATACCTCGAGCACGGCGATTGCCCGCCAGGCGGACGGATCAGCGGGCCGCTACGTGGGCCAGGAGTTGGATACCACGGCGCTGTACGCGTTCTCAAAAGAGCTGCAGATGGGCGCAGGCTTTGGGCATATCTTTCCGGGAACGTTCCTGAAAAAGACCACGCCCGGCGCCGCTTACAATTTCCCGTATCTGTTTCTGCACTACCTCCGGTAGCGTTACGATTTCACTTTCCGGCTGGCCTCGTTACAGACCCGCCGGTTTGAGACCCGCCGGTTTGAGACCCGCCGGTTTGAGAGTAAATGAACTTCGTGAGCGCCCCATACCGCCGTTCATTGTCCGCCGTCTGCTTGCGATCCGCCTCCGCCCGCATTTGGTCCTGCTGTTTCGCCAGATCCGCCAGCCCGGCCTTCCTGTAGATCCGAGCCAGCCGGTAATGCGCCTCCGCCGAATCCGGCTGTAATCGCGCGCACTCTTCCATTGGGGCGCGTGCCTCGGCCCAGTTCTGCCGTGCTTCCAGAGCCTTGCCTAGCTGGCATTGTGCGACCGGCTCGTGCGACGCCAAACGAACCGCTGTTTTCAGGCGGCTCAACGCGTCCTTCTCTTCCCGCAGCAACAACCCGCCGCAGAAAGCCTGCGCGCGCCCCGATGTTGCGTGCGCATCGGCAAATTGGCACAGCTCGCGAACAGCTTCAGGGTCCGGCGCGGCGCTTTGCGTCAATTGCATTTCGCCGAGGTAGTCCGCTACCGCGCCATCCTCGGGAGCGGCCTTCATCGCATCAAGCAGCGTGCGCGACGCATCCGCATCCCGATCCACCAGAAAATATGCCACCGATAGCGCGATGCGCATGCGGCTGGAGCGCGGAAAATCTGTTACGCCTTGTTCCAGAACCGCCATCGCCGGATCGAACGTCTGGTGACGCAGCAGCTCCAGCGCGAGAGCGAACCGGTACTCCTCTTCTCGCGGAGCCAACGCTACCGCGGTCTGATAGCTCTTCACGGCAGCCAGGCTATCGCCGCGCTTCTCCTGAAGATCGGCGATGGTGTTTTCGAGCGCCGCGCTGTCACGCAGACTCGCCGCCCGTTGCAAGTGCGTCAGCGCAGGCGCGAGCAATTCTGCCTGCGCTTCGGAAACACCCGTTGCAAACAGCAGGCCCGGATCGGCGGGCGCAAGCTCGAGCGCCGCTTCCATCTCTCGGGCGCTCGATGCGGCATCGCCGTTGCCGCTGGCAATTGCGGCCTTCAGCCGATGAAATGCGATCCGTTGCGGGGTGCTGGTGGGTGGTGCAACGCCTTGAAGCGCCGCGTCCGCTTCTTTGTACCGATGTTGTTTCGCGAGCGAAATCGCGGAGTCGATTTGTGCTAACAGCGGGAGGCAGCACAGAACAGCGATCGTCAGAAGGTATGAAAGAATCGAAGCAGCACCGACTGGAAAGTCAGTATAACGGTGTCCTGGCAACTGTTCGTTTGTGGGACTAGGTTCGATTGGTAATTTCGTCATGCAACGGTATCTGGTTTGGATTGAAGGATTTGAGGAATGATTTCAGTACCGGGCGGCGCGTTTCGGGTGTCCCGGGGCGGCCGCGGAGGGCGGCGTTGGCGCGGAGGCTGTGATGCGTAAACAGGACATAAAGGATGCCTATATCCATTATCCCCTGACGCTCCTAGCGAGAGTGGCGTAAGTTATTGAGGGATAATAAGAAAATTCTTGTGACTGGGCCAGCAGGGTGTCGATAGTCAAGTCGGCCGATGCAGCAACAACAGGGGACCGCTGTAGTGATCGATCCGCTCTATCGAGGTATAGTTCTCGCGTATCCAGCTTTCAATCAGCGTCAAGCGTAAATTGTTCGTGTCACTTCCCGGCCAGGCTTTGAGGACCACCTCCGGCGAGTAGTTTTGATAGATCACCCATTCCGGGGGCCGTTCATGCCGGGCCGCCAGAGCGATCTGCTCGTCGGCCACGGTCATCATCCCGGGTTGCAGGAAGGAATACCGGGTTGGGTTGGTCAAGACATACAACACGGGGAAATATGGAAAGACGAACAGGCTATCACCGGGATGCACGTGGCGCGCGAGTGTGAAATAGAGCGCCGCATCCTGGCGGTTACCGGTGACCAAGCCGGCCTCGGTTTGGAACCGCTCTCGGTCGGGTAAAGGACCGAGCGAGTTGAGGAACACCCAAGCGGCCATCGCGAGGATGGCGCCTTGCATGGTCCTTCGGGCTTTGTCCCCAAGCGTGACGGCGATCAACCAAGCGGCGAGAATATAGAACACAGGCGCGATGAATAGGAGTTGATTCGCGGACCACCGGGGATAACTGCTGGCAAGCAACCCAATCGAGTTGGCGGCCAAAAGGCTGACGATTCGCCAGTTCGGGATGGGGGTGCCGGAGCGGTAACGATAGGCGAGGAGGCCCAAGTAGACGGCAGGCGGAAGCAAGGCAGGCAGCAACGCGCGGCAAAAGTCCACCGCGGCTGAGAGGGACCAAGCGGCGCCGGGTGCGGCGGCGCTTCCCATCGCAGAGAATGTCCCGTAGCCGATGCGGTTAGCGCGGGCATAGTTTGCGCCGGTTCACCAGAGCGAATCGATCAGCGCGGGAATAGAGCCCTGGTACCAGAGGACGCCCGCGACAAGCATTGACACCATGGAAAAGCCCGCGAGGTAGGGCCAGATGTAGGAGCGGAGATCGCGCTGGCCGATCCACCAGAGGAGCACGGCGGCGGCAACCAGCGCGATGGGCGGCGTGATGCAGGCAGCCGCAGCCCCGAGCAGACCCGCGGCGAAAAAACGCCAGCGCAATGGCTGAAGCGTGCCTGCACAAACGAGAACGATAGAAGCGAGGGCAAGGGCGGCGCTGTCCCAGCGGTGATTGATGTACAGGCGGAACACGAAGCCGGTCTCGAACGAAAACACGACGAATGCAAGGGCCAGGGCCGCCCGGCGGGAGAGCAAGCGGGCGCCGAGCCAGTAGGTCAGCGTGGTGATGAGAGCGAGGTCGCCGATGAGGAGAAGCCGCGCGTGCGAGATGGCGATGCCCGAAAGTTTGAAGATGAGAGCGATGAGCCAGAAGGTGCCTGGACCGGTGAAGGCAAAAATGTCACGGTAAAGGACTTGGCCTTGCGAGATGCGGCGGGCGCCTTCGAGGTAGATGCCTTCGTCGGTCCCGAGAGACATCGGAGTGGCCACGCGGAGATAGAGTAGAAATGCGCTAGCCAGCGCTAAACCTAAACTGAGATAGTCAGCCGGAAACTTGCCGCGATAGGTCGCCGGTTGTAACAATCGACCATTGGTGCGCTGGCGCTTTAGGTGACTCTTGGACGAACCTTTTTTATCACGCGTCATAGCGCGATTATGCATTTCAGGTTTAGTAATTGTGCTGAGAACCCTCATCTTTGAGAAGGATGGGGCTAGAGGCATTGTATCCCGTTAGCAGTATCTCTGGACCTTCCACTCGCCAGGTAAACGATTCCGTCATCTCGCCGTTCTCGCATTTCCTCAGATATTGGACGTTTACAAATCTACCTTCCGGGGTTAGCCTTTCATTCCAACTGACCATATTAGAATCCGGACATCCGCCCATAGCTTTCCGGAGCCGGGCAAAGAACTGGTGGCTCGACTCACGCGAAATCGAGCTTTGCCACACAAACTCGGAATGCAGATAAATAGCATCGTAATTCGCAGCTGATAACCAACTATGAAACTGCTCCGCTGCGGCCTGAGTCTTCTTAAGATCAGTGGAGATGGAACAACTGGTGATAGTTGAGCTCATGATGAGTAGCAGAATTCTCGAAAGCTTGAACTTGAGTGGTAGCGTACCGCGCTCCTGGTGACGTACTAAGATCGACCACATCTTAAGCTATCGCTGCGGATGCGATGATTACATGGCGAGAGAGTTCTCTTGCGGAGAATAGACGTCAACTCGGGCTTAACAATAACTCCAGAAGCCCAAATACGGCTACAAGCAAACCGAAACTCCTCCACGCGAAGTTCAAGGGCCGAGTCGTCGAACGCGGTCGTGATCTCCTCCAAGACCATTCAAAACATCGAGTAACTCTCCCCGGTGTAACGAGACATGTCGTACCGAACACAACAAGTACGATCTGGAACGCCGCGCGAAGTGTCAACCAGAATGGCTGTCCGCCCCTCACAGAAGCCTCCCACTTTTATCGAAGATGACCATGAGAAAAACGACGCTGCCCAACGTGATCACTATCCCGACGATTCGATACTGTACTACAATCCGGGGATCGGACGCGGACTCCAAAGTGATCATCGTAGACGTCCGACTCGACACCGAGATTGCTTTGCGCGGTGAGATCAGGCAAAACAACCCATAAACAAATCCGCATACAGAAATGAGAAAGCCACAAACCAGGATTGTAATCGTATTTAGTTCCATTAAGGTGTGCAAGCACCCCAGCTTGTATTAAACGTAACTCCCTTCGTGCCAATCGTCGGGCCAACTAGTAATGGCTGGCCTGGGCTACCAGTCGCGGCAACGCCCAGTCCAGGCAGTGGCTGTAAGTTTAGCCCAGATGAAAAACCAGGAATGACACTGGGCGCCGCGTTTTGTGGATCGAGAAATGCCGTGAGGTTAACGCCGGATGCTCCTGTCGGACTGAATGCGAGTCCAATTGATGTACAAAGTTGATTCGTTACCGGAATATAGGTAAGGTCGCCTTGGACGCCAAGCAACGGAATCGTAGTTGAACGAGCGGGTCTGCGTCACTCCGCCGCGCGTCATATTGACCTGGGTCAAGTGGTCCAGTAGGTCGAAGCTATGTAGCGTGTCGAGGTTCGCACCCCCACCCGGGTTCGGCTCGGTAACCTTGGTCATGTAGCCCATGGCGTCTGACGTATTCTTTTTCCAGACACCGGCGGCATCGCTGACCGTGGTGGCGTTGCCTTGATATAGGTAGGTATTGGCGGCTAATCAAATGCGACGATATCTCTAATCTCTTTTTCAAAGAGATCTCTTGCATAGCCTTCTCCATCAAAGTAGTCCTCCCAGAATCCTAGCTTCGTCCACGAGCCAGGAGTCAATGTAAGAGTGCTATGCTTATTTGAGCTCACAATTCAATTTGAGGGTATACTGACACTAACGATTTCGAACTCATCTAATGCATGCAAGGCAGGTGTCCTTGAATCATTCTCAATAAGCCGGAGAAAAACACCACCTTTGTCGACCCAGATAGATAGTACGTCATAGACACGGCCAACCGTTAACCAATAATTGTCGTGAGGCTTTGTATCACTACCTAACCATTTAACGGTCATGGAAGCACCCGCTGCGAATTGAATACCGCTTTATAATCGAGACCGTAAAACACCTCGCCTGTCTGCGGATTCATGTGGGGATTCCGGGGCAAGGCGAACGGGATTCCTGGGTGAACGCGAAGAGCGTTCCGGGGTGAAGACGAACAGGATTCCGGGCTGAACGCGAACAGTAATTCCGGCGGGAAGGCGAACAGTTTTCGCA
>JBPCOQ010000179.1:0-32365 GCA_051000095.1 Bryobacteraceae bacterium | reverse complement strand
TCGTCATCGGCTTTCTTCAGATTCCGCCTCGCGGCGGACACCCTTGCTTAGACGGATGGTTCCGGTCATCACGGTCCATAGGGGACTTCCACCCCCTGAAAGCACATCACTACTCGACACACCAGGCGGAACCGCCTGTTCTACTATGTGTCCGCACCTCAGAAAACGTACTTCAGGGCGAATTGCAGAATTCGGGGATCGTTTGCGCTCAAAATTCTTCCGATATTGGTGTCCGTCAGGCCGGAGCGAGGGAGCCCGAACGCCGGGTGGTTCAAAATGTTGAAGGCCTCCGCCCGTATCTGCACATACTGAGACTCGCGAACGCTAATGCGGCGGATCGCCGCCACATCCATATTGAACGCGCCCGGGCCTTCAAGTGAGTTGCGGCCGGCGTTGCCGTAGGCACCCGCAGCGTTCGCCATATAGGCCAGCGTGTTGAACCAGCGTTGCAGCGTCGGCTGATCCACATGCGGATCGGCTACGACGTTCGGCCGATCCGCGCCCACGCCGGTCAGCGAGTTGTCCCGGCCCGAGCTTGGATTGAACCAGAAGCCGCTCCGCTTGGTCACGATCGCTGACAGCTCCCAATCGGACCGCAGTTTGCTTGCGAATCCTCCTTGAAAGTGCGGCGTCTCCGCAACCAGTGAGCCATTGAAAATATGGCGTATGTCCACGGTGCAGTTTCCGCGCTCGCCCCTCCGGTTATTCGGATCCTGATATCCGCCGGTAATCTCG
Source organism: Bryobacteraceae bacterium (assembly GCA_051000095.1). GTDB lineage: Bacteria > Acidobacteriota > Terriglobia > Bryobacterales > Bryobacteraceae > JBBSHP01. Next base: position 31,630 of record JBPCOQ010000179.1, on the reverse strand, counting down.
GACTGGACGTCTCCCTCGCTAATACAGTGAGACCAGGTATAGTTTGCAAGCAAGCTGAAGTGCCGCTGCAAACGATGATTCACCGATAGCAGCAGGCCGTTGTAAGACGCGTTTGCGCCATCGTCCACCCGCACCAGACTGCTGAACGCTTGTCCCAACATGCGCCTGCTGTTCACGTTGCCGGTGGTAGAACACAATTGACTCCCGCACATGCCCGGGATGTAGACGGCGGGGTCTGCCTGAGTTGTCACCCAGCGGTGGGTGGATTTGTTGCCGAGGTAGCTGGCGGAGAGCAGCCAGTCCCCGCTGACTTGGTGCTGAACGCTCAGGTTCCACTGCTGCATGTAGGGTGGCCTGATGTGCAGCGGCAGATCGATATACTGTCCCCCGGCGGGAAACACCGCATTGGCCGGAGGCGGCACCGGTTGCGGAAACGGATTGCCGCCCGGATACCCGCGAAACGGATCCGCAAGGCCGCCCGGGGGGCTGAAAATCGTGATCGTGCTCGCCCACGGCGGGCCAAAGCCGAACCGGTCAAAGTATTGCATGGGAGGCAAGTCATAGAGGATGCCATAGGCGCTGCGCACGACGGTACGGCCGTTGCCGCTCACATCCCAAACAACCCCGAGCCGGGGAGCGAAGTTTGCCAGGTGATGGTTGGTTCCGCCGCTCGGAAATCCCGGGTCGCCGGCGAAGAAAAGACCGGGAGGCGCATTATCGAACACTTTGGTTTTCGTGCCGGCCAGGAATGCCGCCATGTCGAAGTGAGTGGCGCGGCCCTGCGTGTCGTGCTCGGGGAGGTATGGCTCCCAGCGCAGTCCGAGATTGATGCTCACCCGCGAATTGAAGCGCAGTTTGTCATCCACATAAACCCCGAAATAGTTCTGCAGCATCAGCATACGAGTCAGGTTGCCCTGAATGAATGTACTGGTTGTTCCCAGCAGCAGATCCAGCAAGGGATCGTTTGTAAACTGGCCGTTGAAATCGAATTCCGGATTCTGCTGCGTCGAAACCTGAAAATCCAGATTACGGTGAATCCATTCCGCCCCGAATGAAAGCTGATGGCGGCCGAGGGTCAGACTGAAATCGTCGGCGGATTGGAAGCTGGAGGTATTGATGTGGGCCTTGGAGCACGTTCCACAAAAAGTATTGAACTTACCGCTGATGATAAATTGCGGAAAATTTCCCTCGGAAGGCGCCACGTTCAGTCCAATATCGGCTGACGTGGGCAGCCCGCCCGCTGGACCCCGCGTGATGTGATCGCGGCTCCAGGTGAAATGGAAGCTGTTCAGGGCTTTCGGCGTGATGCTGTAGGAATCGCCGAGCGTGAGTGCCTGGACGCGGTCGAGCACGCCGGGGCGGCTCGTGAGCAGAAGGTTTTTACCATCGAATTCGCCGGGATTACTCAGGTCGGTAAAGTAATAGCGGCCAAAGACCGTGTGCCGCTCGGATTGAATCCAGTCGCTACGAACCAGGAACTGGTCCTCGTCGGATTTGCTGGGAATACCGATAAGCTGTTTCCCGCACGGATCGCTGCTGGTTGGAACGAATTTCAGAAAGTTCAAAGCTTGCGGGCTGAACCGTGTCACGGGAACCTGGTTGTCCGGGAAGGGCTTGAGGGTGAGCGGGTCGGTGATGGTCCGCGCCTTTCCGCAGGCGCTCGATTCCAACACGCTGAAATCGCCCTGCAGCGCGGCGGCCGTGGGCTCGAATACCGTGATCGTGGGCGGGGCCGTGCGGATTCGCGTGCCTTGATAGCCGCCGAAGAAGAACAGCCGGTTCTTGACAAGCGGGCCGCCGAAAGTGCCGCCGAACTGATTTCTCTTGAGATTGTCAACCGTGGAAGCGAAGAAGTTTCGCGCGTTAGTGGCTCCATTGCGCAGAAATTCGAATACATCGCCGTGGAACTGATTCGTTCCCGACTTGGTCACTGCATTGACCACCGCCCCGGCGCGCACGCCGTAGCTGGCAGGGATGGCATTGGTCTGAACGCTAAATTCCTGAAGCGCGTCCGGGAACGGAAGCGGCAGGTTGATCGCGCCGAACGCATCGTTGTGGTCGCCGCCGTCCACGAGGTAATAAGTGCCGTTCGCCTGGCCACCGGCGACTGCGATCGCTGTAGAGGATGGATAATTCTTGCTGCTTGCCAGGTCGCTGGGCGGCGCCGTTACGGCGGCGCCCGAAAGAAGAATGAGCTGAGTCGGCTGGCGCCCGTTTAACGGCAGGTCCACCACCCGGCGCTCATCGATCACTTGCGAAACGCTGTTGCTCTGCGTTTCCGCCATCACAGCGTTGGCCCGCACTTCGATCTCCTGCGATAGTGAACCCAGTTCCAGCACCACATTAATGACGGGATTCGTGTTGACCTGCAGCACAATTCCCTGTTGCGCATAGGTTTTGAAGCCCTGCGAGGTTGCTTCCAGCCGGTACGGCCCAATGGGTAGACTGCTCAACAGATACCCGCCATCGGGCCCGCTGGTGGTGGTCCGCGTGAATCCAGTGTCGGTTTGAATGGCCTTGATCTGAGCGCCCGTAACAGCGCTGCTGTTCGGGTCGAAAACAGTTCCCGAAATTTGAACTACGGCGGTAGCTTGCGGGGATGCCGGCAGTGCTATCAGGAGCGCGATGGCTGTGACGAGGAAAACTTGTCGAGAGCAACTCACTTGAGACCCTCCTTGGTGTAGTGTAAACGAGAGCCCGTCCCACGTCTAGCGAAACGTTTAGGAATCGGTCTAGCTCCGCCATTGGTGGTTCCCGTCCGGCGGACCCGACGCCGGAATACTTCCGCCGGGCTCCCAGCCACATCGCACACGGTTCTGAAAAGCGCAACCAAACGGTTGCTTTTTCTCGCCGCCTGGGCTATTATGCAACCTGGAGGTTGCTTAACATGAATAACTTTATTGAGAAGCGTATTGAACTCAAAGCACCGGTTTCGCGGGTCTGGCGGGCACTGACGGATTATCGTGAGTTTGGCGACTGGTTTCGTGTGAAACTGGATGGCCCATTCGTACCGGGTCAGGTTTCGCGTGGCCACATTACCTATCCTGGTTACGAGCACGTCAAATGGGAAGCCGTAGTGCAGACAATGGAACCCGAGCGGATGTTTTCGTTCACCTGGCATCCTTACGCAGTCGATCCCCAAGTGAATTATTCGAAGGAGACGCCTACGCTCGTCGAATTTCGCCTGGAGAAGACCGCGAGCGGCACACTGCTCCTGCTTACGGAGTCCGGCTTCGACAAGATACCGAGCGACCGCCGCCTCGAAGCATTCCGCAGCAATAACGACGGGTGGACGGAGCAAATGAAGAACATTGAGAGTCATGTGGCACACAAGCCGTAGCAGGACGGCCGCCAAACGGCAGTCTCATGCACCTGTCTTTTCCGCACTGGGCGACGAGACGCGGCTGGCGCTGGTGGCAAAGCTCTGCAACGGACAGCCATATTCGATTTCTCAGTTAACCGAGGGCTCCAAGCTGACCCGCCAGGCGATTACCAAGCATCTTCGTGTGTTGGAAGGTGTAGGAATCGTGCACGGCATCCGCACAGGTCGCGAGAGCCTGTTCGAATTCAATCCGGAGCCGATTAAAGACATCAAGGAATACCTCAATCTCGTCTCCGAGCAGTGGGATCAGGCACTGGCTAGACTAAAGTCGTTCGTCGAAGACTGAGTGCGTCCGGAGCGTTTCGGCTATCGGCTCACCATCCAGATTTTGCACTTTCTCCGCGGGACGCAGATAATCCAATTCTGATAGGCTGAACGCAAGGAACAATCCCGGCAAGTCCTCGTCTATCCCGGCGAGGATGGCTTTTGGGTCGTCGAATGCCCAAGCTTGCCCGGTTGCATCTCGCAAGGCAGAACAAAACAAGAAGCGTTGGCGAACATTCGACAAGCCATTGATCTCTATGTTGAATCCCTGCGAGACGATGGTCTGCTACCGGAAGATCGCCTGCAGGCCGAAGTCCTCTCGGTTTGAGCAAGCTTCCTTGCGCGCGACTATTCGGCAAGCCGGGCTTACAGTGGAGGAGTTCAACGCGCTCCTAGAGAATCATTCCTCGAGGACTGGCGTCGAGGAGGTCGAAAGTTCTGCACAAGCTCTCGCGGTTTACCGCCATCGGGTTCCTGATCGCACAGGCCTAAACCCAAGCACTCCGTGGGCCGAAGCGATCTCTCGCGGCCTTTACGCCGCGGAATATCGAAACGTTTCACGCTCACCGGCATTCGCGTCGAGAAGGAATAATGACCCGGTCCGTTGCGTTCAGCCTGGCATCCGGCGCTTTCTCCACCACGCAGAGCAGGAGGGTCAACGCGCTGCGACTAACTCGCGCGATGCTACTGCCAGGACCCGAGGAGGCGCCGCAACACGATGAGTTCTCCCAGATGATAGGCGTTGTGATCCGCGACAAGCAACACTTCTCGCAAGATCGTTTTCCCTTCGCCGTGCGGGATCTCCGCGAACAGATCGGTGGATTCCTTTCCGATCAGTTCGACAATGTCCGCCATGTCCCTGCGAAAGGCTTCCGCGCTCTGGTGCCAGGCCTGGTCGTCCGGGGGAGCCTGCGTCGTTGGCCAATATCCAACCGGAAACTCCGGGGAGACGTGTTTGGCATCACGCATGAACTCCAGGATGTCGGATTGGGTAATTCGCAAATGCTCCAGGACTTCCCAGGGAGAATGTGCGGTGCCCTGGGGCCGTTGCCCTCGGAGCGCCTGCGGAAGGTCCTTGATCGCCGCTTCGAAATCCGCGTGCGCTCCATCGTTCTTGAGTAGATAGAGCAAGTGCTCTCGTAAAGATTTATCGTTCCTCATCGTGATCTCCTTAACTTCCTGCGTTTTGAGGCATCCGCCTGGCGCGGAACTCTCCTTCGAGCGTCCAGGTCTTGCCATCGGACAACAGCGCTTCGCCGGTCCAGCGAAATGAGTCCGGCGTGATTTCTGTGAACATCCAACGGGTCTGAGCGCCATCCGGGCGAACTCCCATCTGGACGATGTCCTTACCGCTCCAGCGCCCGATCTGTTCCTCGCGGTGGCCGCTTACCGGATTGATCCAGGTGATACGCCACGCTTGAATCGAGGCGTCCCACGCGCGGAGCGTTGTACCGTACATATTGTTCATCTTCTCCGTGTCCGCCGTCCGCTCCGAGCGCCGGGGCATGATCCACACGTCCTGCACGGCGCGGCCTTCGAGCACCCATCCGAAATGAGCTTCGGCCTTGAGGCCGGATACGTCAACAGCCAGGTAGTGAAGCACCTCCAATTCCCAGCTTCCGATAAGCCATCCGTAAACATCCGCTGTCTCCGGAATTTCTGGCGAGCGGCCCGGAGCCGCCAACGCGGCGTGAAAGTCCAATGTCTTTCGGGGTTCAACTGTGGTCATCCGTAGTCTCCGTGGAATCGCGGTCTGCTATGACTGTTATAGGGCCTGACGGAGACGAATTCTTGGGAAAAATTGCTGCCGAATTAGAGCGAGCATTGGCTCGACGCGCTGTGGCCGGCGCTTCGGGGCATCTCACTACGCGCGTGCTGGCCCAGGGCGATGGCTGGATCGTACAGGATGTGGTCTGCACCTGCGGCCCTCAAGACCGCCCGTTCGAAGAGCGGCACTCGCGGGTCTCGATCGCCATTGTCGTGGCGGGCAGTTTTCAATACGGATCGGCAGGGGCGCGCGAGCTGATGACGCCGGGCTCGCTGCTGCTTGGCAACGCGGGCCAGTGTTTCGAGTGTGGACATGAGCACGGCTCAGGAGACCGCTGCCTGTCGTTTCAGTACGCCCCGGATTACTTCGAGACCCTCGCGGCGGATGCGGGAGCGCGCGGGTCCAAATGGGATTTCCGTGTTCTTCGCCTGCCTCCTCTACGCGCCTTGGCGTCATTGGTTGCACGAGCCTGTGCTGCGCTTGCCGCAGGCGCCGGGGCGCCTTGGGAGGAACTCAATGTCCAACTGGCCGCGCAGTCGGTACAACAGGTGAAGGGCCTCTCGCCCGGCCTGGGGACAGTCCCCGCGTCGGCGCTGGCGCGAGTGACGCGCGCCGTGCGGATGATCGAGCGCAATCCGTCCGCCGAGCTTGGTATCGGAACGCTGGCGCGTGAGTCGGGTCTGAGTCCATATCACTTCCTTCGCACGTTTGACCATCTGACAGGGATGACACCGCACCAATATATTGTCCGTTCACGCCTACGTGAAGCGGCGACTCGTCTCTCAACAGAGACTTCTAAAGTTCTCGATGTCGCCCTGGATTGCGGTTTCGCCGATCTATCGAACTTCAACCGCGCCTTTCGAATTGAGTTTGGTATGAACCCCCGCGCGTACCGCCGGCAAGCGAACGCAGTGGCTTGGCGAGATCCGGTTTCCTCACCTCCTGGCAGGTGACAAGATCGCCTGCCCCACGTGGAAGGCTCTAAAGTTCTCGATGCCGCCCTGGTTGCGGTTTCGCCGATCTATCGAACTTCAACCGCGCCTTACCGCCGGCAAGCGACCGCAGTGGCTTGGCGAGATCCGGTTTCGTCACCTCCTGGCAGGTGACAAGATCGCCTGCCCCACGGGGAAGGCTCTAAAGTTCTCGATGCCCCCCTGGTTGCGGTTTCGCCGATCCTATCGAGCTTCAACCGCGCCTTACCGCCGGCAAGCGAACGCAATGGCTTGGCGACATCCGGTTTCGTCACCTCCTGGCAGGTGACAAGATCACCTGCCCCACGGGGTGGGCTGTAAAGAACGAAACGTTTCACTATCGCTTGTGTTTGAGTGGCCTTCTCGCATAACATCGAAAGAATCGTGATCCGGTTCATTTCGTTCAGCCTGTCCCTCTTCTTTGGTTCGATCTTGCTCGGCCGGCCGAGCGATTTCGGCATGTCCGAAGTTCGCCGCGCCCTTCACGAACGTGGCTTAGCTCCAATCGAAATCACAATGGCAATGCTGCCCGGCCTGCCGGACGCATTCGAAATTTCCGGTCGCAAGGTGACAGGCAGCGATGAGCGCGGTTTGATGTATGGACTGCTCGAAGCCGCCGAACAGATTCGTTCCCAGGGCCGGCTTCATGATATGAAGACAGCCCCACACACGGCGATGCGTGGCATACGGCGCTTTATCCACAACGCGGAGCTCGAGAGTGACTGGTATTATTCGCGCGACTATTGGGACGACTACTTTTCGATGCTGGCGCGAGAGCGGTTCAATCGGTTCAACCTGGTCTTTGCGCACCAGACCGATTACCTGGCGCCGCCTTATCCGTTCTGGGTGGATGTTCCCGAATTTCCAGCGATTCTAGCCCGCAACCTGACTCCCGCGCAACGCGATCGGAATCTGGAGACGCTGCGCTATATCTCACAAGCAGCGGTCGACCACGGTATCGATTTCACGCTCGGGGTTTGGGAACACAACATACAGGAATACCGGAAACCACCCATGCAGTCGATGACCGAGGGCCTTACGCCGGAAAACATTGGTCCCTACAGCTACGCCGCCCTCAAAAAAGTCTTACAGCTTTGTCCCGCCATCGGCAGCGTACAGATGCGCACGAACAATGAGTCCGGAATTCCGGCGGCCCGGCAGGTGGACTTCTTTCGCAACTTCGTCTTTCGCGCCATCCACGATGCCGGGCGTCCAGTGATCCTCGACCTTCGCGGTTGGATCGTGGCCGGCGGCATGGTCAAGGCCGCGCGCGAAGTCGATATCCCGGTGCGCCTTTCGACCAAGTATTGGGCGGAAGACTTGGGCAGGCCGTATCAGCCAGCCGAAACATATCCCAATTACAGCTATCTCAACTTCCTCGAGAAACCTCGCTCTTACGGCTTCTATTGGGAGTTGTGGGGGCTCGGCTCCAATCGGCTTCTGCTTTGGGGCAATCCCGATTACGTTCGCCGTGCAGTTTCCACATTCGATCTGGGCGGCGCGGAAGGATTCGAAATCGATCCGCCGCTCGCGCAGAAGGGCTTTGGGAACGAACCTGGCAAATGGAGCGTCTTCACGAATTCGCAACGCCAGCGAATGTTCTGGAAATGGGAGTTCGAGCGCTATTGGCTCTTTTACCGTCTATGGGGACGGCTGAGTTACGATCCCACCACGCCAGAAAGCGCTTGGATGGACGAAATGAAGAAACGCTTCGGTGCCGCCGCGCCGGACGTGATGGATGCCTATCGCTCCGCGAGTCAGGTGATCAACGAAATTGTCGCCGTGCACCTTGCCGATCCCAACATGTATATCTGGCCGGAGATCAATCCGGGAGGGCTGGTGGATGCCTACGCTCAGGTGCTGCCTAGTGACTGGCGCTACGTGGCCGCGATCCCGGAAGCCGTGCGGAATCGGTTGAGCCAAAATGTTTCGGCAAAACAGACGCCTTCGGAAACCGCCGGGTGGCTCGACGATATCGCTCGCCAGGTCGATACGGCGGTCGAGCGGGCGGGATCCAAAATGAAGCCCGTCAACCGTGAGTGGCTGTCCTCGGAGCCCGATTTTCGCGTGCTCGCCTTTATGGCGCATTACCATGCGAGAAAGCAGCGGGCAGCTTATGCGCTGACCTTCTTCGATGAGACGGCCGACCCGGCGGCCCTTGCATCGGCGGAGCGTGAGCTAACCAGCGGAGTTGGAATCTGGAAGGACCTGGTGAAGTTGACAGATGGTCTTTACCCCGAACAGATGGCATTTGGGCCTGATGATAACGGACATTGGAAAGACAAGCTTCCCTACGTACTTCACGATCTGGAGCTGGTGAAGCAGCGAGAAGATATTTTCCACCGGTTTGGCCGTTTTTCAGCCGGATTCGATTTTGGTGGGCCGGTGAAGAGTCAGCCCTCCTATGGAGCCTACCGGCAGGACAAATACGTGCTGCAAAACAACGTCGCCCCTCGATTTGAGCCGGTTGCGCCGGAGACCCGTTACAGCGACGACAAAGGCTTCGGTTGGCTGGATGATGGGCAGCGTGAAGCCGTTGCGATTCCCCTTACTCCTTACCTCGAAGTGCGGGCCGTCGCGAAGAACCCGAGCAATCTCCCGCACGACGTGCTCTTCCGCGATTTCATCAAAGGCCACGGCAGCCAGAAGTTCGGAGTCAAGATGCCGGACGGGCCTCACGAAGTGCTTCTGCTGCATCCGGACCGCTCGTTAGACAACCTGAGATTAATCGCGAAAAATGGCCGCCTGGAAATACCCTTTCCGGACGGGGAATGGTCGGTAAGCGGCATCATTGTCCGTCGAGGGAATGGTTCTGTCACTGCGTTGTGGAAAGACACAGCCTCGAAGGCGCCGCGGCCAGCGATGCGGCACAACGCGGCTGCCGCGGCAGAGCCGGGAAAGCCGCTGACGTTGCGGTTGTCCATTCCGGATGCATCTCACGTGCGATCGGTGAGGCTCTACTACAGACCAGTGGATCAGTTAGTGCCATTTAAGATGGTCGAAGCGCGGCCCGGGGCTGAATTCACCATCCCTGGCGCGGACATTTCAGCGCAATGGGACCTGATGTATTATTTCGAGGTGATCAACGACGCGAATGGCGGCTGGTTCCAGCCCGATCCGCGAGTGGCCACGCCTTACTACGTGGTCAAAACCGCCTCGAAATGACACGCCCAGTCATTGTCCCCCTCGGCGGTTTCCTGGGAGCGGGGAAAACGACGTTGATCCTGGCCGCCTCGCGTGTTCTCCAGGCGAGGGGTATGCGCTGCGCGGCGATTTTGAACGACCAGGGCGCGGAACTCGTGGATACGCAGTTTGTACAGCGGAATGGCGTGACCGCGGATCAGGTTGCGGGCGGTTGCTTCTGCTGCCGGTTTAGCGAACTGATCGATGCAGCGGAACGGCTGCGAGCCTATTCGCCCGATGTCATTTTTGCCGAGGCGGTAGGCAGTTGCACCGACCTATCCGCAACTACTCTGCGGCCGCTAAAGCTCGAATACGCGGAACGATTCCGGCTCGCTCCCTACAGCGTTTTGGTGGACCAGCGACGAGCACACGAGATGGACTTCTCTTTCTTGTTTCAAAAGCAAATCGACGAAGCGGACTTGATCTGCTTCACAAAAGCCGATCTGTATTCAGAAACGTGGGGCAGGTCCCTGACCTGCCCAGTCGAGAGCGCGAGGACAGGTCGGAAACCTGCCCCACATTGCTATTTGAGCCCATTGACGGGTCAGGGCGTGGCGGAATGGCTCGATGAAGTTCTGTCGGGAGAAATGCAGCCGGGCGGAAAGATCCTCGACATCGATTATGAGCGTTATGCAAAGGCCGAAGCAGCGCTCGCGTGGCTGAATTGCCGCGTGATAGCGAAACTGAAGAAGCCCCTTTCTCCGTCGATGGTGGTTGGACCGCTACTCGAAGATCTGGATCGGGCATTGACTGAGGAGGGCTTCCAAATTGCGCATCTGAAACTGATGGACGATTCTCCCTCCGGTTACCTGAAGGCGTCCGTTACAAGGAATGGGGAGGAACCGGCCGTGCAGGGCATGCTGGATGCCTCCCCGGCAGCGGTTCATGAACTGCTCCTGAATATACGCGCGGCCGGAGAACCCGCTTTGCTTCAACGGATCGTCGAGAAGCAACTGGCTGCGATTCCCGGAAAGCTCGACACTCGATCCCTACAATGTTTCAGCCCCGCGCCGCCGCAACCGGAGCGGCGCTAGCTTATGCCGGACCTGCTCCAGGCCGAGGATATCAGCAAACATTACGGAGGTGTCTACGCGCTGAAGAACGCCCTTTTTTCGCTCCGGCGCGGCGAGGTCCATGCGCTCATGGGCGAAAACGGAGCTGGGAAAAGTACGCTGGCCAAAATCATCGCCGGATCGGTCCAGGCCGACGATGGCAGGATCCTGATTGATGGCGAACCGGCCGCGATCCGGACTCCACTCGATGCACAGCGTTTAGGAATCGGCATCATCTATCAAGAGCTTGATTTATTTCCGCACCTCTCGGTTGGTGAAAACATTGTCATTGGAAATCTGGAGTTTCCGGAGAGGGGGTTTGTCAGCTTTCGGAAACTGGACGCTTTTTGCCGGCCGTTTCTCGATCGAGTAGGCTTGCGCCGCGGCACTCGGGAAATTCTTTCCAGCCTGTCGATCGGACAGATGCAGCTTGTGGCACTAGCGCGTGCATTGAGCATGAACGCGCGCATTATTCTCATGGATGAACCGACCAGTTCCCTGGTGGACGATGCCGCCGACCGGCTGTTTCACGTCGTCGGAGAGCTGAAGCAGAGCGGCGTCGCGATCGTTTACGTTTCGCATAAGATGGATGAAATTTTCCGTATTTGCGACTGTGTGACGGTTCTGCGGGACGGCGAAACCGTGGGAACCCGGGAGATTGGGGCGACGAATTCGCAAGAGCTGATTCGCATGATGGTGGGGCGCGATTTGAAGGAGGCGGTCCGTAGGCCCCCAGTCGAAGATCGCGGCGTCATTCTCTCGGTGACAAACCTGACGACGGACAAGCTCCGGGATATTTCATTCGAGCTGCACTGCGGCGAGGTGCTCGGGGTTGCCGGACTGGTGGGGTCGGGCCGGAGCGAGCTCGGCGCCGCGCTGTTTGGCATCGATCGCCTGCGCGGGGGAGTCATTCGCGTAAACGGACAGCCGGTAGTTCCTCGCTCGCCCTCCCAAGCCATCGCAAGCGGGATCGGCCTGCTGCCGGAAGACCGGAAGCTGCAAGGCCTCATGATGCAGATGAGCGTGTCGGAAAACAGCACGCTGACAGTAATCGGCAACATGCAGAGCTATGGTTTGATTCGCAGGGGAGAAGAGCAAGCGGCCCTCGATCCGCTGTATGGCCAGCTAGCACTCAAGTGTACATCCCGTTCGGCGCAAGTGAGCACTCTGAGCGGGGGCAATCAGCAAAAAGCGCTGCTCGCACGATGGCTGCTGGTGAGCCCGGACATTCTGTTCCTGGACGATCCGGCGCGGGGCATCGACGTCGGCGCAAAGCAAGACATCTATCGCATCATCGATGATCTCGCCGCCGCCGGTAAAGGCGTGATCCTGGTTAGTTCCGAACTGCCGGAGTTGCTGCGTTGTTGCGACCGCATACTCGTCCTCAATGAAGGACGGCTGATCGCCACTTACGACGCCGCAGAAGCCACGCAGGAGCAGATTATGACCGCCGCCACCAACATGATTTCGAGCGAAGGACAGCCGTGACGCGCGCCCGGCTCGCCGGTCTGAAAAGCCTGATTGCTTTGGCGGCGATTGTTCTGCTGGCCATCATCACCAGTCCTAGCGCTGGCGGCGGGTCCCGGATCTTTCTCCAGATCGGAAACCTAACCGATATTCTGCGGCAGATCTCCGTCATTGGAATCGTTTCGCTGGCGATGACTTTTGTAATCCTGACAGCCGGTATCGACCTGAGCGTGGGCAGTATTCTGGCCCTTTCAACGGCCCTGGCGGCGATGGGGCTTACCCGCGCGTGGCAGGGTTCGAGCTATGGGATCCACATTCTCTTCGCGGCCGCGTGTGCGATAGCGGCTGCCGGAATCGTTGGAGCCATCAACGGCGCCGCTATCGCGTCGCTCAAAATTCAGCCATTCATCGTCACGCTGGCCGCTATGATCGGAATTCGCGGGCTCGCCAAATGGATTACATCCAACGCGAATATCGATATTGGATTCGGCCAGGATGTTGCCGCCGAGTTTGCTTCTATTTTCCGGCAGAAAGCGCTGGTGATTGGATCCTATGCCGGGCTGTCGGCGATCTTCTGGGTTCTGCTGGACAGGACCGTTTTTGGCCGGCACGTTCGAGCCATCGGCGACAACGAGACAGCCGCGCGCTATGCCGGTCTTCCGATCCGCCGTGTGAAGACGATCGTGTATTCGCTCTCGGGACTGCTGTCGGGATTCGCGGGCGTCCTCTATGCGGCGGAGAATCATCAAGGCAATCCGAACGCGGGCGTCGCTTACGAGCTGGACGCCATTGCGGCGGTTGTGATCGGCGGTACGCGCCTTTCGGGCGGAAAAGGGTCAATCTCGGGAACCATCATCGGGACCTTGATCATCGGCGTGCTCACCAACATGCTCCGTCTGAATAATGTGGACAGCAACGTGGAGATGATGATCAAGGCAGTGATTATCGTTCTGGCCGTGGCAGTACAGAGAAAAAAGGATTGATGAAAATGCGAATCACTTCAAGACTTGAGTTCCTATTAATCGCGGTAGTGGCTGTAGCGCTGTGCTGTTCCTGCGGCTCGCCGGGATCGAACCGGGCGGGAGAAACGAAACAGTACCTGGTCGCGTTCAGCCAATGCAACAACGCCGAGCCTTACCGCGCGGCGCAGAACGCGTTCATGACGACGCTCTTTTCCAAATACCCGGACGTGAAGCTGGTGATCTCCGACGCGCAGCAGGACAACAGCAAGCAAATCGCACAGGTGGAGACTTTCATCCGCCAAAAGCCCGATCTGCTGATTGTGGCGCCGAACGAGCGCGCCGCGCTCACTGCCGTCATGGGACAGGCGATGGAGGCCAAAATCCCGACCATTTGCCTGGAGCGCGATATCCTGCAGCCGAACTACACCACATACGTGCACAGCGACAATGTGGCGATCGGCCGCATGGCCGGCCAGTTCATCGTGGACTATCTCAGCAAGAAGAACGGGAAGCCGCAGGGAAACATCGTGGAGATGCGCGGCCTGCTTGGGGTGGAGGGCGAAATAAACAGGGCTGCGGGCGCGCATGCCGTGTTCGCGAAATATCCCGCTATCCGTGTAGTAGCGGATCCGGTGGCGGACTGGATTCAGGCCAAGGCGAAAGACCGAATGACAGAAGTGCTGCGGGCCCAATCGAAGATCGACGTCACCTACGCGCACAACGATCCGATGGCCATCGGAGCCTATCTCGCTGCGAAAGAACAAGGGCGCGATAAGGACATTGCATTTGTCGGCGTGGACGGATTGGGCGGCCCGGCGGGCGGAATCAAAAAAGTGATGGACGGGGTGCTGGCCGCAACGTTCGTGTATCCGCTGTGCGTGGACAAGGCCGTTGAGATTGCAAATCGGATTCTGCGCGAGCCAGGGTTTCGCCCGGACAAAGAATACACCATCGAGTCAGTGATGGTGACCCCCGCAACCGCGGCCGATCTATATAAAAAATTTACCCTTTAATATGCCCTCCGAGTGGGGCAGGCGTTTTCGCCTGCCCAGGCGCCAATTCATCAAAACGGTCGCGACCGGCGCAGGACTAGCCGGTGAAGTAGCCAGCGCCGCGCCATCCAGCAGACAACCCCCGAGCCCCATTCGCTACCCGCGGGTCTATTCCGGCCGCCAACTCGCGATGCTGGCATTCCCTCTAGGCGGGATCGGCACGGGCAGCATCAGTCTCGGAGGGCGAGGCCAACTCCGGGATTGGGAAATCTACAATCGACCCGACAAAGGCCGCTCGCCCGAGTACGCGTTTGCCTCGATCTGGGTGAAGAGTGGGAGCGCGAAACCCATGGCGCGGGTCCTGGAGGCGCGCTTGATGCCGCCGTATGCGAGCACGCGCGGCCTCGGCCCCCCGAATGCTCCGGGCTTGAGCCGGTTGGAGGGCGCGTCCTTCACGGGCGAATTCCCGATGGCGCAGATTGCTTTTCGAGATTCCCGCTTGCCCGTGCGCGTGACCCTGGAGGCCTTCAGCCCTTTTATTCCGCTCGACGCCGACAATTCCGGCCTGCCCGTGGCTGTGCTGCGATACCGCGTCCGGAATCCAGGCGCTGCCAAGGCTGCGGTTTCCATCGCCTTCTCGCTCGAGAATCCAACCGGCCCATCGATTTCGAGCTCGACCCGCCGGGCTGCGGGCGACGGCCGCAGCAACGAGTTCCGCCATGACGGCGACCTGACTGGTCTGTTCATGACCAATCCGGAGCTACCAGAGACGCATCCTCAGCGGGGCTCGTTCGCTCTCTGTCTCTTCCGGCCCGGGGATGGCCGTGTAAGTTACCTTCGAGGTTGGCCCGCCGCGAAATGGTGGGCCAGCCCTATGCTCTTCTGGGACGACTTTAGCGCAGACGGGCAACTCGGCCCTGAAGCTTCGGAACGCAAAATCACCGGTTCGTTGTGCCTGCAGCGCGATATCGCTCCCGGTGCTGAAGCCGAATATACGTTTCTGCTGAGCTGGCATTTTTCGAACCGGACGCCGGCCGGGTCCGGTTGGACCGCGCCCAAAGGGCACGAGAATACGGTCATCGGCAATTACTACTGCACGCGATTCCCTGACGCCTGGGCGGGGGCGCAATGCGCCGCGCAACGCCTTCCCGAGCTCGAATCGAGAACCCGAAGCTTCCTGTCTGCCGTGCGGAAGAGCACTTTGCCCGGGGCTCTCCGCGATGCTGCAATGTCGAATCTGTCGACCCTGGTCACGCAAACCTGCTTCCGCACGGCCGACGGCGAGTTCCATGGTTTCGAAGGTTGCGATGACCAGCGAGGTTGCTGTTTCGGGAACTGCACCCACGTCTGGAACTATGAGACTGCCACGCAGTTCCTGTTCCCGAGTCTGGCGCGATCATTGCGCCAGGCCGCGTTCGGTTTCTCGGAAGACGAACAAGGCGGCATGCGCTTCCGCCAGATGCTCCCGGACGGCATCGATCGATTCGGCTATGCCGCGGTCGATGGTCAAATGGGCCAGATCGTCAAGGCCTATCTGGACTGGAAATTGTCCGGCGATACCGATTGGCTGAAGGGCCATTGGCCGAATATCCAGCGGGCGCTTGCGTTCGCCTGGATTCCCGGCGGTTGGGACGCCAATCGCGATGGAGTGATCGAAGGCGTCCAGCACAATACTTACGATGTCGAGTTCTACGGCCCGAATCCTCTCGGAGGCGTTTACTACCTGGGAGCTTTGCGCGCGGCCGAAGAGATGGCGCGCGTGCTGGATGATAATCCCGCCGCCAACGATTATCGCGGCCTGTTCGAGAAAGGCAGGGCGTGGATCGATCGGAATTTGTTCAACGGCGAGTACTACATTCAGAAGGTCAGAAACATTCCGAAGGACCAGATCGCCCGAACCACCGTTGGCGACATGGGCTCGGATCGGCCCGGAGAGCCGGAATTTCAGCTTGGCGACGGCTGCCTGGCGGACCAGCTAATCGGACAGTATCTCGCGGACATCGCCGGCTTGGGCCCTTTGCTCGATCCGGCGAACATCCGCAAGACGCTGCAATCCATCTATAAATACAATCATCGCAGCCAACTGTTCGATCATGATTCGGTGCAGCGCGTCTATGCGCTGAATGACGAACCGGCGCTCCTGATCTGCGACTACGGCAAAGGAACGCGGCCGAAAATTCCGTTCCCCTATTTTGCGGAGGCCTGGACCGGCATCGAGTACCTGGTGGCGGCGCAATTCATTCAGGCCGGAATGCTGCGGGAGGGATTGCAGTGCATCGAGGATGTACGCCGGCGTTTCGACGGCGAGCGCCGGAATCCCTGGGACGAGCCGGAGTGCGGACATCATTACGCCCGAGCCATGTCAGCCTGGTCGCTAGTCATAGCTGCCAGCGGTTTCCGTTACCACGCCGCGCACAAGGCGATTGAATTCATGCCAAAGCTGATCGGCCGCTCCTTCAGGTCATTTTGGTCCACCGGAACGGGCTGGGGAGTCTTCTCGATTACCCGCGAGAACGGCCGCACTCACGTCGAGGCTTCCGTAACAGAAGGCGGGCTGCCGCTGCGGTCGATTCGCCTGGGGCCAAGGACGACCGGGGCTACCTCTGTTCACCTGGGAGGCCGACCATACAAACACCAGGCGACAGACGATCAGAATGGCGCCACTCTGGTTCTGGCCGAACACATCGTAGTTGCTCCCCGGGAACCACTCCTGCTGGTGCTCTGAAAGTCCAGTCGCGGATTAACGGCAGCGGTCACTTATCATACGGGGCATTCGTCCGCGGAGTATTCGGCGCTTGCTCATCGAGCGACTGCCGGTGCTTCAAGCAGCCTTGTATGAACTGCGGCCATTCCGGTACTACCGGAAACGGTCTGTCTTTTCTGGTAACAGGCCCCAAAGTAAAGGATGATGCCAACAAAGTTCGTGCCGGCTGCTGTCGCGGTGCTGACGGATGCCCTATCGCAGTTTCCTGACTTGGGCAACAAGTTCTTCACGTGTCATCTGGTCGAGGCCGGTGTCCACTATGTCGTTCCCCATAAAGCATTCCAGCAAGTTCAGTGGACCGGCGTCAATGGTGTTGCACAAAGCCGCGTTCGGTTTCTCGCAAGACGATCAAAGCGGCATGCGCTTCCGTCAGATGTTCTCGGACGGGATGGACCGGTCCGGCTATGCCGCGCTCGATAGCCACGGGCTTGGCCGTTATTCAATCCGGCCAAGGACCTGCAGCAGCAGCCACACATATTAATGTGCTACGTGTATAATGTGGTGCCGAAGACCAGAAACCTGACGCTCCATCTTCCCGCAGACCTGATTCATAAAGCGAAGGTGTATGCAGCCGTGAACGATACCAGCATCAACGCGGTCGTCAAGCAGCTTTTAGAGAAGGCTGTTTCCCGCCAGGATCGAACGCGAGCCGCCGCGGCCCGATTCCTGGAACTCGCAAGACGTGGACCGAATTCGGATGTCGATCCCGGTTCAATTCGGCGGGAGGAGATCTATGAGCGCTGGTAGGGCGTTCTTTGATACGAACGTGCTCCTCTACACACACAGCAGAGCCGATTTATGAAAACAAGCACGGGCCCACGAATTATTTGATGAGTACGCTGGCTCCAGCCGGATCGTACTGAGCACGCAGGTGATTCAAGAGTTCTATGCAGCCGGTTCCCGAAAACTATTGCTACCGCGCAGTGAGTTGCGGAAAGCTACCGCCGCTCTGATGGATTTGCCGCTGATCCGCATCGATACGATTCATATCCGGGAAGCCATGCGAGGCGAAGATCGCTATCGGATCTCATTCTGGGACGCCTTGATCCTGGCGGCTGCGGAAGATGGAGGCGCACAGGTGCGGTACACGGAGGACTTGAACCACGGGCAACAGTACGGATCGGTCCGGGTTGAGAACCCGTTCCTTCCTCAGTCTCCATGACCTCGAACCCGAAGGTTCGGCCACTCGATTACCTTCGGAAAGCGCGCTGAGGAATGCGAGCGTTGCCAAACGGCGAGGACCGACCGGACGGCGTGAAAACCATTCCACTTGATGATTAAGGCGCGGGATTTTGCGCCGGACGCTGCCACTTCCGTCTGCATGAGAATTCTGTTGGCCGGCATGACGGGTTGCTCCGCAAAATTGATGTAGATGGCCGCGCCGGAGAAGAGAGCGGCGGCCACGAGTGAGAGATGTCCTATAAGAGCTGCGAGTACGATAGTCCTCATCGCTGCGCGCTGGCTCCCCGGGTCACTTCTGTCGTGGCTATCATTGCGCCCTGCAAGGCGTTCGGCAACGGCATCGGCCCCCAACATTTTGATCGCGAGCATTCCAAGAACCAGCGCAGAACGCGTCTATTCCCCTGATCATCCGTAATCACCGCCGCGATATTGAATTTTTGGCCGTCGTCAGCATCTTCACCGAATTTGCAGGTCTGTTCCCATTGATCGCCTGCAAGCGTCAACGGTCCACTGCCTTGGGGCCACCACCCATTCAGATCCGCTCTCCTGGCGAATAGCCACAGATATCCGTCCAAGGGAACCTTAGCCCGCCCCCGCGCGACTGCGGTCGGCCCTACTGTTTCGGTGGCTTTAGGTGCATCTATCCAGACCAGATGGACCGGTCCGGGGTTGAAAATTCGGGCCGGCAAAGTTCTAAGAAACCGGCGTAAATGTTCCGGGACTGCCTGCATCAACGATTCGCGCCAGACGTACCGAAACAAGCGGTTGCGGTTGTATCGCTGTAAAGACCAGCCGTCACCCATAGGATTGAAGACAGGGGCGGCCGTCCTACGAAAAAAAGCCGTGCGCTCGACGACCCCGGTTAGCTCGAACATCTCGTCCGCGCGTATGAACCGGTAGAGTTCCTGAATTGTGTGGATGTGAATATCATCGAGTATCAGCAGCCCGTTTTCTTCCAGGCGCGGATATAAATAGAAGTATTCGAGTTGCGGAAAAGGGAATGCATGTTGACCGTCGATGAGAACCGCTTGCAGCCGTTCGGTGAACGAGTAATCAGGCATCGTTGACTGGGTAGGACCCTCGACGATTTCAGTACTCTCCGGTTTGAAGTAAACCGAGGCCTTGACGCGCGTCAGTGTCTTGAGTTCCCCCCTCAATCGCAAACACTGTGTGGTTCCCGCTGATTTGGGAAAACAGCAACGTGCTTCCGCCAGAACCTGTTTCAACGGATCGATGTATGGGATACCGGCCGAGGTGATATGCAATTGCGCGGAGCACGTTAGGCGACATACTATCGCCAGGATTCAAATCGGCCGCCGCCTCGATAATGCCGGATATTAGGTCGGCATTGAGCTGCGGCACAAAGATCAGCTTATCGTCGCGCGTGCTTCTGATTATATTTCGACAAGCGCGTGCCGTTCGTGCGCCTGGGCGAGCAGCGGCCGTAGCGCCAGATTCACCAGGATCATCATCAGGCTGGCGGCAGGAAGCACTAGAAGCCCGGTTTTCAGACGTATCGGATCGCCTCCCGCGATCGTACCGATCAATGGTGAACTGAATGCCAGACCAATAAAGCCAAAAGTAATGACAATGCCCATGGCTGTTGTGCTTCTAGGAGACGAGTCCGCAACCATGGCGAGCGTTGTTGGAAACACGGGCGCCATCGCGATTCCAACACAGAATACTACGATCCCTGCCAACCCCGGGGCAGTGGTTTTGAGCATTAAGAAGGTAGTAACGGCCATGGCGCCAGCCGCTCCAAGTGTAACTATTGACGCCGGCACTTTGACGAGAATACGGCAGACGATAACCCGGCCAATCAGTAACCCAAGCGCAAAGCCGAATGAAAGGATATTGAGAGCCTGGCTTTGAGAAATATTCCGCGTCTTCAGGTACAAGACGAGCCAATTCCAGATTCCGACTTCGCAGGTAACGTAAAGGAACATAAAAGCGCAGAGTAACCACAATGAGGGTTTGGCCAGCAGGATACGGGCTTCCGAAAATTTGAATCCGCGTACCCCGGTCGGAGGCGGCATGGGAGTGGCGATGTGTACGGCGAAAGTGATCGCGCACAGCAATGTGGCTATGTAACAGAGAGCCTTTCCGTTACCGGCCGCGAGGTAATTCATCAGGGCGGGAGTCGCCAGTCCGCCAAGTCCGAAAAACAGGCTCAGCAGATTCAAAGTGATGGCGCGCCGGTCCTCGCCGGCATCGCTCGCGAGCGCGTTTGCCGCAGTCAGGATAATCGCCCCTCCCATGCCCTCAACGAACCACCAGAGCATTGCTAATTGAAAGCCTCCCCAAGTAGCGAGCGCTACCAGAGAAATTGCGATAAAAGCGAGACCGAGCAGGAGAGCTGGCTTCTTGCCCTTGTTGTCGATAAACGGACCCACGGCAAGGGACGCAATCACCAGTCCCAAAGCTTGCGCGCCCGCGACTCTCCCACTCTGCGAGGGGGTGAAGCCGAACCCCGGCATAAGAGTGCCAAGCAGAGCGGCAATAATGCCGTACAGAAACATCGCCAGAATGGCTGAGGCAATGATTCGACCGGAACGTAGTTGCGTCAACGAATCCTCCGCGATTCCCGCTAGACCGGCACGGCACTCCTGTGATGGATGGGATTCACCGCTGCTTCGGCGAGAAGACGGCCGGCCCGGAACGCCTGTTCCGGAGAGACCGCGCCTACACTCAGCCGTACCGCTTCCCTGCGGCCTGGCCGGACAAAGAACGGCTCTCCCGAAACCACAAGCGCACCCAGTGCCGCGACGCGCTCCACTACTTGCGCCGCTTCCAGGCCCAAAGGCAGGCCGACCCAGAGATTTACCCCATCGTCATTTCTGGCGGCGCCCAGGCTCAAGCCTTCCGCGGCCCTCCGGCGCCGCTCGGCATATTCCGCCTTTGCAATGGAAAGTGATTCTTGCAGTTCATCCTCGACGAGCGCCGCGGCGAAAACTCTCTGCACCATGCGCGACGTCCATCCGTCGGCGTATCCTTTTGCGTCCATAAGGATATTCCTCAGGCGTGGCCTGGCAACTGCGGCCGCAATCCGGAGATCCGGACCAAATGCCTTCGAGAATGAGCGAATATAGACAACTCTGTCTTCGATTCGGGTGTCGGACAGCAGTGAGCCGGGATGAGTAGAAGCGATGTCGGCAAAATGGTCGTCTTCAATAATGGTTACGCCCGGAAATTTCGCCAGCACCTCGGCAAGCTCGCGCATGCGGCCGGTCGACCATGAAGCGCCAGTTGGATTATGAGCGCGAGGAGTGAGCAGAATCGCGGTTGCGCCGCTTGCAAGCGCTGTCTCAACAGACCAAGGAATGGCTCCGTATTCATCTACTCGAATTCCAACCACGTGACAGCGCCGCTCGAAGGTATCCAATCCTGTCGGGTACCCGGGTTCTTCCATAGCGATCACCGGGGCCGAACGTGGACTAAGAGCGCAGGCCACTTCGAATGTGAGGACCATTAGTTGCTGGGCTGAAGATCCAATCAGCAGATCCGCATCGCGGCAGGGAATACCGTCGGCCTTCAAGCGCGGTGCCATTGCCTGAACGAGTACTTCCACCGGCTCCGGACCGCCGTACTGCAGCTCAGAATGCGCAGTGCGCTGTAATGTCTCTATCCATTTCCGCTGAAGAACCTTCCAGGGCAGTAAGGAAGTGTCCGGACTGCCCGTCGTACAGTCCACCGCGCTTGGGTAAAGACCTCGCAACCGAGCTGTCGACATCGCGAGAGTCTTACGGCGCCAGGGACCCTCGAATGAATGGGAATTGACGGCAGGTCCGTTCTTTCGAATCGGCTCACGCGGCGCCGTGACGAACGATCCGCGCCCCACTTGACTCGAAATCCTACCGTTGGCGCTGAGGATGCGGTAAGCCGTCGCAATCGTGGTGACGCTCACATCCGCTTTTGCCGCGAGATTTCTCATGGGGGGCAGCTTTTCCCCGTTGTGGATTTGGCCGGCGAGAATCGCCTGTTCTAACGCCGCGGCGATTTGCTTTGCGCCTTTCGACCCGACAATTTCGGTAATCCAACTTTGCGTCATGTGTACATATTGTACTACATACATTGGCAAAGGCCACTCAAAATTCGGACTCGAAGCGAGCCGTGGTTATGGTAATAATGAACCGATGCCCGTAATGTTAAGTACTCCGCCGACGCAGGCCGCCTCTACCGACCCGCCGCACAAGCTGTGGACACGTGAAGAGTGCGCGGTGCTCGAAAGCACCGGTTTGCTCGACCCTCAACGGTACGAGTTGATCGAAGGGGAACTCATTCAAAAAGTGCCAAAGAATATGCCGCATATGCGCTCCGCGATGCTTCTCTTAGAATGGCTCGTCGAGCTGTTTGGCATTCGATACGTAGTACCGGAGCCGTCGATCGACGTGACGCCTGAAGACACTCCAAGCAGCGAACCGGAGCCTGACGTGATTGTTTTGACTCAGCCTTTTCTGGAACTCTCTTCAAAACCCCGCCCGCAGGATATCCGGCTGCTCGTGGAAGTTTCGGTCTCCTCGCTGGGCTTTGATTTGACCACCAAGGCCGCTCTGTACGCCAGAGCCGGGATCCCGGATTATTGGGTTGTGGATGTTCGCGGCCGCCGCATGCTGGTACACCGTGATCCGGTGGAAGGACGGTATCGTTCAATCGTGGCTTACAGCGAGGATGAGAATGTAGCTCCTCTGGCTGCGCCCCACGCGCAGAAACGCGTCGGCGACTTTTTTTAATCTTTTTTCTTGACGCCCCAAAAATTGTACTGTATGATCTCAACTGTACTTCGGTACTAATTGTAGCGATACAATTATCCGAAAAGGAGGGGCCATGTTGCGCTGTAACCACGTACTCTGGCTGACGGGCCTGCTGTATGCGCCGACGCTGCTGGCGCAGGCGACCGGCACGATTCACGGATCCGTCTACGACAATTCCAGATCCTCGATTCCCGAGGCAAACATCGTCGTCAAGAACACCGCGACCAACGAATCCCGGATGGTATCCGCGGACAGTACAGGCAAGTTTGTTGTGGCGCTGCTGCCGGTGGGGTCCTATGCCGTTACGGTCCAGAAGGAAGGATTCAATCCCTTCATTCAAAACAACGTCCTGCTGCAGGTGAATACCGATATTGCAGTCGACGCCATCCTTCAGGTGCACGGCACCGCCGAGAGTGTGACGGTTTCGGCGAACGCTTCGATGGTGCAACCCTCCTCCACCACTCTGGTCCAGGTTGTCGATCAGAAGCGCGTAACCGATCTGCCGCTCAACGGGCGGAATGTTCTCAGCCTGGTCACACTCAGCGCCGGCGTCTCGAACGTCAACGCGAACCTCCGCTCGCTCCAGGCCAATACGCTCGGAAACGGTACGTACCAGGCTTCGGTATCCATCAACGGCGCCCGCGAGAATGGAACCAACTACCTGCTGGATAACGCGGATTTTAACGACAACTACACGAACATCGCGCAGTCGTTTCCCAATCCGGACGCCGTGCAGGAGTTCAGCGTGCAGACCAGCACCTTCGACGCGCAATACGGCAGGTCGGTCGGTGGAGCGGTGAACGTGGTCACGCGCGGGGGTACCAATGAAGTGCACGGAACGGCTTTCGACTATTTGCGCAATTACGCATTAAACGCAGGCAACTTCTTTACGGGACAGGATTCGCTGAAGCGGAATCAGTTCGGGGGTGCCTTGGGTGGCCCGGTGGTGATCCCGCGGCTGTATAACGGTCGAAACAAGACCTTCGTGTTCGGCTCCTACCAGGGAACGCGGCAGAGCATCGCCACGCCGTTTCGGGCGGTGGCGCCGAGCGAAGCCATGAAGCGCGGGGATCTATCCGCCTTTCTCGCCGCAAACGGCACCGGCGCGATTCACGACCCGCTGAATCCCGGCCAATATTTCCCTGGAAACGTGATTCCTACGAACCGGATCGATCCGGTCTCCGCGCGGCTGTTGCAGTACATGCCCGCCTCCACTTCTCCCGACTTTCTCTTACAAATTCCCGTTCCAGCGCAACAAACCTACGACAACCAGGTGCTACTGCGTCTGGATCAGGAGTTAAGCTCGCGGCAGCGGCTGTCGGCCCGCTATTTCGTGCTGGACTACGACCGGCCGTGGGTGTTCAATCCGAGCGACCTTTACTATGTCGGTGTCGGCCAGAATGGACGCGCTCAGAGCGCCGCCCTGAATCACACCTTCATCATCACGCCGCGCCTGGTGAATCAGTTGATTCTGAATTACAACCGCAACGTGTCCCGGGCCCAGCCGCCAAACGAGCTACCAACGTTCGAATCGCTGGGAGGCCGTGTTCATACCCTTCCCGGCAATCCGACGATGGTCTTGAGCATTTCCAACTGGTCCGGAATTAGCACGGGAGTTCCTTATTACGTGCCTCAGTCCACCTACCAAATTGCCGAGAATGCCAGCTACGCCTCGGGCCGGCACAATCTGCGGTTCGGCGCCGATCTGAAGCGGTACCGGATGGATTTCCTTAACCCGTGGCTCACCGGCGGCAACGCCGGCTTCAGCGGGCAACTGTTGAGCGATCCCGGCCGGGTGAACGCGGGCAACGCCTTTGGCGAATTCCTGTTGGGAACGATGGCCAGTTGGCGGCAGCAGTCCAACTCCTATGAACGAGTGTGGACCAACTTTATGGCGTTCTACATTCAAGACGACATCCGCGCGACTAGCAAGCTGACCTTCAATCTGGGCCTGCGGTGGGACCCGAAGTTCGACATCAACGAGATCTATGGACAGCGCACCACTTTCGTGCCCGGGCAGCAGTCCACGCGGTTCCCGTTTGCACTTCCGGGATTGCTCTTCGAGGGCGACAAGGGCTATGAGAACGGAATCATTCCGAACGACTTTAATAACTTTGCGCCACGGGTCGGCATCGCGTATCAGTTGCGGCCCCGCACGGTTATCCGCGCCGCCTACGGGATTTTCTACGACCAATTGATGAACATCTTCAACAACCGTTCGATGCAGGCGGAGCCATTCCTGCGCCAGGCTGTCTTCACGAATCAGGGCATCCTCTCCGACCCCTATCGCGGGGACGCGGTGCTGGATCCGAGCGCTCAGAAGCCGGACGCCAGCTTCCGTTTCCGCCCTTATAACACCTGGGCGATTCCTACCAAACAGATGACGACTCCGTGGATGCAGAACTGGAATTTCGTGATCGAGCAACAGGTCGCCGGCGACCTGTTGCTGCGCGCCGCCTACGTCGGCTCGAAAGGCGAACACCTGCTGCACTCTCCTGAAGCCAACCCGGCAATCTACGGTCCTGGCGCCACGCCCGGGAACGTGAACCAGCGCCGCATCTACCAGCCGTTGGGAGCAGTGGAACTGGGCCGTACGGACGCCTGGTCCAGATATAACTCCCTGCAGTTGACCGCGCAGAAGAGGTATAGTCACGGATTTACCATGCTGGCCAATTACACGTGGTCGAAGTCCGTCGACATCGCTTCTTATGGATCGGTGGAATACGCGACGACGGGCCCCAATCCTTTTAACTTTAACGACAATCGGGGACTGGCCGACTTCAACATTCCCCAGCGTCTGGTCGTCTCGGGTATCTCGGAGCTTCCGGCTTTAAAGGACTCCAATGCGTTGGCCCGGACGATCCTGGGCGGCTGGCAAAGCAACTTCATCTTTACCGCTCAGGCCGGCGGGCCGATCACTATTTTCAGCGGCGTGGATAACGCCCTGATGGGAGTGGGCGGAAACTTCGCGGACCTGACCGGAATCGACTGGCGCCTCGCCGGTGGCAGATCCAAGCAGGACCAGATCAATCAGTGGTTCAACCCGGCCGCGTTCAGGGTCAACGCGCTCGGTACCATCGGCACGGGACGCAGGAACCAATTGCAGGCGCCGGGGCTGTGGAATCTCGACTATTCCGCGTTCAAGGATTTTCGTCTGCAAGAGCGAATGACATTGCAACTGCGCGGCGAGTTGTTCAACGCGCTGAATCATGCCAATCTCAACGGCCCCAATACGACTGTGACGAGTCCTTTGTTCGGCAGGATCACATCGGCCGGCAGCCCGCGCATCGTGCAACTGGCCTTAAAGGTTATTTTTTAGAGCAGGCGAAACCGCCTGCTGCACTCTGATTTAGAATAGAATTGGGAATAGAAAAATTATGGAACTTAACAATATAAATAACAGGCGGAATTTTCTTAAAACCGCGGCGGTGGCGATGCCGGCGCTTCTATCGGCGCAGCAACGGAATGATGCAGTCCGGGTCGCGCTGATCGGCTGCGGCGGGCGGGGAACCTGGGACGCGAAGCAGTTTCTTAGCGCTAACAATACCGAAGTGGTTGCTATCTGCGATCCCGACCAGACGCAGATGGCGAAATTTCAGAAGCATGTTCCCGGCAAGCGGGAGACCTACGGCGACTTCCGGCGGATGCTTGAGCGTAAGGATATCGATGCGGTCATTGTCGCTACGCCCGATCACTGGCATGTCATCCCGGCGATGTGGGCCATTCGCGCTGGAAAAGATGTCTACATGGAAAAGCCGGTTGGGCACACCATCGAGGAAGGGCTGGCGCTCGCTCGCCTCGAGCGGGAACACGACCGTATTGTGCAGATCGGGTTGCAGCAGCGCAGCGGCCCTCTCTTTCAGGAAGTACGGAAGATCGTGCAATCCGGACAGATCGGCAAAGTATCGCACGTGCATTGCCTCAATGGCTGGAACGTGGTCGCGGATCCGCAGGGCTCGCGGGGCAAGCCAATCGGCAATCCTCCGGATTCCGATCCGCCCCCGGGCGTCGATTACGACATGTGGTTAGGTCCGGCCCCCAAGCGGCCGTTCAACCCGAACCGGTTCCATTGGAATTACATCTACTTTTGGGATTACAGCGGCGGCATGATCCTGGGCTGGGGCGTTCACTTGATCGACACAGCCATGTGGGTGATGAACGCCAAAGGCCCGCTCGACGCCGCGATCGCAGGCGGCAAGTACGTGTTTGACGACATGCGGGACACCCCGGATACCAGCGAGTGCGTGTGGTCGTTCCCCGATTTCATGATGACTTACTCCTGCACGCATGGCACGGCTTTCCCGAGCGGCGGCCGCCGAGTGGATCACGGGATTCAGTTCTTAGGCTCGGAAGCCACGTTGATCGTGGACCGGGCCGGTTATCAGATCATTCCGGAAAAAGAGAAGGGTGAACCGATTGTCAGTCCCGCCGGGCTCAAGGATGGCGATACTATTCACCAGCACCTTTTCGTGGACTCGGTACGGACACGCAAGCCTGCCGTGGTCGGCTCTCTGGAAGGATACAGAACTACTTTACCGCTGCATCTGGCGAACATCGCTTACCGGACCAGATCGACGGTTTGTTGGGATCCCGAGACCGACAAGATCGCCGATAATCCAAAGGCCACCGCACTACTGAAGAAGAACTATC
Source organism: Bryobacteraceae bacterium (assembly GCA_051000095.1). Classification (GTDB taxonomy): domain Bacteria; phylum Acidobacteriota; class Terriglobia; order Bryobacterales; family Bryobacteraceae; genus JBBSHP01. The sequence continues at coordinate 4,242 of JBPCOQ010000179.1, read as the reverse complement.
GCGCTCCGTGGTCGTTGAGCTGAAGCGGCGGTGCCAGGATCTGTCAGCCTGCTGTTTTCCGAGTCACGCCGCATCGTATTAGCCGGAACACTGGACACCAAGGGAGAAGAGATCTTTTACCTGAAAGGTCTGTTCGAGGCTGCCGGAGCGAATCCACTCTTGCTGGACTTGGGCGTACACGGCGAAGGCTCGTTCACTCCCGAAGTGACCCGGCATGAGATTGCGAAATTGGGCGGAAAAGCCATCCAGGAACTGTTGAGCATCGGCGATCGTGGTGTTGCGGTCACGACTATGGAAGCAGGTTTCGCCCGTTGGGTTCGACTCAACGCTGGGAGGATTGCGGGAATCCTCTCGATCGGCGGTTCCGGCGGGACGACCATTGCCACCAGTGGAATGCGCGAACTGCCCATCGGCATTCCCAAGTTCATGGTCTCGACGGTTGCCTCCGGCAATACACGCCAATTCGTGCAAACGTCGGATATTTCGATGCAGTATTCGGTCGCCGATTTTTCAGGTCTCAACCGCTTCACTCGTCTCATTCTGCGTAACGCGGCCGCCGCCATGCTTGGAATGGTTGGCTTGGCGGAGCCGTTAAGTTCGGGTGCCTTACCGGGCAACCAGCCGGATAGCGAATCGCGACCGCTCGCGGCCGCCACAATGTACGGAGTCACAACTCCCTGCGTAAACCAGGTAAGAGAAATCCTGGATCGTAATGGCTTTGAGCTAATGATCTTCCACGCGAACGGCGCTGGCGGACAGGCTATGGAGCGGCTGGCTCACGATGGATTTCTGACCGGGGTGCTCGATATCACAACCGCCGAATTAGGCGCGGAACTGCTGGGCGGCCACTTTTCGGCCGGACCCGATCGGCTCAAGATTGCCGGTGAACTGGGGTTACCTCAGGTGATTTCCGTTGGAGCGATGGACATGGTGGCGTTCGGACCCCGCTCCACGGTTCCCCAGAGTCTGACGAGCCGGAATCTCTATGTGCACAACTCAAATGTAACTTTGATGCGCACGAATCAAGAGGAGAACACCAGACTTGGCCAGGAGCTGGTAAAAAAGATGTCGGCTGCCAAAGGGCCCGTGAGCATCTTGCTCCCGTTACGAGGTTTGTCGGCTCTCGATGCGGCGGGCCAACCCTTCGAAGACGTACCAGCGAATAAGGCTTTGTTCGCGGCGGTTCGTGAGGCAGCGGCGGGGCACGTCCGCGTTATCGAAGTGGATGCTCACATTAACGATTCGATTTTCGCGGAGGCTCTGGCCACGGAGTTCCTACGACTCGTGAATCCACAAACCTGACATGAAACCACCAGACACAAAAATGTTACCCGTACGCACCGAATGCTTGTCCAAGCTTCGCCAAGTGGCCGATCGAGGAGAACCGATCCTCGGAGTTGGCGCCGGGACCGGTATTTCCGCCAAATTCGCGGAAGCTGGCGGCGCCGACTTGATTATTATTTACAACTCCGGACGGTTCCGCATGGCCGGCCGGGGCTCCACGGCGGGACTGCTGGCCTATGGGGACGCGAATGCCATCGTCATGGATATGGCGGAGGAAGTCTTGCCGGTTGTGAATCACACGCCGGTGCTGGCAGGCGTGTGCGGTACCGATCCGTTCCGCAGAATGACGCATTTCCTTCCCCAAATTCGCGACATTGGCTTTGCGGGCGTTCAAAATTTCCCCTCGGTGGGCATCATTGACGGTAACTTTCGGCTCAGCCTGGAAGAGACGGGCATGGGGTTCGGCTTGGAAATAGAGATGATTCGCATAGCCCACGCTCTGGACCTGCTGACCTGTCCGTACGCGTTTAATCCGGAAGAGGCCCGCTGCATGGCGTTGGCGGGTGCAGATCTGGTGGTGGCTCACATGGGACTGACGACCAAAGGCAGTATTGGCGCTACAACCGCGATGCCGCTCGAAGAAGCTGTCGAGCGGGTTCAGGCGATACGAGATGCCGCGGTATGCGCGAAGCCCGATGTGCTTGTCATCTGCCATGGAGGCCCCATCGCCGAGCCGGACGACGCGCGTTTTGTCCTGAAAAAGACCAATGGAGTGCACGGCTTTTTCGGCGCATCGAGCATTGAACGTCTGGCCGTGGAACGGGCCATCGCCGAAGAGACACGGATGTTTAAACGAATGCTCATGGACTGATTATGCGAACCATCTTCTTGGGTTTAGCGGTGCTGTTGGGCGTGTTAGCGACTGGTTCTTCAAGCTTCGCCGCTGAACGTCCGCTTCGCGCTCTGATTCTCGCGTCAGATCGCCCCGCAGCCGAGCTCATGCGGAAAATCCTGACGGAAAACGGCAAATTTGACGTTACGGTGAACGAAACCTCGGCGGGCGCCACCGGGCAATTGTTCATGCCCTACGATCTGGTGGTGTTAAACAATGGGTTGAGCGATTCCCAGGCGCTGCATCAATATGTCAACCATGGCAAGGGATTCCTGGTCGTGGGACGCGGCGCCGTGAATACATGGTTGGAGCGAGGACAAAACGCGCCGAGCCGTTCGAGAAATCTCTTTGACGTTCATCTATCAAAGGATCCATTAGCGGCAGGTTTGCCGGCAAGCTTCACAGCCACTGACGACCTGGTGTATGGTATCAAGCCCGGTAAGGATGCGGAAATCATCGCGACGGCAGGAAATCAGGATCCCGTGGCGTGGAAGTCAACATCCGGAAAAGGACGCGTCTTCTGCCTGACTCTGGGCAATGATTTGGCGGCAATGTACGGGGAAGGCTTCGCGGATCTATTTCTCCGAGGAGCGCTCTGGAGCGCGTCAGGAAAGGCCGGGCCGGTCGCTCGCGTCGATCTGTTTCGGACGAAGACGAACCCCGTTCGCGTGCTGGTGATCACCGGAGGGCATGCTTATCCGACTTCTTTCTACACGTTGTTCGAAGGTTATGACGACATCATGTGGGCACATTCCACTTCCATGCTGGAGGCGCTCAAGTCCGATCTTCGATCTCATTACGACATGCTCGTGCTCTATGATTGGTACCGCGAAATGCTGCCCGATCCGGAGCGCAAGAATCTTTTGGATTTCCTCGAAAGCGGCAGAGGCGTACTGATCTTGCACCACGCCATCTCCGATTTCAACGTCTGGGATTGGTGGCAACGCGAGGTCCAGGGAGCCAAATATTTCTTCAAGGCCGAAGGTGCGGATCCAGCTTCGTCCTATAAACACGACTTAGACCTGCATCTGATTCCAACCGAAGAACATCCGATCACCCGAGGCATCGGCCCCTTCCGCCTGGTGGATGAAGTGTATTACGGTATGCGCTATTCACCGCAAATCCACGTGCTGGTGAAGATGGCATCGCCCTTAAAGGACTCTCCTGTGGTATGGATCGGCCCTTACTCCAAAGCGCGCGTTGTTTATATGCTCCCCGGCCACGACGAGCGCGCGCATCTCCATCCTGTTTACCGGACACTGGTGCACAACGCCATACTCTGGATTAATCATCGTCTGGATTGAAAGCTTCAAATGGCCGTTGCGAAGATCGGATTTGGCTCACATCTCTACGGACGCTTGCGTGAATGGCTAATTGGGCAACGGCGAACCTCACCGAGGAAGCTTCAAATTTCCAGATCGAGCGCAAACACACGCGCCTGCTTAATCCTGGTCATCGCATCATTGGAAAGCTTCCCAAGTCTGCGTTCGAGGCGAGCTCGGGGTAGTGAACTCAGACCCTGAACATTCGCGACCGATTCGGCATTGAGGAACGCCAGCTTGGGCAAGATAACCTCGTACGCGCTTCGGCGGTTCTGGGTCGTTAGCGGGACATAAAGAACCAGACTGCGCGGCGGATCAATATCGGCGCGGGATACGATTACAACGGCCGGGTCTTCGCCGCCAGCCCTAGATCCGCGAGCCATATCTCACCCGGTTGCGGATTCATCGATGAGATTTAAAACTTCCTGCTCGATGTGCAGCGACCGCAGAACGTCGAGCACGTCCCGATCCGTGGATTCGATGATCTCCTCCAGTTGCCTTCTCACCTGCGCGGCGGTACCAGGAGCCCATTCTCGTAGTTTTGTATCTAATCGCTCAAGCAGTGCGTCCATATACATTTGTGTCTGTTAGACAATAACCTATCCATTATTTGGGCCGCTGATTGGGCGGATTTCATAGTTCCACTCGCCATGAAATGAGTCTCGATGGAGGTTGACCAGGGCGAGTTCCTTATCCGGAATCCTGATGCCTGCTGGGTATAGGTTGGAATCCAGTTCCGAGCGA
>JBPCOQ010000112.1:0-69811 GCA_051000095.1 Bryobacteraceae bacterium | reverse complement strand
TCCTTACTGGGAACTGACTTACAAAGAGAAGGCCAAAACCGTCAATCTGCGGCTCAGCCCGGAAGCCGGAGCAATTTACAAAACGGCAGCTCAGCAACACCGTAAACTGAAGTCTCTACTCAGCCGCCTGGAGCGACTATCGCGTACGGCACTGGCGTCCCTTGCTAAAAAAGCTGAAGCCGACCGCAAAGCCCAGGCGCAATCCTTAAGCCATCCGCCTTGATCTCCCCAGTGGCCATTTGCATCCGCCGGCCTCGGCCGGCCTCGGCCGGCCTCGGTCCCCGGCTTGCTCGTAGAAAAAGTATGTGGTATTAGCATGGCAACCTGCCCCACTTGAAAATTGTGGGCGCTCCAGACAGGGGCATTCGAGCCTTCGATGGGCCTGGATCGCCCACCAAAGGCGATGAAAAGTGCGCATGCGATGCCTGACCCTCGCGCCACAGAAGGGTTTTCGAGAAGGTGTTGCACTTAGATCCGGTGGAAGCTTTTCAGGATATCGTGCGTTGAGTAGCGCAGCGCGATCGGCCTACCGTGTGGGCAACTCATTGGATAATCCGTAGCGGACAACTGGGCGAGCAGCCACTCCATCTTGCTTTGATCCAAGCGAGTATTGACCTTGATGGCGGCGCGGCATGCGATCGAAGCGGCCAGACCGCGGCGCAGGTCGTCTATCGACGCTTTCCGAAACTCGCGCTCGGATGTTTCCAAAATTTCGAACAGCACTTTCTCAATGTCGGACGGACCGATGCCGGCCGGCGCGGCCTTCACCGCAATGGTACGGTTGCCAAACGGCTCGGTATCGAATCCGGCACGCTCCAGCTCCTTCTCGAGGTGCGCGTATTCCACTTGCTGCGCTGGCGTGAGCTGCAACACGGGCGGGATCAACAACTGCTGGCGCTCGACGCGTCCCTCGGCTTGGGCCTTGAGCACCTGTTCAAACAGGATTCGCTCGTGGGCCACATGCTGATCGATAATCCACAAGCCATCGCGCCCGGCCGCGATGATGAAGCTGTTGTGAATCTGCCCTAAAGGGCGCAGATCGGAGAGGGCGGATAGCGTCTGTGGCGCAGCAAGAACTGCGTCTGTGCCGGGCGGCAGCGGACCGTGGGTGTCGGGTATGGTGGCCGCTACCCGAACTGGGACCGCATCGGTGAAGTCGAAACGCTGCTCGGGCGCGGGCGTTCTCTGTAGGGTGAACACCGGCAGATCTTCCGGGCGCTCATCGGGGATTGATTCGAAGCGCTGGTTTTCAATGCGTTCGGTGAAGTCGGAATAGGGCAGCGCGGCGGCCGCTTGCGGGATGCTGGAAATAGGGCGGCTCTGGACCAGGGTTCCGCGAATCGTGTCGCGCACAAAATCGTGAACAAACGTGCCGTGGCGGAAGCGGACTTCCGTTTTGGATGGATGAACATTGACGTCCACCTCCTCGCAATCGCAATCGAGGAATAGCAGAGCAAACGGAAAACAGGCCGCGGGCATCAGGTTGTAATACGCGGAGGAGAGCGCGTGCATCAAGAGGCGGTCACGGATCAGACGGCCATTCACGAACAGGTAAATCGAGTTGCGGTTGAGCTTCTGGACCTGGGGCTGCGAAATGAATCCGCGGAGCGCGTAAGTCCGCAGCTCCTTTTCGTCCGGCGCTGGGATTTCAAAATCCTTCACCACTGTGCCAAGGTCGATCAGGTCTTCGAGAGTGCGGCTGCCAAACACTTGATAGACCCGCTCCCGCAGCAGGTCGACCGGAGTGACATCCAGAAGGGTCACGGGGCCGTTGCGCAACTGAAAAGATTTACGCGGGTGAGCCAGGCTGTAATGTGTCACCAGCGACGCGATGTGCGCCAGCTCCGTCTGGTCCGAACGCAGGAATTTCTTGCGCGCCGGCACGTTGAAGAAGAGATCGCGGACCGTAATTACCGAGCCGGAGGGCACCGCGTACTCTTCGCATTTGAGCAGCTTGCCACCGGCGAATTCGATGAAAGTGCCGGTAGTCTCCCCGGCCGAGCGTGTCTCGAGCGATAGCCGCGAGACGGAAGCGATGGATGGAAGCGCTTCACCGCGAAACCCGAGAGTTGCGATCGAGAGCAGGTCCTTCACGTCGCTCAGCTTGCTGGTGGCATGCCGCTCAAAGGCGAGAAGCGCGTCATCCCGCATCATTCCCGATCCGTCGTCGGCGATGCGAATCAACCGCCGCCCGCCGCTGTCGATTTCGATCCGGATCTGAGTGGCGCCCGCGTCGAGCGAATTCTCGAGAAGCTCCTTGACGACGGACGCGGGCCGCTCCACCACTTCTCCAGCGGCAATCTTGTTGGCGACGGTGTCGGAGAGAACGCGGATTCTTCCCAATGGTGGGGCCCGGACCTCTATTGGATCACGATGCCGCGCTCATCGAGCAGCGTGCCGGTGCGCTGGAGCAGATTGATCTGATTGCGCCGGTAGTTGATCGTCTGAGTAACCAGGTTGGATTCAGCTAAGGTAAAGTCGTTCTGCGACGCCAGCACAAAGAACAGAGTGGTTGTTCCGAGCTCATACCGTTTCTGGTCCGCCTCCACGCGCTTCTGCGCCAAATCCCGGGCGACCTTTGCGATTTTCACGCTTTCCTGGCTGTTCTCGACCTGGTTGACAGCGTTCAACACCTGTAGCCGGATGTTCTCTTCCGTGGTGCGCTGCTTGAGGAAATCCAAACGTTTCTGAACGACCGCGTCGGCAAGATCGGCGGCGGCGCGGCGGTCGCGGATCGGGAATTGCAAGCTCAATCCGAAACCGTAAACCGGATAGCTGAAACCGAAGACCCCGCCCAACGCATCGCCTATCCCGCCCACCACCGGGATGACCGGAAGAGTGGGATCAACCAGGTTGGTTCGCGGAAAAAAGATACCGCCCAAGCCGGAGGAACCGTACTGCGCCGTCAGGGCCAGATTGGGGCGAAGATTATCGTTGGCCAATTTGATACCGAGGTCATCGGCATCGATGGATTGAACAACGTTCTTCAAATCTGGGCGCTTACCCAAAGCAGCCAGGACAGCCGTTTCACGATCGATTCTCAGCGTATCGGCGGCAGGAGGTTCAACGGTTTCCGTCAGCACGATCGGCAGGTTCTGATACTTGGGATCGAGATCGGCGCCCATCTGCCTGCGCAGCGCGTCCTCGCTCTGGGATAGGCGATAGCGGGCTTGCACCACCGATAATTCCGCGTTGGCATAGTTGGCTTCGGGCTGATAGATCTCGAGCGGGGATGTTGCGCCCAACTCAAGCTCTTTCTGCGCGCGCTTGAGCGCGGCGTCGGCAAGCTTGAGCGATTCTTCCTGGACGCGTAGATTCTCACGAGCGGAGACCACATCCCAATAAACGTTTTCCGCGGCGGAGATGAGCTGGATGAGCTGGTCCTGGAAAGCATAATCAGCCGCGCGCAGCTTGCTTTTGGCGATGGAAATAGGCAGCCGGGTAATGTACATGCCACGGCCGCGAAGCAACGGCTGCGCCAAATTGACGTTCAGGCTCGAATTCAACTGCGGATTAAAGGTGGAGAATGTACTGTTATTGGATGTTTTAATCCCGGAGAACGCTACGTTGTACTGAGTGCCGGTCTGCAAGGTTTGCGAGTACTGAACGAAAAGCGGCTGCTGGAGCTGATTCAAAGTGGTTGCGCCGGTAAGCAAACTAGTGGACGGCGTTTTTGTGCGCGCGGTGCTGAACCTGGCAACGCCGAGCGGATCGAAGATCGAGAACGCCCGCGTGATCGCGTCGCGGCTAAACTCCACGTTGAGCTTATTGATCGTAATGTCCGCATTGTTCGCCATCACAAGATCCAGATAGTTCTTGACCGACAGCTCCAGCTTGTCACCCACGGCGAAATCGGCCAGCCGCGCGGGCGGCTGCAACTCAACTCGAGTGGGCGCATTACCGAAATGCCTGCGGAAGTAAGATGGTTTCGGAAAAAAGGGCTCGATCTCTCCAGCGCACAGCGTTATTGCCAGAGTTGCCCCAACAAACATTAGCCCAACAAGATATCGGGAAAGGCGCATAGTGGTAATTGTCATTCGTATCGAATTGCTTCGATGGGGTCCAGCTTGGCGGCCTGAACAGCCGGATAAATTCCAAACACAAGACCGATGCCGACCGAAACGCCGAACGCCACGCCGATGGATGTGGCCGTCACGACGGTGGACCAGCCCGCGGCGGCTGCAATAACACGAGAGAGCGTGAACCCGAAAGCGATTCCGATCAGCCCGCCCATGATGGATATGAGAACCGCTTCCGTGAGAAACTGCCGGATGATGTCCGCCTGGCGCGCGCCGATAGCACGGCGGATGCCAATCTCGCGAGTTCGCTCCAAAACGGTGGCCAGCATGATGTTCATAATACCGATGCCGCCGACCAGTAGCGAGATGCCGGCAATACAAATCATCACGACTTTGAAAGTAAACTGCGTGCGACGTTTCTGCTCCAGCAGGCCCGCTGGGACGACCACGTTGAAATCGCCCGCGTCTTTGTGAGTGGTCGAGAGCAGCGCGTTCACTACACTCGCGGTTTCAATGGAGTTGGTGTCCGGCTTGACCTTGATGTAGATCCCGTCAATCTCGTCCCGCAGCCAACTGTTGTTGTCTTCAAATCTGCGCATCACGGTGTTGAGCGGTGCGATGACGAGGTTGTTGCGATCGGTGACTTCCAGTCCTTCGACGTCGGAATCGGCGGTGGCTTGTTGAGCCAGCACCCCGATCACCTGAAGCCAAGTGTCATTGATTTTGACATACTTACCTTCCGCGGGATCGTAGCCGAGCAAGTTCACTTTGGCCGACTCGCCCAAGACGCAAACGGCCGCGGAGTGCGCGTCGTCATCCTCATTGAAAAAACGGCCTTCCACCATTCTGAGATTGTTGATATCAAGGAAGTCGGGCTCTACTCCGATCAGCAGCGGCGGTTCCTGCGAGGGCTTTGGCAAAACTTTGAGGGGCTTGAAGCGCTTGCGCGGGGTTGAGGCTTCGATACCGCTCACGTTTTCCGAAATAGCGCGATAGTCACGAAAGGTGAGGCCAGGCGAGACCGTACGGCGTTGTTGCAGCTCATTGCGATCCACTGCTTCTTTGGCCTCAATGATGATGTTGTTGACGCCGAGCAAGTCGATGTAGCTCATCATCTCCTTCTGAGCGCCCGCGGTGATGGCAAGCATGGCAACCACTGCGCCGACGCCAAAAATCATGCCCAACATCGTGAGCAAGCTGCGGAGTTTGTGTACCAGGAGGCTCGAAAGCCCCATGTACAGCTCGGGCATCAAGGCGGAGATGCCAGCCATTATTTCGCACCTTTGCCAGGCAGACCGCCCATGGCGCCGCTCCCGGCCTTACTCTTCTTTTTGTCGTCCTTCTTCGCGGTTGGATCGGCGAGTGCTACCACTTCTCCGGGCTCGAGGCCCTTGGCAACCACGATGGTGGATTCGCTGCGCTTGAGCGCGGTGAACGGCCGTTCCTCGAACCGGTTGCCTGTTTTCACATAGGCGACCAGCTTGCCGTCTTTCTCGAAAACCGCCTGGATTGGGATGTGTATCGCGTTCGGAACCTTTTCCACGATGATCTCGACGTCAGCCAGCAGGCCGGGCCGCAGCAGCACATCAAATTGCGAATCCTCCTCGGGAGGTGGAGGGAGCTTGGCGCTCGCCAGTTCCTGGTCGGAGAACTGTTGCGCCCTGCTCAAGCCCATCATCATAGCGGGAGGCGCGCCTGGCCCGGGTGCTGTCTGCGCCGCGCCCGGCGGGCCGGCCTGAACGATCATGGCCGGCGCAGGTTTGCCGGGAGCGGGAGGCCCATTGGATGGGGGATTCGGTGGCCCGGCCATTCTCATGACAGCCCCGCCCGGCGGAGGCGCGGACATAGGCTGGCCCGGACGAGCCATCATCATCGGCATGGCTGCGGGGCCCGGAGCGGGCTTGCCCGAAAGGCCAAGAGCGGGCTTGCGCCGATTCTGCTCCGACAGAGCAAGGATCTGCTGGATCTTTTCAGGTTTGACGCCCAGTGTCGAGAACAGTTGTTTCATGTTGAGCGAAAACACGACGTCGAACTTTTTGGCCGGATCGCTGGAAAAGACATTCGCCGTGGCGGTACCGCTCATGCTCTTAATTTTGCCGTTGATGTCCTTGCCTGGGATTGCATCCAACCGGATGATGACATCCTGGTCCTCGCGCAGGTTCGCCCGGTCGAGTTCTCCAACGCGGGCCAGGACTTCCAACTCCGAGAGGTCCAGCACGTCCGCTACCGCAATGCCTGGATTCAACTGATCGCCTTCGCGGATGTCGGGAATTTGCATGCCAGGAAAGAAGAAGTTGGGCCGGTTCTGTTTGATCGCGACTAGGCCGGTCATGGGAGACAGCAACTTCACCTGGGACAAGCGGGCTTTTTCCCGGCTTAACTCGAGCAGACCTTTATTCTTTTTCTCTCGAAGCACGGCGATCTCCGCCTGCGATTGCGCCTGCCGCGATTTGATATCGCTCTGAAGCTGCTGGAGACGGCGCTTGGCCTCTTCCAGAGAAAGCTCGTTTTTCTTGGCATCAATGGCGGACAGCAGCTCGTTGCGCTTCACTTCGAGCTCCGCGCGTCTTACGCCGAAGTTGGCAGTCAACAGATCCACCTGATCCTGATTGTTACGAACCGCGAGATCGGCTTCCGCCTTCTTAACCTGCTCGTCGATCTGATCGAGCTCGAGCTGTTTTTCTTCCAGGCGGGAGTTGACTTCGGAGTCGTCAAATTCGACGATCAGATCTTTCTCGTGGGCGAAGCTTCCTAACGGAGCGAGCCGGGTCACTTGCACCGTTCCAAACAGGTTGGGAGCGGTGAGCGTCACCGAGCGGGTGGCACGCAGTTCACCTCTGGCGTAGCTGCGTACGACCACATCGCCACGCCGGACTCGCGCCGTTGCGATCTGCTGCTGAGCGCGAGGCATCTGCTTGATAAAGCGGTTGCCCCACCAGGCAACGGCGAGGGCGATCGCCACCAATGAAACTCGTAAAATAACTTTCTTCATGGAAAAATTCAGGGCCACGGATGAACACGGATAAACACGGATAAGAAATCTGGCTTATTTGCGTTCATCTGTGTTCATCTGTGGCTATAACTTCTTTGCTTTTTTTGCGGCCTCCGCCGGGTTTTCTAGCGCGATTATTTCGCCTGGTTGCAGGCCTTTTAGGACGATGATGTCTGTTTCATTTCTTTTTCCGGCCTCAATGGGACGGATTTGGAAGTCCTGCCCTTTTTGGACGTACACCGCCGGCTTGCCGTTTGAAAGGAAGCTGGCGCGTGACGGAATCAATAGAACATTCTGGTCACTCTCGATTACGATTTCCGCGGACCCGGTCATGCCGGGGCGCAAACGCGGATCCAGATTCCGCAGCGTCGCCCGGGCCGGAAACAGCTTCTCCGGCATGCCCATGCCTCGAAAGGTGACAGCGGCAATCGGGCTGATCCAATCCAGCACGGCCTTGAATTCTTTATCGGGGATCGCGTCCACGCGTACCTTGATCGCTTGTCCCAGTTTGATCTTGCCCCGATCCACTTCCTCGAGTTTCAGCTCCAGGCGCATTTGAGAAAGATCTGGAATTTCGGCAATGGCCGCCCCCGTCCAGGCCTTGTCACCCTCTTTGAAGGGAGGAGGCGACGATCCAAACGAGCCAGAGCTGCGGAAGTTCGGCAGAATGTTGACTACACCGTCATTGGGCGCGCGCAGCACCATCAGCGAGAGATAACTCTTCGCTCGATCGGAGTCGCGCACAGTCTTGCCTTTCTTCTGCTCGAGGCGGTTCAGGTCAACGCTCTGCTCGGTCTTATGCGAGGTCATTGTGGTTTTGACCTGGTTCAAATCGCCTTCCGACACGCCTACATCAATGCGGTTCTTGGCACCCTCGATTTCCGACAGTACCTCGGCCTTACTGGCCTCCAGCTTCGCGCGCTGCACGTTGTATTGGGAGGTCATCAGGTTCATCCCATCCATTTCGTTTGTGATCTGCTGCGAAGCTTTGAGTTGAACGATCTCGCTATCGGCGGTGCGGACGCTGGTATTCTTTTCGAGGTAGTTCTGCTCCTGCTGGGCGGCGTCGAATTCGACGACGACGTCGCCCTGCTTGATCGGCTTGCCGGATTCGGCCAGATGAACGATTCGCGGATCGGGCACTTGAGGCGCCGTCAAAATTACCGAACGCACGCTGCGCACCTCACCCCTGGTTCGAACACTGATAATAAACTCGTTGCGGCGGACCTTCGTCACCTGCACATCGACCTTGGTAGTGTTGGTTCCGTAGTGATACGCCGCAAACAAACCGCTGGCGCACGCCAACAGCGGAACGGTCCAAGTGAGAATTTTCTTCTTGCGCGAAGCCTGCTGCCCAAGGCGCTGCTTCGGCTTCACATCCTTCGACATTGTTAGTTTCCTTGGGGACCGCTCCCTGGGGAACCGCTCCCTGACGGTCGCGGCTCAGTTGGGAGTCGCGGTTCGGTAGGGAATGGGACATCCAGCGCGACCTTCTCGCCCGAGCGCAAGCCCCTCTTTACAACGGCGACGACATTGTTGGCTGCGCCCAATTCGACCTCACGGCGTTGCCAGCCCGAGGGCCGCTCGACCAGCACAAACTTTTTGCCGAGGTTCTCATCGGTGAAAACCGCTCCTAAAGGAACTGTCGCTTCCGCTCGCTGGGGGGCATCCACAACGATTTCGGCACTTACTGACAGATCGGGGATCACCCTCTTATCCATGGCGTCCACCTTCAGCCGGACGGGAACCTCCTTCACGTAATTGGGCCGGGAACCAGCCGGCTTGGTAACCGCTCCAATTGACACGACGTGCCCTGGAAGCGTCAGACCTGGATAGGCATCAAAGTGGATTCTGGCCTTGGATCCGACGCGCACTTTCTCACAGTCGACCTGATTCAACATTGCGCCGACCACCATCGAAGCCGGATTCACCACCTGCATAAAGAACATTCCGGGCCAAAGCTGATCGCCTTCCTGAATCTGGCCCAGTTCTGCGCCTCGAAAGGTGGTTTGCATGACGGCGACGCCATCAATGGGCGCCTTGACGATCATCTTGTCCGTGTTGGCCTGAGCGCGTTTCAACTCGATCTTCGATTGCGCCAGATCAAGCGCGGCGTTCCGGATGTCGGATTCTTGCGATATTTTGACAAACTTCACCTCATTCAACAATTGCTTGTAACGGGCTTCGGCCTGGTCGAGAGCTAGCTTGGCGCGTTCTGCATCAATCGCCGACAAGACTGGCACGGTTTTCAAATCGAGCCGCGCTTTATCGAGGTCGGCTTTGGCGGAGTCAATCAACTGCTCGTGAGCGTGTTGGGTAATCTCGATCTCGGCTTTCTGCTTCTTGAGGCTGGCCTCGCTTTGCACCACGCTGGCAGTGTAATCATCCAGGCGTAACAACATGTATTGGCGGTCGAACTCCGCGATGACATCGCCCTTGTGGACGTGAGAACCGGGGGGCACCGCGTGCTGCAAAACCAACATGAAATCGCCGGGGCCATTTCCACCGCCGGGACCTCCACCGCCTCCCAACGAATCGGCAGCCGATCCGACTCCGCTCGATCCCATCGTACTCGAAGCGGCCGGCGTGTTCGCGCTGGCGGAAGCTTGAGGACCCGTGCTGCTGCCCCGGAGTGTCCCGCCGAAACGGTTGGTGGCCGACTGAAATGCCGGATTGGCGTTGGATGATCCGCCTGACGCCGAGGTCGCGGAGGAAGCGTTCGATGATGTCGAGGCAGGCGTCGCGCTGGAGTTCGACGAAGGAGCCGTCGCGGAGGTATCGCGCAACCGGTCACTCCGGCTACCGCTCAGCCGGGGGGTGATGAGGGAGACAAAGTTTTCGGCGGCAGTGGCGCCGGTAACGCGAATCGTTTTCTCGACCGTGCCGGGGACTGCTGTCGCGGTCCGCACAGCGCCGGTCGTCCCGCCTGTTACGAACGGCGCGGACGGGACCGGGGCCGTTCGGCGGCGCCACAACAAACCTGCGGCCGACAGCATCACGACGGCAATGATCAGACCGATCCAAAGGCCATTGTTGGATGGCTTTTGGGGCCTCGGCCGGACGATCTCGGGCCGAGGAGCTTGCGGCTGCGGTCGGACTACCGGTGCAGAGGCTACACTCATTCAGGATATTAACCTTTAGACGTTTATTATGACGCAAAAGTTAGCGGTAACGCTCAGGATGGCGCCGTTGTGGGTGATCCAGCGTTTTGGGAGAAGCCGACGTGGGTCTCAGCGTAGTGGAGCTAGAGGCGGACGGCATTCTGCCGTTTTTCTCATTGTGCTCTTTCGGATGAATAATCGTTTTAGCTCTGAGAGTTAGATGTAGCCCGAGCCCTCGGCGGACGGCATTGTGCATAGAATGCCGTCCGCCGGAGCCGGTTATGTTTGGATGGAGGATGAAATTCATAAGCTGTCTTTACGCGGCACCTGGATGCAGGGACGCGGACGCGAGGTGGGATTTGGCTGCATGTAGTTCAAGCGGAAAGAGAAAATAAAAGTGGCCGCGAGTTGTGACCGCGACGGCGCGTCGCGCGCTCCCGCCAGGACGGATGAAAAAAACTGTCGTGGCCGCGTGTCCTTGTCTCGGCGATCTCAGACTAAGCGGTCCAATGATACTACTCGATTGACGGCCAGGCCGCACTTCAGCACTAAAGAGAAAGTGATGGGGCAATGGCATTCAGCGCGCTGATTATTACTTGCATTTGCGTGGCCCAGTCTCCTGCCCAAGACAGTGATAGCCGTAATCGTCGAGCACATGCGGAAAAAGCGCGGGCGGCTGGTTTGAGCCACGTAGATCTAGGATCTGCCATTGCGCCCTCACTGGATGCATTACCGCCGAGCGCCATCCCCCGGAACCTCTCTTCGGCCCCAAATGAGATTCTTCTTTGGCATAATGGCGGAACTATCGCTATTGATGGAATTACATTCACCAAGAAAGTGGCTGATTTCCCGCCGCTCTCAATATCCAAGCAATACCTATGTCTACTGGCCATCAGCGCCGATGGAAAAGTTGCAATTGCACCGCTAGCCGGCGCTGGGGTAGTCGAGATCACGGCTCGCGACGCTTTACAGCCATTGCGGCTCCGGGCGCATCCTCTTATCGAGGATTTAAGCCGATCTTACTCCAACTCCCTTACGCAACTCTCGTTTCATGTTCGGCAACGCGCCCGAAATGAGCAATGACTCCGCACCAGCTATGCGAGACGCGCGTTTGTCCCGTTCCGAACACAGGAAATTCCGTAAACGAACACTAACCGGATGTTGGCGTGGGCTGACGGCCTTTGTTTTGCGAACATAGCAGGGGCGGCAGATTTGCTATCGATCTGTCATAAGAACGATAACAGAGGCAACAGCATGATCGACAATATTGTATCTTTCTTGAGAGAGTTAAAAGCCGGCGCCCGTTCTCTGGCCCGCGCAAAAGGCCTCACGGTGACCGTAGTCCTGACCCTAGCCCTCGGGATCGGCGCCAATGCAGCCATGTTCAGTCTTGTGCGCGGCGTGCTGCTGCGCCCTCTGGTCAACCGTGACGAAGATCGCCTCATCTACATCCGGCAGCGCGCGGCAGGCGACAACGCCACGTTCTCGATTCCGGAAATCGAGGACTTGCGCTCGCGCGTCAAAACTCTGAACTCGTTCGGCGATTTCTCCACCTTTGGCTTCACGATGGTGGGGCTCGGAGAACCTCGCTCGGTTCAGGCCGGCGTGGCCGGCGGATCGTACTTCCAGGTGATGGGGCTGCGCCCGGTCCTCGGGCGGTTACTGGATTCGCACGACGACGGCCCGAAGGCGGCGGGCGCCGTTGTATTGACATACCGGTTCTGGTCGACAGCCTTGAACAGCGATCCCTCGGTGGTGGGTAAAACCGTCCGGCTCGGTACGTTCATCGATACGCGCACGGCCACCGTCGTGGGCGTTTTGGAGCCATGCGTCCCATATCCCGCCGACACGGAAATCATCGCCAACATCGTGACCAGCGCGCATCATCTTTCGGCGACCATGGTAACCGGCCGGATACATCGGATGACCGAATTGTTCGCGAGGCTGGCGCCGGGGGTGGATCTGGAAACGGCACGCACGGAGCTACAGTCCGTGTACGGGACCATGAAGCGCGAGCACCCCGACGCCTATCCGGCCAAAGCCGACTTCCGCATCGGCGCAGTGCGCCTGCGGGACCAGCTCAGCTCGGGAGCGCGGACCATACTGCTGGTGCTGATGGCGGCATCGGTGCTGATTTTTATCATCGCCTGTTCCAACGTTGCCAACCTGATTTTGGCTCGGACCGTGCGCCGCGAGACCGAACTGGGCATCCGCGCGGCGCTGGGCGCCAGCACCGGAGTTTTGCGTCGTACTCTGTTGACCGAGAGCCTGCTGCTGTGCGGCGCCGGGGCAGTTCTCGGGATGCTGATCGCCAGCCCAATGGTGGCTGTTCTGGCCCGTTACATGTCCCGATTCTCCATACGAGCCCTCGACCTGACGGTGGATTCGAGCATGCTCTGGGTGGGAGCGGGACTTGCGGTGGTAGCGGCGGCTCTGCTGGCATTCGTTCCACGCCTGCCGTCATCGGGAGGCGCCCAGGGATTCGGCCTAACCAGCGGGAGCACTCGCGTCACCGGCATCGCGAATCGAAAATTGAGGGTTTTCGCGCTGATTCAGATCGCCGCCTCCTTCGTGCTCGTGGCGGCGTCCGCCGCAACGGTGAAGACGCTGCTTTCGCTCGAGGCCGCGCGGACCGGTTTCGATACGCACCATGTGCTCGCAGTGAACGTGCCCGTGATGCGTGACGGTAAAACGCCCGGCCAAGTGGCCGATTATTACCGGGAAGCGACGCGGCGCATCCGTGAATTGCCCGGCGTTCTGAACGTGGCTGTCGGCTCCTCTGTTCCGTGGCGCGATGCCGGCGCCACCTTCGCACTTGAATTTTCGGTCGACGGGCACGTGCCGGCGGTCGGCGAGGAGCATCCCCGCGCGACGTTTCAGGTCGTCTCACCCGGGTTTTTCGCGACGCTTGGCCTGCCTGTCCTCGAAGGGCGCGATTTCAACGATGCCGATCGCAATGGCAGCGAACCCGTGGCGATTGTAAGTCAAAGCGCGGCGCAACGGATGTTCCCCGGCCGGCCCGCGGTGAACCATCGAGTGCTGTGGACCGACCCGATCCTGAAGTTCGCCCCCGGTCCGCCCCCCCAGCCCCACCGCATTATCGGCGTGGTGCCGGACATAGACAACACCAATCTTGCGCCCAGGCCGACCATGACGGTGTATCATCCTTTCGATCAGGAACAGTTCCTGATTGCAGGGCGTCTCTTGGTTGACGCGCGTTCCGATCCTTATGCTCTGGTGCAGCCCATCACGCGCGTCCTGCACAAGTTGTCCGCGGACCAGCCCGTGGAACATGCGGCGACCCTGGAAGACATTCGCGCGGAAGTGCTCTCACCCGATCGGCTCAATGTTGCCGTGTTCGGCGTTTTCGCGGGGGTGGCGCTGCTCATTGCGGTGGTGGGCGTTGCGGGCGTGCTCGCATTCTCCGTTAGCGGACGCACGCGGGAGTTTGGCATCCGGCTGGCGGTCGGATCGCAGCCGCGGCATCTGTTGATACGGGTGATGGCCGAAGGCGCGGCCATGGCCCTTGGCGGACTTGCCGTGGGATTCGCTTGCGGCTTTGGGCTGGCGCAACTGGCCGGCAGTTTTCTGGGCGATCTGCAAATGCCGGGCGTGCTGCCGGTGGCTGGTTCGGCTTTGGTGCTGCTGCTCGCCGCCATTACTGCGTCGGTGATACCCGCGGCGCGGGCAGCCCGAGTCGACGTGATTCAGGCGCTGCGAACGGAGTGAGTTGCCGCAAGCTCAGGCAGAGTCGGAAGGACCCACTGTCTATAACAAGTCTAACGCTTGTTTCGGACTGATACCGCTGACCCATTGCGCGAAACCGAAAGCTTGCGTCCTCTACAACCACGGCCAACTCCCCGCATGCCGATTAGAATCTCAAACGGATGTTTGACCATAGCCGGTTAGCATGCCCACGTATGGCACCGTTGCAGCTAAGCGATCAGTCCGGTGTTGGTAATACCAACAGGTGAAGGATGAGCCGCTAAGCAAAAATCGAGCTAAAGCCAAACTCAATCGATGCCTCGAAGAGGGCGCCGTGATCTACTCGCAGCATTTCCGGAATGAACTCACCAATGACGATCTGATCACGGAAGACATCCTGGCGGTCTGTAGATCTGGCGCGATTATTATGGTACCCGAAAGACATCAAGACCGGGTAGTGGAAGTACAGGATCGAAGGGGACCGCCGATCGTCGTCAACTATCGGTGGTTTTCACCTTTAAACCTGAGCTAGCAGTGTTTATCACTTGTCTTCGAGAGGACTCCATGAGTAGAGCCAGCGTCCACGAGTGCACAAACTGTGGGGAAAAGGTCGCCTATGAGCGGTACAATTATCGATACGCCGAGAGCGGCCTTTCGAACGTGATTCTCCAGGGCATCGAAGCCGCGGATTGCCCGAAGTGCGGGAACGCGGACGTGATCATTCCCCGGATGGCAAAGATTCATCGCGCAATCGCGCAGGCGCTCGCAAACAGTCCGGCCGGCTGACGGGAGAGCAGCTACGCTTCCTTCGAAAGCACCTCGGCCTGAGCGGAGAGCAACTTGGCCGCTACCTTCAAACTGACAGAACCAAAATCTCGAAATGGGAACGGGGCGAAGATCGAATTGGACCCGCTACCGACAGGCTGGTCCGGCTGCTCGCGGCAGCGCTGGATAGCGGGTTGCGTCCGGGAGTTTCCGCGATTGCGGAACATCTTCCGGAGATCTCGGATGACTCCGGGAAGGTTTGGGAGTTGCACGTCGATGTCGCGACCCTCCAGACGACGTTCTTGTCTGTCCCGAGAGCAGCCTAACGCCTCGATTATGAAGCTTGCTCGCAATTCACCATCCACGGGATGCCGAATTGGTCGACAAGCATGCTGAAACGGACGGGCCAGAAGGTCTGCTGGATCGGCATCCGGACCGTCCCGTTTTCGGCGAGCGCATGAAATATGCGTTCCGCATCTGCCGGGTGCTGGCCGCTCATAGAACCTGCACGCCGTCTCGCATCGGCCGTTGAAAAAAGTAAGGGTTTAGTTGCATAGCCGGATCACGGCAGAGTCTGCGCCTCAACCGAAAGCACGGCCGGTAGATCCCGGACAATGGGAGCCCACGTATCTCCGGCATCGGCCGACGCGTACACTTGTCCGCCCGTGGTGCCGAAATACACGCCGCAGGAATCGAGCGAGTCCACCGTCATTGCATCGCGCAGCACGTTGACATAGCAATCGCTTTGCGGCAGACCCTGGGTGAGCGGTTCCCACTCGTTTCCGCCGGTCCGGCTGCGGTAGACGCGCAGTTTCCCTTCGGGCGGATAGTGCTCCGAGTCGCTCTTGATCGGGACGACGTAGATGGTATCCGGCTCGTGCGCATGCACGTCGATCACGAATCCGAAGTCGGTGGGTAAGTTCCCGCTAACCTCTTGCCACGACTCGCCGGCGTCGTCGCTCCGCATCACATCCCAGTGCTTCTGCATGAACAGCACACCCGGACGCGACTGATGCATAGCGACATGGTGAACGCAGTGGCCAACCTCGGCCGTGGTCTCGGGGATGTATTCGGAGTGCAGTCCCCGATTGATCGGCCGCCACGTCTGGCCGCCGTCGTCCGTACGGAAGGCCCCGGCAGCGGAGATGGCGATGAAGATCCGGCCGGGGTCGCTTGGATCCAGAATGATCGTGTGCAGGCACATGCCACCCGCGCCAGGCTGCCAGCGCGGCCCGGAACCGTGCTCGCGCAGTCCCGAGAGTTCCTGCCAGCCCTGGCCGCCGTCGGTCGAGCGGAACAACGCGGCGTCTTCAATCCCGGCGTAGACCGTGTCCGGATCGTTAAGCGACGGTTCGAGATGCCAGACTCGCTTAAATTCCCAGGGATGCGGCGTGCCATCGTACCACTGGTGCGTGCCGGGTACGCCGTCGTACACGAACTTGTTCCCCACCGGTTCCCAGGTTTTCCCACCGTCGTTGGAACGCTGGATCAATTGTCCGAACCAGCCGCTCGACTGCGATGCATATAGCCGGTCCGGATCGGCGGGCGATCCCTTCATGTGGTAAATCTCCCAGCCCGCAAAATGCGGACCGCTGACGTCCCAACGCTTGCGCTTTCCGTCCGACGCGAGGACAAACGCGCCCTTGCGTGTTCCAACCAGTAACCGTACGTTGCTCATTGTTCTCCCTTTCTTAAGCTTTTCGTCATGTTTAATTTTACTTTGCTAACTCCGCAGAGGCAGCAGCGCGCGCAGGCGGTCTTCACGCAAATATAGTCCGGCCCAGAGCAGTACGCCGACATAGGTCGGGAACAGGACATGGCTGAACAACGGGTCGCCTACACGCAAATGGGTCACCACTGCGCCGCCCAGATAGCCAGTCAGCAGGATCGCGCCAAGCACTGAGGTGCGCGGAATGCTATACAGCGCAGTACAAGCGAGCACGACGACGCCGATGGCAACAGAGAGGTTCAGGGGCAATCCCAATTGAGCGAATGCCTCCACGACAGGAGCCGGCTTGATGAATTTGATGACACCATCAAAAACGAGAAAGAGTATCACCAGGCCGCTGAGGATGCCTCCGGCCCACACCTTCGTTTTCGCGACCGGAGCCGCTGGAGTTACCGGTTGCATCTACTTTTTCGTTCTCGCCAGGTCCTTCTCCAATTCACGCGCGTGATCGACCGCCGGGCTGGGACCGAAGTCCTCCAGTTCGAACAACTGGCGAATCTCGATCTCGCCTTCCGCGCCTTCGCCGTGCGGAGCCGGGACTCGCTTAGCCCATTCGATCGCCTCTGCCTTCGAATTCACCTGAATCATCCAGAAGCCGGCAATCAACTCCTTGGTTTCGGCGAAGGGCCCATCAATGACCGTGCGTTTCCCTCCGGAGAACTTGATGCGCGCGCCTTTCGAGCTGGGGTGGAGCCCAGAGAGATCGCGCAGCACACCGGCTTTCATCAGTTCGTCGTTATACTTTCCCATGGCAGCAAGGAGCTCTTCGCTAGGCATCTTGCCCGCTTCCGAGTCCTGGCTGGCTTTGACTATCATCATGAATCGCATTGTCATACCTCCGTGTGGTTTTGTCTACCATTAGGTCGAACGAGGAGGAGCGAAATCGACAGGGGGAACAATCGAATTCGCCGGCAGGCTTGCGACCTCCACCACTGGCCGGATTTCCACCGTTCCCCCGCGACCCGCTGGAATCCGCGAGGCGACACCGATGGCGTCATCGAGGTTCCTGGCTTCAATCAGGAAAAAGCCGCCAAGTTGTTCGCGAGTCTCCGCGAACGGACCGTCGGTCACGAACCGCTTAGAGCCCTGAACACGGACGCTGGTAGCCATTGAAGTGGGGTGTAGCGGCGCGGCGGCCAGATACTGTCCGCTCGCGTTGAGCTGGTGAGCGAACTGCGCGGACTCTTGGTAACATTGCTCCCGCTCGGTTTCGCTCAGCGCTTGCTCGTCAAGGTAAATTAACAACATGTATTTCACCTCTGTGCCTCCCTACATCAAGTCGAACGGCGGGTGTCCGGATCGACACCTCCGCCGGGAAAATTCCGCGACATATGTATACTGACACAGCCGCGGCCGTTGAAGCAGTCTATCGCGCGGATTGGGGCCGGATTGTCGCCATTCTGATTGGACTGGTGGGCGACTTCGAGCTGGCCGAAGAGTGCGCGCAGGAAGCCTTTGCAGCCGCCGCGGAACAATGGCCGGCCTCCGGCGTCCCCGATATCCCGCGCGCGTGGATCATTCAGACAGCCCGGCACAAGGCCATTGATCACATTCGGCGCAAGGAGCGGCACAAGAGAAAGCTGGAATCGTACGCCATTTCCGGCCTGGCTCAGGCCATCGAAGAACCGGATTACGGCACAAATGAAATTCCCGACGATCGTCTGCGGCTGATCTTCACGTGTTGCCACCCGGCACTCGGCCTGGAAGCGCAGGTCGCGCTAACGCTCCGGACGCTGTGCGGCCTTGAGACGGACGAGATTGCGCGAGCCTTCCTGGTGCCTCCGGCAACAATGGCCCAGCGGGTGGTGCGCGCGAAGCGCAAGATTCGTGACGCCGGAATTCCGTACATCGTGCCCGAGACGAACGACATGGCTGAGCGGCTGGAGGCCGTCCTGACCGTAATTTACCTGGTCTTCAACGAAGGCTATGCGGCCACTCGAGGCGAATCGCTGGTCAGGACCGATCTCTGCGCCGAAGCGATCCGGCTGGGCCGCCTGATTATGACATTGATGGGGCCGCAACCTCCCGTGGAAGTAACGGCGCTGGTGGCGCTGATGCTGCTCCACGACGCACGGCGCGAGGCCCGTCTCGATGAGGCCGGCGAAATCGTCGTACTTGAGGAACAGGATCGGAGCCGCTGGAACCAAAAGCAGATCGCCGAGGCGTTGCCTCTTGTGGAAGTGGCTCTGCGGGGCACTCCCGGCCCGTTCGCGCTCCAGGCGGCCATCGCGGCCCTGCATTGCCAGGCGGGGCGGCCCGAAGATACGGACTGGACTCAGATCCTACGGCTTTACGATGAACTGGAGCGCGTACAACCTTCTCCCATCGTGTCGCTGAACCGGGCGGTAGCGGTCGCGATGGCGGAGGGCCCCAGGCAGGCGCTCGCGCTGATTGACGCCCTCGCCACAACGAACGATCTCGACAACTATCATCTGCTGCATGCCGCGCGAGCCGATCTGCTGCGCCGGCTTGGGTTGCCCGATGAAGCGGCGAAGAGCTACCGGCGGGCGCTCACGCTGGTCACCAATGATAGCGAGCGCCGCTTTCTGGAACGCCGGTTGCGTGAGATGCAGTGACCGACAATGGGGGACGGAATGCAAGACTGGCAACCAGCCGGCTATAAAGATTACCGCTATATCGCTGCCGGCCCGGAGCTACTCGGCGGAAAGCTGGCAATTCGTGGCACCCGTCTTTCGGTATCGCTGATCCTGGAATGCCTTGCAAATGACATGTTCACCTTGCCGCTGTTTTGGCCGGCTTCGGTATCGCGTGCGACACAGCGAGTAGATTGGGAAGGCGCTGCCGTCGCGGCGGACTTTGATTGTCTACTCACTGTTGTGGCTCGTCAATGCGCCACAGCAGCGTTGGCCACACTATCGCGAACCTGCGCAGGCGCTTGCGGCGTGAAGCCGGGTGGCAATTCAGAAGAGAGACGCGCACCGTGTTCTTGATTGCCTGGAATTGGGCCGGAAGGCCCGCCCCACGCGGAGTCACGGCAACCAGTCTGTGTTCAGGACCTCGGTGTCCAGGTCCCAGGGGCAGGCATTGGGGATCGTTTCCAGGGCTAGACCGGTTTCAAGAGCCGTCCGTTTGCGCGCCCTCTTCCAGATAGAGGGTATATCTTCCGCGGACAAACGTGAGCGCAAACTCGGGCTATCTTTGAATGCAGTTTCGATTTTATCCCGTGCATCGAAAATCGATATCTCCCAGGACCTCGACCGCTTCTCCGCCTGACATGTCCATTTCAACAGATGGCTAAACAGCCTCAGCAGTTGACTATCCAGCCTTCTGTATTGTGCCCGGGCCAACTCGCGCACCTCCTCGATCAAATCCGCGAGGTCCAACTCCTCAAAGCGGCGCTGCTCGAGTAACTCCGCCGTCTCTTGCGCCCAGGCGGCGAAGTCTTCCTCGATGGAATGTCTGACGAGTGTAGCCATCAGCCGCTCATGGAGTTCAGGAATTCGGCGTTGCTGCGGGTCTTGTTCAGTTTGTCGAGCAGAAGCTCAATGGACTCGACGGGGGAGAGCGGGCTTAAAACTTTTCTGAGCACCCAGATGCGGTTGAGTTCTTCCTTGGGCAGCAGCAGCTCGTCTTTGCGGGTGCCGCTTTTGTTGATATCGATGGCAGGGAACACGCGCTTGTCGACCAGCTTGCGGTCGAGGTGAATTTCCATGTTGCCGGTGCCCTTGAACTCTTCGAAGATGACGTCGTCCATGCGGCTGCCGGTGTCGATTAATGCCGTGGCCACAATCGTTAACGAGCCGCCTTCTTCGATGTTGCGGGCCGCGCCAAAGAAGCGCTTGGGACGCTGCAATGCATTCGAATCGACGCCGCCCGAGAGCACTTTGCCGGAGGGCGGAACCACCGTATTGTAGGCGCGCGCCAGGCGTGTGATGGAATCGAGCAGGATTACGACATCGCGCTTATGCTCTACTAAGCGCTTGGCTTTCTCGATTACCATTTCAGCGACCTGAACGTGACGGGAGGCAGGCTCATCGAAAGTGGAGCTGATCACTTCGCCCCGCACCGAGCGCTGCATATCGGTGACCTCTTCCGGCCGCTCGTCGATCAGGAGCACGATCAGAGCGACTTCGGGGTGGTTGGTGGTGACGGAATTAGCGATGCTCTGCAGCAGCATCGTCTTGCCGGTGCGGGGCGGAGCTACGATCAAGCCGCGCTGGCCCTTGCCGATCGGCGTCAGCATATCCATGACACGGCCGGAGTAGTTGTCTTTCGCTGTTTCGAGACGCAGCCGCTCGTTGGGATACAGCGGCGTCAGGTTATCGAAGAAGATTTTATTGCGGGCTTCCTCGGGCGGCTCGAAATTAATTGCGTCTACTTTGATGAGAGCGAAGTACCGCTCGCCCTCTTTCGGCGGGCGGATCTGGCCGGAGATGGTGTCGCCGGTTCGCAGGTCAAAGCGCCGGATCTGAGATGGAGACACATATACGTCGTCCGGGCCCGGCAGGTAGTTGTACTCGGGAGCTCGCAGGAACCCGAAGCCGTCGGGCAGGCACTCGAGGACGCCTTCGGAGAAAATGAGACCGCTCTTCTCGGCCTGCGTCTGGAGGATCTTGAAGATGAGCTCCTGCTTGCGCAAACCCGCCGTGCCAGTCACTCCCAGATCTTTGGCGATCTGATTGAGCTTTTGAATGCTCATGTCTTTGAGCTCGACGAGATCGAGAGTGCTTCCGCCGTTCTTCTGACCGGCCTGTGGGGCATGCCCGCCATGCCCGGGGCGCCTCCGGCCACCCGGGCCGTGATGCGTGGACCCGGCCGGCTCCGGCTTGGCTTCCGGTGGTTTGACTTCTGTTGCCGGCGCCGTTGCTTCTTCTACTGTGCCGTTCTGGCCGGCCGCTTCCGGCGTAGCGGCCGGAGCCTCTTCCGTGGTGGGAGGCGCCGCGACTACTGGTTCCTGGTTTTCGAGATTGCTTGCCAAATTTCCCTCACTCCCCGGCACTGAATGGCCGAGAACGGTAGCAGCTCGCCGGAAGCGTGGCTCCGGAGCGCCGCAAAACCGTGATGTTGTTCCTTCTGCGTTTTCAACTTATCCGTCTTGGTGGCGATCACGACGTATCGCCGGTTGTGGAACTCCAGCCATGCTTTGAGTTCCAGATCTTTCTCCATCCAGCCCCGGCGTGAATCCAGGATGAGGAAACACATTTCGAGAGCCTTCCGCTGGAGCAGGTACTGTTCGATCAGCTCTTTCCACTTGGCGGTGATTTCTCGCGGTACACGCGCATATCCATAACCGGGCAGGTCTACAAAGCTGAACCGGCCGTCTACCCGGTAAAAGTTTACCAACTGGGTACAGCCGGGCCGCGCGCTCGTAAATGCCAGCCCCTGCTTTCCAACCAGGCAGTTCAACAAACTGGATTTCCCGACGTTACTCCTTCCAAGAAAAGCAAATTCAGGGAGTTCTTCCGCCGGGAACTGCTCTGGCGAGGCCGCGCTTAACACAAATTCAGCTTCCACCTGAAAAATAAGCTTAGGCCACAGATGAACACAGATGAACACGGATCTTTGATTGAGTTTTCATCTTATCTGTGTTTATCTGTGTTCATCTGTGGCTCTAGTGCGCTACCGTTTCTTCCGCTGGCCTCGCCATTTCGGCTGGCGGGGCCGTTGTTGCCAGGGGCAGAGCGATGATCTCGCGCTCTAGCGCCAGCTTTAATACTTCATCCATGGAGCCCACCAGATGGAGGTTCATCTGTTTGCGGACAATCTCCGGGATATCCGGGAAGTCCTTTTCATTGTCTCTGGGAAGAATCACTTCAAAGATTCCCTGGCGGTGCGCGGCTAACAATTTCTCCTTCAGGCCGCCAATTGCCAATACGCGCCCACGGACTGTGATCTCGCCAGTCATGGCGAGGTTGCAACGCACTGGAATGTTCGTCAAAGCGCTGCAGATGCTGGTGGCGATAGTAATTCCCGCGGACGGACCATCTTTCGGAATCGCCCCCTCCGGAACGTGCACGTGGATGTCCAGATTCCGGTAAAAGTCACGCGGCAGCCCAAGTAACTGGGCTCGCGACCGGACGTAGCTCATCGCGGCATGCGCCGATTCCTGCATGACATCGCCTAACTTACCAGTGGTCTGGAGCTTACCCCGGCCCTCCATTACTGTGGCTTCCGTAGTAAGAATGGAGCCACCGACCTCGGTCCAGGCGAGTCCGACTGTCGCCCCAATCTCATTCTGCTGGTCGGCCTGGGTGTCCCGGAACTTCTGAGGGCCGAGGTATTGATTCACATTCTCGGCTTTCAGAGAAACCTTCGCCAGTTCCGACGTCGCCTTCTTGTTGCCGTCGGCTTCGACTACCGTGCGAGCAATCTTGCGGCAGATGTTCCCGATTTCACGCTCCAGGTTCCGGACGCCTGCTTCGCGTGTATAGTACTGGATTAAGGTCTGCAGGCCGACGTCCTTAAACTCCAGTTGATCCTTGTTCAGGCCGGTCTGAGCCATCTGCTTGGGAACCAGAAATCGCTTTCCGATTTCGAGCTTTTCGAGCTCGGTGTAGCCCGAAATGCGGATTACTTCCATGCGGTCTTGCAGAGCGGCCGGAATCGTATGTAAGACGTTGGCGGTCGCGATGAAGAAGACCTGGCTCAAATCGTACTCGACATCCAGATAGTGATCCATGAACATGTAGTTCTGTTCCGGGTCGAGAACTTCGAGCAAAGCCGAGGACGGATCACCGCGGAAATCCGTCGACATCTTGTCGACTTCGTCCAGCATGAAGACAGGATTCCGAGTTCCCGCCTTTTTCATCATCTGGAGGATCTGACCGGGTAGCGCGCCAATGTAGGTGCGCCGGTGTCCGCGAATCTCAGCCTCGTCCCGGACGCCGCCCAGCGACATGCGTATGAACTTGCGCCCCGTAGCCTTGGCGATCGACATACCGAGCGAAGTCTTGCCCACGCCGGGAGGCCCGACAAAACAGAGGATCGAGCCCTTGGGATTCTGAACCAAACGCCGCACCGCGAGGAATTCGAGAATGCGCTCCTTGATCTTTTCGAGACCGTAGTGGTCCGATTCGAGAATCTCATGCGCGTACTTGAGATCGCGGATTTCTTTCGACTTCTTCTTCCACGGCACCGCCAGCAACCAATCCAGATAATTGCGGGAGACGGTGGACTCGGCCGACATAGGCGGCATGTTCTCCAGCCGCTTCAGCTCGGCGATGGCTTTCTCGTGAGCGTCCTTGGTCATCCCGGCCGCGTCGATCTTCTTCTTCAGCTCATCGAACTCGCTCTTTTCGCCGCGGCCCAGCTCTTTCTGGATGGCCTTAATCTTCTCGTTGAGATAGTACTCTTTCTGAGCCTTCTCCATCTGGCGCTTCACGCGCCCCTGGATGGTGCGGTCGACGTTGAGCTTTTCAATCTCAATGTCGAGCATCTCGGCGACGCGTGTGAGGCGGTCCACCGGATCGAAGATCTCAAGAAGCTCCTGCTTCTCTTCAATCGTTAATTGCAGGTTGGCGCCAACCGTATCGGCCAGTTTGCCGGCATCATCCACACGGATGGCCGCAATCATCGTCTCGTAATTGAGATTCTGGCTGAGTTTGACGTATTGCTCGAACAATGTCGTGCAACGCGTGGTCAACTGTTCGAGTTGCGGGCCAGCCTCCACCTTGAAATGGAAGGACTTGACAATTGCCCGGAAGTAGCCCTCGTCTTCGCTCACGGAGACGACTTTGCCACGCTCAATGCCTTCAACCAAAACTTTAATATTTCCGTCTGGTAGCTTGAGACTTTGGACGATATTGGCAATGGTTCCGACCGAGTAGATCTCATCCGGCCGCGGCTCGTCAATCGAGGCGTCGTGCTGGGTAGCTAGGAAGATTTTCTTGTCCGATGCCAAAGCTTCTTCGAGAGCCCGGACGCTGGATTCCCGCCCGACGACAAAAGGCGTCATCATGTAAGGAAATATCACCACGTCCCGGATGGGCATCATGGGCAGGCGTTTTGTGTCGGATTTGTCTTTAGATGTAATCATGCGAGTACGATGTGATCAGGCGATGTGGACATTCAAGGAAAGAGAACTAGAAAAAAGAGCACAGGCACCGGCCTGTCGGAATTAACCGGCCTTTTCGAGCAAGGCCATGTTGATCTTTTGCGTCATGACCATTTCCTTACTCACCAGGAACTCACGCACCTTTTTGTAGGAAGGGAGATAATACATCAGGTCCAGCATCAGATCCTCAAGGATCATCCTGAGGCCCCTGGCGCCCACCTTCCGCTCCATGGCAAGTTGGGCGATCGCTTCGAGTGCGTCGTCGCTAAACTTCAGTCTAACATTTTCGAATTCGAATAGCTTCTGGTATTGCCGGATGATGGCGTTCTTCGGTTTGGTGAGAATCTGCACCAGAGAGTCTTTATCCAGATCCTCCAGTACGGCCATCACGGGCATACGGCCAATGAACTCGGGTATGAAGCCGAACCGGATCAGATCGACGGGTTGGCATTGTTCCAGAAGGTTGACGTCGCGCCGGTTCTTGGAGCGGCGGATATTGTCGTTCGGCTCTTCAGGACCCACAAAGCCCATCGATTTGGTGCCAACGCGCTTGCCAATCACCTTTTCGAGGCCGACGAAGGCGCCTCCGCAGATGAATAGGATGTTGGTGGTATCGACCGGCGTGAACTCCTGGTGGGGATGCTTGCGCCCACCCTGCGGGGGGACGTTGGCGATGGTTCCTTCGAGGATCTTCAGAAGGGCCTGCTGCACGCCTTCGCCCGAAACGTCCCGAGTGATGGAAGGGTTCTCGTCCTTACGGCCGATCTTGTCGATTTCGTCGATATAGATGATACCCGTCTGGCATTTCTGCACATCCCAGTCGGCGTTTTGGAGAAGACGAAGGATGATGTTCTCCACATCTTCGCCGACATACCCGGCTTCGGTGAGAGTAGTGGCATCGACGATGGCGAACGGCACATCCAGGATGCGGGCCAGGGTTTGCGCGAGAAGGGTTTTGCCTGTGCCGGTGGGGCCGATCAGAAGAATATTGGACTTCGAGAGTTCCACCTCCGCGCCGCGCTGCTTATTCATCTGGATGCGCTTGTAGTGGTTGTAGACCGCGACCGCCAGCTTCTTTTTGGTACCGTCCTGTCCGATCACGTACTGGTCCAAGTACTCTTTTAATTCCAACGGCTTGGGCAGCTTGTGGGGAGCCCCGTACGGCTGGTCGTGCCGGTCGTCATCGAGTATCGAATTACAGACCGCGATGCATTCATCGCAGATATACGCTCGCGGATAGTCGCTCGGAGACGAGATCAGCTTGCCAACAACGTCTTGACTCTTATGACAAAAGGAACAACGGAGGGAATCGTCGGAACCGGCTCGTTTCACGCGGTATCTCCAGTACTAAATGATCTGCAATTCATCCGCTGCTTTTCACCAGGGTGTCCGTGCTTCTTTGTACTCCAGTATATCAGTTATGCGTCCAAACGTTACTCACAGAACCGTATTTTCGATCATGCCGGGCTTGGACCGGGGCGAGGATTGCCTCGAATCCACTCGTCCATCATTCGGAGGATGGTGTTCAGGGCTTCATGATCTTCCGCTTGTTTGATGGCCATGGCGTCCATTCTTTCTCCAAGTTTTTCGACGGTGTCCACCAGTTTTTCGACGGTGTCCACCAGTTTGTCGACGGTGTTCACAACCTTGTCGATGGTGTCCGTAAGCTTGTCGACTGTCCCCACCAGTGTTTGGACTGATCCCGCCAAACTTAGAGTGATCGTCGCGAGTTGTTCCACTGTGCCTTCGAGCCGGTCGACTCTGTTTTCGAGGTTATCGGGCATCGGATTAACTTCCGTTTCGCCGGTTGCGTATCCATTCGTCCATCATTTGGACGACACCCCCCAGACGATCCTCTGTATGTTTTTGGGCTTCGGCGACCTCAAGCATAACAAGCGCAGTCCTCTCAAGCAGACGCTCGGCGCGATCCATTCTGCTTTCCAGCTTATCTACTCTATCTTCCATCGGAACTCTCTTCTTCCAGCCTACAACACCGGGCCGATTCGCCATGGCACGAACTCTTTGTGACCCAGCCGCTCGCTCGAGGTCTTCTCGCCGGATGCGACGCGCAGGACCAGATCGAAGATTTCCTGGCCGATTCCGGCTACCGTCGCTTCGCCATCGGCGATGCGGCCGGCGTTCATGTCCATGTTGTCGCGCATGCGCCGGTAGGTCGCGCTGTTACTCGCAATTTTGATCACGGGGATGGTCGGAAAGCCAATCGCGCTTCCCCGCCCCGTCGTGAAGGCGATGAGGTTCACGCCGCCCGCCGCCAGGCCCGTGAGGGAGACGGGGTCGTAGCCTGGCGTGTTCATGAAAACGAAACCGGGCGAGGTGATGCGCTCGGCATAATCGACCACATCCATCAGCGCGGAGGTGCCTGCCTTGGCAACGGCGCCCAACGACTTCTCGAGGATATTGGTGAGGCCGCCTTCTTTGTTCCCAGGCGATGGGTTGTCGTCGAAGCTGCCGTCGAACCGCTTGAGATAGGTTTTGTAGCCCTGGACAAAGCCCAGCAGTTTTTCCGCTATGGCACGGTTGCGCGCGCGCTTGACCAGCAGGTGCTCGGCGCCGAAGATTTCGGTGGTCTCGGCCAGGACGGCGGCAGCGCCGATTTCGGCGATCTTATCGGAGCAGACGCCCAGCGCCGGGTTGGCGGTGATCCCGGAGAAGCTGTCGGAGCCGCCGCAGTTCAGCCCCAATATGATTTTGGACCCCGGCACTGGAACACGCGGTTCGGCGGAGGCGCGCTCCATCATCCCGGCAATCGCCCGGCGGGCGGCTTCGACGGTGGCGCGGGTACCGCCGCTCGATTGTAGCGTTAACCCCACCAGACGCTCCGTGCGGGCGCCCCCTTTGCCTAGATAATGATCGATCTGGTTCACTTCACAGCCGAGCCCGAGGATGATCGCTCCCGAAACGTTGGGATGATTGAGCACGCCCCCCAGCGTCCGTTGCAACTGAATGGTGTCGGGCCCGATCGAATGCCCGCAGCCTTCACCATGCGGGAATGCGACAACGCCGTCCACATTGGGAGGGAGGCGCTCGCCCTCGAAGCTGGCGGCGATCAGCTCGGCGGTGTGTGCGGCACAGTTGCTGGCCGCTACGACGGCGATGTAGTTGCGAGTACCAGCGCGGCCATCTTCGCGGGGGAAGCCAAGAAACTCGGGTACATCGCGCGCGGAGCGGGTGGGAGCAAGCTCGCCGGCGGGGAATTCGTAGTGCAAGGCCAGCTCTTCAAACGCAACGTTGTGGGTGTGGACATGACGGCCCGGCTGAATCGTGCCGCGAGCCCTGCCGATGACCTGGCCGTAACGGATGACAGACTGGCCCGCCGCGATCGTTGAGAGCGACGCTTTGTGACCTGCGGGAACGGGATCTTGCAACCGGATCGAGCGGCCTTCGATCACGATGGTTTGTCCGGCGGAAAGCGGCACACGCGCGATGACGATGTTATCCGCGGGATTCAAATGGATCGCGGCATTTTCCGCGGTCGGGAGTTTTGCGATTTCAAGTAAGTCCATGTACTATCTCAGCAGCACGGTCTCGGTAATTTGTTCTCCGGTGTGGACGTGGAACAGATTGCCTTGGGGGTGTATCCAGAATCCTTCACCCCTGGCGGGCACGGGAATGTCTTCAATTTTTGTAGCGGTGATAAACTGGTCCGTCTCGACGCCTTGAATCAGCTTGCCGACGTGGACATGCACGTGGCATTGCGTCTGCACTTCTGGGGCGTTGTAGGCGATAGCCCAGTCATCGCCGAACAGTGATTTGGCTTTGGCAATGGCAACCGCGAAAAGCTCGGCTCGCAGTTCCGGAGGCAACTCGCCGATCGAGCGATCGTGCATTCGGGGCAGAACCAGCCAGCGGCCGGGCTTGGTCGGGTTCACATCTTTCAGGATGAATACCTTCACGCCGGCGGACTGCTTTTCCGCTTCTCGGCACAGACTGCATTGCCGGGGCTCGAGCGTAGTTGGATTCGCAGGATCGCAGGCGCAACTGACAATATCGCCGTGAAGCAGGCCTGCTGCCAAGGCCAGCGCCAGAAAAAGAAACTGTCGCACGTAGTCTCATTATAATTGGTGTTGCCTACCTCGAAGCGCGGCGCGCTGGTTGCTGTTGCTCTTGCCGCCTTGTATTTTCTTTACCTTTCCGGACTGGATCGCGCGGGGATGCTTAGCGCTGACGAGCCGAGATATGCGGCGGTCGGCCAATCGATGGCGCGTTCCGGCGACTGGGTGACGCCACGGCTGTGGGGCCAGCCCTGGTTTGAGAAACCGGCCCTACTGTACTGGATGATCGCCGCCGGTAACAAGCTCAGGCTAAATCCGGATCTCGCTCCACGGGTGCCCGTGGCCCTGGCAAGCGTGGCGTTTCTGGTGTTCTTTTTTTGGTTTATGAGGCGCGAATTCGGGCCGAGCGAGGCCACCTATTCGACGGCGATTCTTGGGACTTCCGCGGGTTGGCTGACCTACAGTCACGTAGCGGTGACAGACCTGCCCCTCGCGGTTTGCTTCAGCGTCTCGATGCTGCTGTTGATGCGCCGCGGGAATGTGGTTGTGCTTTCCGGTATTTTTTTGGGGCTTGCGATTTTGGCGAAAGGTCTGGTACCGATTGCGCTCGTGTTGCCGGCCGGGTGGTTTGCCCGGAAGCGGTTGATTGTTGTATTGGCGGTCGCCATGGCCGTTGCGGCGCCCTGGTATGCGCTTGTGATCGCGCGTAACGGATTGTCTTTCGTCGATGATTTTTTCTGGAAGCAGCACTTCGCCCGATTTACGAACGCATCCTTACAACACGTGCAGCCGTTTTGGTTTTTTATTCCAGTGCTGCTGGCCGGACTTTTCCCTTGGACGCCTTTGCTGGCGACGCTGTTCCAAAGGCGGCTTTACACCGATCGGCGAGCCCAATTTCTGGCGGCTTGGGTGGTGTTCGGACTGGTGTTCTTCTCGATCTCGGAAAACAAGCTACCCGGTTATCTACTGCCGATACTGCCTGGCTTGGCTGCGCTGCTGGGCATTGAACTCGCGCACAGCCGCAGCTCCTCCTGGCTGTTAGCCATGGCCGCCGCGCTCTTGTGGTGCATTCCTTTTATCGCCGGCTTGCTACCTGTCGCGTTGTTGAACGGAGCGTCGCACGTCACTCTTGCGGTGCCGGCCTGGCTGGTGGCCTTGGGACTCCTGACAGGCGCACTGGTGTTCTTCTTGAACAGAAGCATGGCCGTTGCCCTGATAACGGGCGGCGTTATCTTAGGCGTTATTTTTCTGACTTGGACTACTTTGCCGGCGCTTGACCGGAGCGTCTCAGCGCGTCCCTATTGGCGCACACATCAGCACATCCAGTGCATCGATTCCGGCACGCGCTCGTGGCGCTATGGGTTGAATTACTATGCGGGGCGAGAGGTACCGGATTGCGATCGGGAGCCGTGAAAGGGTTGAATCTTTGGAACAATGATGGTAATCTCTATAGACATATAGGTGATTACCTTGCCAATCGAAGCTCTGCTCGAACAGCAACTCACGGAGGTCCAATACGACCGGGTGGTTCGCCAGGACATTGAGGAGTTCCGGGCTCAAGCTGAGCGTTTCCTCGCCGGAGAGATTACCGACGATCAGTTGCGTCCGTGGCGGCTGCGTCGAGGAGTGTACGGCCAGCGCCAGCCAGGCGTGCACATGATCCGGACCAAGGTTCCGGGCGGCGCTTTGACCGCGCGCCAGATGAGGCAGCTCGCATTAGTTGCCGACGAGTTTGCTCAGGGTAAGGCGCATCTCACGACGCGTCAAAATGTGCAGTATCATTTTGTTCCCTTGCAGCGAGTTGCCGATCTGCTGCACCGGCTCGCCGATGCGCGGCTGACGACGCGCGAGGCATGCTACAACACAGTGCGTAATGTAACGGCCTGTCCATTGAGCGGCTTATTGCCGGATGAGCCTTTTGACGTCCACCCTTACGCCCGGCAAGTGGCGTTTGCGTTCTTACATCGGGAACTGACCGACAGCCTTCCGCGCAAATTCAAGATTGCCTTTTCGGGATGCCACGAGGATTGCATGGTTGGCGCAATCCACGACGTCGGGTTGCGGGCCGTGATCCGCGATGGCCGGCGCGGTTTCCGGATGGTGGCCGGCGGAGGGCTGGGACCGTTGCCGAACGAAGCTCAATTGCTTGATGAGTTCGTTCCCGTGGAACGGCTCGTTAACAAGTGCGAGGCCGTGATCCGGGTATTCAGTAAGTATGGTAACCGGAACAACAAGAACAAGGCTCGATTAAAGTTTGTTGTTCGCGAGCGGGGATTCGACTGGGTCAAAGAGCAGGTGGAGAAGGAATACCAGGACATTCTGCTCAATGGCGGAATTCCGGCACCCGAGTCGATTCCCGACGGATTCGGTGGTTTTCAAGCGGTACCACCACCGCTGGGATCAGGGGACCTGCTCCCGGTACTCGACTCCACCAGGCGTACCGATCCGGAATACGAGCGCTGGTTTGAAACAAACGCGCGCGAACAGAAACAGCCGGGCTACGCGATCGTCACGGTGAAAGTGGATCAAGGGAACCTCCAGTCCGCGCAGATGCGCGTTTTGGCAGACCTTGCGGAGAACGCGGGGGATGGTCTGTTGCGCTTCACCATCGACCAGAATGCCGTGCTGGCCTTCATTCCTTTACAGAATCTAAGGCGAGTGTACGCCGCTTTGAAGCGGACCGGGCTCGCCGGCGCGGGCGCTCATGAAATCGACGACGTAACCACCTGCCCAGGCGCTTATAGCTGCAACCTGGCGCTTACCAAGTCGATGAATCTTGGGGAAGCGCTCGCCGCGACGGTACGCGATTATCCGGATCCCGCGGTTCGGAAGCTCTCGATCAAGATCAGCGGGTGCCCGAATTCCTGCGGGCAGCATTGGATCGCAGACTTTGGCTTCTACGGCAACGCCCGGAAGATCGATGGGCGGGAACTGCCGTACTACCAGATGTTACTAGGCGGCGGGTACGGTGCAGACGGGACAATGCGGTTCGGGCTCGCGATTCAGAGTCTGCCGGCGAAATCGGCGCCGGAGGCTGTTGAGCGGGTGTTGCGGCACTTCTTGGCAAACAAGATCGATGGGGAGAGCTTCCGCGACTATGTTGTGCGACACAAGATTGAGACATTTCGACTCATGACCAACGATCTTGCCAAGCCGGCCAGCGTGCCGGAGGAGTTTTTCCAGGACTGGGGTGATGAGGTGGACTATTCGCTGAAGCTGGGCCGCGGGGAGTGTGCGGCCTGAAGGCGTGAAAGTAGGCCGCGAATGAACGCAAAATGAACGCAGATTGTAGGATTAAGAGCTCTATTTGCGTGTATTCGCGTTCATTTGCGGCCTGATGATTTCACCCTCGTTTTGACGATTTCGCTGTTTGTATTTTGATCGGTTCGAATTGGGCGCCGCTCGAGAAGGCCAAGGCCGGAATCGAAATCGAGTGGTTAAGCAAGTCGGCCATGGCATGCACCGGGAGACCTTCGGCTTCCTTGAAGAAGGCCAGGGTGGTCCGCTCACCGTCAAAATCGACGCGAATCCAGTCGCCGCCGCGTACCTGATCGGTCGCGATCAGATTTGACATGGGCTGAACCAGCAATCGATCGATGGCCCGCTTCAGGTGACGGGCGCCATACTTCATGTCTGTGCCTTCCTTCAAGAGGAAATCCTTGGCGGCGTCGCTGGTCTTAAACACGAAGGATTTATCAGCCGCCGTGTTAAAGACCCGCTGCTGCACCATGTTCAGCTCGATATCGAGTATCCTTCTAAGCTCCTCAGTACCCAGCGGTTTGAAGGTAACAATCTTATCCAGACGGTTGATGAACTCCGGCGTAAACTTCTTCCGTGCCGCATCAGTGCCAGTTCTGCTGAGCTTGCCGTTCATCTTATCGTCGGGCGTTCCATGCAGTGCCTTGCGGGCCGTCTCCGTTGCGTTGAATCCCAGCTTGGGACTCATCAGGGCGCTCATCTCGGCTGCACCCAGGTTGCTGGTCATAAAGATGAGAGCGCGGGAAAAATCCACTTTACGGTTATCGCCCAGGGTCAAAGTCCCCTTATCGAGGATGCCCAGCAAGAGATTCCACAGAGCATCGCTCGCTTTCTCGATTTCATCGAAGAGAACGAAGCTAAGCTTTAGCGAATCGGTGTGGTGTTGATTGAGCACTTCCTGGCTCAAGAGGGGGTGCGTCTCGCGGTGGCCAAGGTAGCCGGGAGGCGACCCGATTAGCTTGGCAATCTCATGGCTGTGCTGAAATTCGGCGCAATCGATCTTGATCACGGCGCGCGCATTCTTGACCAACGCCTCGGCCGTTGCCTCCACAATGCGGGTTTTGCCCGATCCAGTCGGACCAAGAAACAGGAAATTGCCGATCGGCCGGCCGGGCGCGCTCATGCCCGTCAGGTGCATCTGGTAGATGTTAACAATCTGTTGGATGGCCTCGTCCTGTCCGACGATCAACCTCTTCAGGTTCGACTCCAGGACCCCTGCTTCACGCCCCGTCTTCGACGGATCTAAAGGAACATTAACACTCAGCATTGTTCGGCTCCCTTCTTCTTTCTGCCTATTTCTAAGCAAGCTGCTTGCCATATGGTTTTCGAATCTCAGTGATTGCATGGTTGCGTCTTTCCCAGCATTGACCCGCGCGGCACTGAATCGCACGGTAGCCCGCTGAAAGAATGTTGAAACGTTAACGCCCGGCTTACTCATCAGCCATTGCGCTTACAACTTTACTCTTCGACTCAGCAAGAAGTTCTATGACCTTTGTTCTCGAGCGAGTGTCGAAAGGTGGTGCGGAATGAGAGCCAGATCTCGCACGAATTGAAGATATTCTTCTTCGCGGCGTTCCGGCTCAGGCATTCGAAGCAGCGCCGAAGGATGAATGGTCGCCATCAAAGCCTTGGCCCAGCGGTGCGGGAAGAGAGTCCCACGGTCGCGCAGAATACGGAAATCGCGGCCCATTAGGGACTGCGCGGCCGTCGCTCCCAGGCAAACGATCAGGCGCGGCTGAATCACCTGAATCTCCGCCTCGAGCCAGGGTTGACAAGCCGAAATCTCGATCCCGCTCGGTTTACCATGAATGCGGCGCTTACCTCTCTCGATAAATTTGAAGTGTTTGACCGCGTTCGTGACATAAACTTGCCGCCGATCCACTCCCGCGTCCACCAGCGCGCGATCGAGTAATTTACCGGCAGGCCCTGCGAAAGGCTTTCCGGAGAGATCCTCCTGATCGCCGGGCTGTTCTCCCACCATCACCACTTCCGCGTTGGAGGGACCCTCCCCAAAGACCGTCTGGGTTGCAAAACGGAACAGGTCGCAACCCTCGCAATGTTTCGAAGCGGCACTCAGGGACGCGAGGGTTGGCCTTGCGGGTATCCAAAGAAAGAGCCGACGGAACCGCCGACCGAACCTGCTTCGATGCCATTCGAATCTCCTTCAGTTGGGAGTGCTATCTATGGATAGATGCTGCGCGCGATCCCCGCTGTCTTTTTCTTTCTGGCGCCGCTAGCCCGGACGGCCGAATTTCCTACCGAGGCGAACATCCGCTACAGCCCCTATCCCCAGACGGTTCTGGACGTCATGCAACCGCGCGACCCGGCGCTGAAAGACCGGCCTGGCGTGATTATGATTCATGGCGGAGGGTGGGTGAATGGCACCAAAGAAGATATCGTGGAGCGTTTCTGCGTGCCGTTTCTGGAGCATGGTTTTGTAGTTGCCAACGTGGAATACCGTCTAGCCAAGATTGCCACCGCGCCTGCGGCCGTAACCGATCTATTGAACGCGGCCAAATGGTTTTCCGATCACGCATCGCAGTATAAGGTCGATCCCAGGAAGATCGTCGTTATGGGGAACTCGGCCGGCGGGCACCTGGCATTAATGGTGGGAATGGCGCCGGCAAACACCGATCTTGGGCCCGTGACGAAGATTGCCGCGGTGGTGAACTTCTTCGGCATCACCGACGTGGGCGATCAGTTGAGTGGCCCGCACCGGCAACCCTACGCGGTTGCTTGGATTCCGGAGCAGCCGAACCGGATGGAGCTCGCCAGACATCTCTCCCCCATGACATACGTGCGCAAAGATGTTCCGCCAATTCTGACTCTGCATGGCGATGCCGACCAGGTGGTTCCTTACGAACAAAGTGTCATGCTGACGAATGAGTTGAAGAAAGCAGGCGCGAAAGCGGAGCTGATCACAATGCCCGGCGGCAAGCATGGCTTCACTCCGGCACAGATGAACGAGCTGTGGCCGAAGATCTTCAAGTTTTTGAAGAAACAGAAGGTGATGTGAACTCCGCCGGGTTTGCCCGTGCTTACAAATCTTTAGATTGATGCGGCAACTTAATTCGTTGCGCGCCGTTTCAACTATCAGAACGATTTCACACACACTATGAAAATCACACACGTAGTTATCGCAGGCGCGCTTTCAGCGGCGCTTGTTTTCGCGCAAGGCCGAGGTCCGGGCGGCATGGCTCCCGATCCGGCGACCGCCGCTCAAATGCGGGTCAGCCACCTGGCTACCGCGCTGAGCTTGACCGATGCTCAGCAGGCCCAGGCCACGACAATCTTTACCAATGCGATGACGGCCAGCCAGAATCTCCATTCCAGTCTGCAGGCCAACCGGCAGTCCATCGCAGACGCAGTGAAGAAGAACGATACGGCCTCGATTGACCAGTTGTCGGCAGCGGCGGGAACCTTGAGCGGCCAGCTTACGGCCATTGATGCGAAGGCGAACGCGGCCATTTACCAGATCCTCACTCCGGATCAACAGGCCAAGTACGATACAATGCCGCATGGCGGACCGGGCGGTGGCGGACCGGGCTTCCGGCAGGCCCACGCTCCTCGGACCCGGTAGTAGCAATAGTGGAGCAGGCGGTTTCGCCTGCGTGTCCGCGACTCGACTTCTGTAATGCCGGATCGCCCGCTCGTCACCTTCGATGGCCAGTGCGGCTTCTGCCGGCTCTGGGTCGACTACTTCAAGGCGATCACGGGCGACCGCGTCGACTACCAAGCCTCTAACGAGCCCGCGCCGCGCGCGGTCCAGTTTGAGACATTCAGCGGCGCCAGCGCTGTGTTCGAACTTCTGCGCTACGATCCCGGTTATCGCTGGCTGGCGTGGTTGTATCAACGGATTCCTCTGTTCGCGGCGTTCTCGGAATGGGCGTACCGCACAGTCGCAGCGCACCGGCCATTCTTCTATTGGATAACGCGCCTGCTATTCGGGCGTCACGTTTTGCCGCTCTCGTATATACGAATCGAGTGGCTGTTCATCCGCGCGCTGGCGGCCGTTTATTTCATAGCCTTCGCGTCCTTTGCCGTGCAGGTCCGCGGATTGATCGGATCCCGCGGGATACTGCCCTTGGGCGGCTACCTCCAGGCTTTGTCGGAGAGTTTTGGAACCTCCCGCTATTGGCTGGTACCCACAATCTTCTGGCTAAGACACGACGACGCATTCCTGGTTTTTGTCTGCGTCGCCGGTGCAGCGTTGGCGATGGTGCTGTTGTTGGGCTTCGCCCAAAGGTCAGTACTCGCGCTCTTGTTTGTCCTCTATGTGTCGCTGTGTTCGGCGGGTCAGGATTTCATGTCGTTTCAGTGGGACATGCTCCTGCTGGAGGCTGGTTTTCTGGCAGTTTTCCTGGGGTCGTCGCGAACGATGGTGTGGTTGATGCGTTGGCTGCTGTTCCGGTTGATGTTCCTTTCGGGCTCGGTCAAGCTGCTGAGCCACGATCCCGCCTGGCGCAGTCTCAACGCAATGCGCTTTCACTACTGGACGCAACCGCTGCCCACGCCGGCCGCCTGGTACGTCAGCCAGCTTCCGGCGTGGTTTCAGCAGGATTCGACGGCCATGGTGTTGGTCACGGAGCTGGTGTTGCCATTCCTGATCTTCGCGCCCCGGCGGGTGCGGCGATTCGCGGCATATGGCTTGCTCTTTCTGCAGGTGCTGATCCTGATCACGGGCAACTACACGTTCTTCAACATCCTCGCGATCGCCCTGTGCCTGTTTCTTTTCGACGACGCTCGTTTACCCAAATGGAATTTCCCAAAGCGGATTCCGCATACCCGCCCACGCGTGGCGGTTGCGGTTCTGGCGCTGATCGCGATCCTGAGCGGATCGCAGTTGATGGGCACTTTCCTGGGGTACTCTCCGCCGCTCACCAGCGGGCTGGTGCGGCTGGCCGCGCCATTCGGGATTGTGAATACCTATGGTTTATTTGCGGTGATGACAACGCAGCGTCCGGAAATTATTGTCCAGGGGTCGAACGACGGCACGAACTGGCTTGACTATAGTTTTCGCTACAAGCCTGGCGATCTGCGGCGCCCGCCGCCCTGGGTGGCTCCGTATCAACCACGGCTGGATTGGCAGATGTGGTTTGCCGCATTGTCCAACTGGAGAAGCAATCCCTGGTTTGCAAACTTTATGGTCAGATTGCTCGACGGCTCGCCGGATGTGACGGGATTGCTGGAGAAGAGCCCGTTCGGCAGCAGGCCGCCAAAGTATGTCCGAGCGCTGGTGTTCAATTACCGCTTCACCGATTTCGCGGAGCGCCGCGCTACCGGAGAATGGTGGCACAGGGAGCTCAGGGGGTTGTACTTTCCGCGAATCTCACTGGCCGATGTGCGGTAAGCCTGCCTCTGGGAATCGTCCGATGAACCCAAAGCCAGTATAAAGTCCGGTGACTGATATAATTCCATCTGGCCGGCAGCGCGATCCGAAGCGAACGCCGCAACGTATATATCTTGTGAAGCGCAACATACGACGGCAGGACATTGTCTAGATGATGGTGCTATTCCCGCTTTTCGCAGCGGTGCTCGACCGCGGCAATGAGGCGGAGTTGGTGAGGCGGCTCAAGAGCCGCGAGCCGCAGGCGATGGCGGATTTTTACGACCGCTACGGGCGCATGACCTACGCTCTGATTTATCGCATGGTCCGCAACACGGCGTCAGCGGAGGATCTGGTTCAAGAGACATTCCTGCGTATTTGGAATCGTGTGCAGGCCTTTGATTCCGAGAAAGGCGCGTTGGGTCCGTGGGTGCTAGCCGTCGCGCGCAACCGGGCGATTGACTACATCCGTTCGGTGGACGGCCGGATGGCGCAGAGCTCGTTCGAGATTGACAAGCTGGAGCACCCGGCGGTGTTCCGGGGTTTCGACGACGACATCCTAAATCTGGATCGCGTGAAGCTGTTGAAGGAGGCCTTTGAAAAGCTGACGCCTAACCAGCGCGTCGCGATCGAGCTGGCTTATTACGAAGGACTGTCTCAAACCGAAATGGCCGAGAGGATGAAGCAGCCGCTCGGAACCGTGAAGACCTGGGTACGCACGGCATTGAAGACCCTGCGGGAACAGCTCGGAGAGACGGCAACGGCATGACACACGGCGAGATGAGCGAGCTGTACGAACTGTACGCCCTGGGCGTGCTTTCAGAAGAGGAACAGATGGAAATCGATTCTCACCTCGCGCAAAATTGCCCCGACTGCCAGGCGGGGGTGAAGAGTGCGTTGTCCTTGAACGCGCTGCTGGCCTTTCTGCCCGAAGCGGTAGCGCCACCGAGGCATCTGCGCAGCCGTGTGCTCGCGAGCGTAGGAGCGCTGCACCCAGTAAGCCGGAATTGGGTGGGTGGTTTGGGGTTTGCGGCTGCTTGCCTTCTGATTGCAGTCGCGGTGTTCGTTGTGCAAGAGCGCCGCCGATCGGAGGAGCTAGCCGATGCCCGCCAGGAATTGCGCAGCGCCCAGGAACAAATTCGCCGCAGCTCCGCCGACCTCGCCAAGGTGCAAGCGGCAATGCAGTTTCTGAATCAGCCGGATACAGAGCAGGTGGTGTTTGGTAAAGGGAAGCCGCTACCACCGCGTGGGCGGGTCTTCATCAACCCGCAACAAGGCGTGCTGCTGCTCGCGTCCAATCTGCCTCCGGCGCCGGAAGGCAAGCTGTACCAGATGTGGCTGATCCCGACCAGCGGCCCACCGAAGCCGGCTGGCTTGTTCCAAGCAGGTCCGCAAAACACGGCGTTATATATACTGA
Source organism: Bryobacteraceae bacterium (assembly GCA_051000095.1). GTDB lineage: Bacteria > Acidobacteriota > Terriglobia > Bryobacterales > Bryobacteraceae > JBBSHP01. The sequence goes on along the minus strand of JBPCOQ010000112.1, from coordinate 31,472 downwards.
ACGGTCCGGTAGATCGCGCGCACATCAAGGCAGTCGCGGTGACTCTGGAGCCCGCTACAGGATCGGCCGCTCCGACCTCGACTCCGATTATTGCCGCCCCTCTATCGGGATAGGTTTCGCGGGCTGAGCCGGTAGGCTTCGTCGAGCAGTTCGACGACGTGCGCAACCCGCTGGCCCGTCCCGTGCCGCTTCACTCCGGCTCTGAGCTGCAACATGCAGCCTGGGTTCGCCGTTGCGATCACCTCCGCGCGAGTTGCGTTGACGGATTGCATTTTCTTCTCGAGCAGAGCGAGCGCCATGTCGGTGTGGATCACGTTGTAGATGCCCGCGCTTCCGCAGCACAGATCCGAGAGAGCCATCTCGCGCAGTTGCAGCCCGGGTATAGACGCCATCAACTTCCGGGGCGCCGACCGAATCCGCTGCCCGTGAGCGAGATGGCAGGAGTCCTGATACGTCACGGAGACCGGCAGCGGGTGCATGTCCAGATTGAGTTCGATCCCAGCCAGGAACTCGGTAACATCTTTGATCAGCGCTGAGAAACGGCGCGCTCGATCGTCATCGAGCAGCTCGCCGTATTCTTTCAATGTCGATCCGCACCCGGCGGCATTGGTGACGATCGCGTCGTAGTTATTGTCCAGCAGCGCGTCGATGTTCTGACGCGCCAGCTTTCGGGCCTGGTCGCGGATCCCTGCGTGAACGTGCAAAGCTCCGCAGCAGGTCTGTCCCGCTGGGATGGATACTTCGCAGCCGTTGTTCCGCAGCACCCGGACGGTCGCTTCGTTAAGGCGGGCGAAGCTGATGTTGGCAATGCAGCCTCCGAGAAATGCAACACGGTAGCGCCGGTCGCCTTCAGCCGGAAGCGTCTTGCCGTAATAGCGGTAGAAGAACGGGAATTCGGGCTCCGGAGCGAGGCTCGCGAGTTTGCCTGGCATCAGCCTGCTCAAGCGAAGCAGCGCGCCGGCCAGGCGGAGGTTGGTACGCGAGGGGAGCAGATATGTGAAAACGATGCTCCGCAAGAGCCGCTGATACCAAGGCCGATGAATGCGGTTCTCGATGTCCGCCCGCGCCGCTTCGATCAGGCGGCCATATGGCACTCCCGAAGGACACGCGGTTTCGCACCCGCGACAGGCCAGGCACAAGCCCATGTGTTCCAGATACGCATCATTGATCTGCGCCTCTCCGCTTGCGACCTGCACCATTTGGTAAATGCGCCCGCGCGGCGAATCCATCTCAACGCCCAACTCCCGATAGGTCGGACAGGCGTTCAGGCAGAGCCCGCAGTGCACGCATTTGTCGAGATCGGCCTGTTGCGGCTTATCGGCTTCGATTGAGAAGGCCATACGGGTCCATCATCGCTTTGATCTTTTGCGAGGTGGGGCATGCCTCCGGCTTGCCCAACAGGCCGGAGGCCTGAGCCACATACACCACTCCCGACCCCGCCCGGGCCACAGCCGGCCCTGGCGCCGACTCCAGCAAGGAGCCCATCGCCGTCAGCTTACAAGGAATCTCAAGCACAACTCCATTCTCCGGTATGAACTCGCGAATACGACGCCAGATCTCCTCCTCCTCAGAACCTTCCACCACGCGAGCACCCGCAAGCTCCCGTGAATACCGGTCTAGCACAGCCGGGCTGCCGCCAGCCTGGACCAGTAATCGATACTCGCCATCCTCCTTCAACAAATCGATCGCCGCGGGTTGTAGCTGGCTTTTCAACACGCCATCCCGAGCCGCAATCGCATCGACGACCCTATCGAATCTCCACACAAACGTTCTGGTACCGGCCGGAACCGGATGCACCCTGAAGTTCGCCACAGCGATCGCAGCCAACGTTCCGAAGGACCCGATCAGCAGCTTGCCCATGTCGAGGCCCGCTACGTTCTTGACCACCATTCCGCCGGTCTGGATCAACTTCCCCTCGAGCGTCGCGAACGTCATGCCAATCACCATGTCACGCGCTGTTCCGTATAGCCGCCGCCGCGGACCGCTGCTGTTGGCGGCCAGGACTCCGCCAATCGTTGCCATCTCCGCCCAGGGTGGATCGAGCGGAATCATCTGACCATGCCCGGCCAGCACTTTGTTCAGCTCCGCATACCTGATCCCGGCTTCCACGCTGACCGTGAGGTCCGCGGGCTCATATAGGAGGATCCGGTTCATGCGGCGCGTCGAGATAGTGACATCGGCGTCCACCGCTGGTCCAATCCATCTATCTTTTGTAAAGTTTCCGCCAATGTGAATGCTGTGGCGGGGGGTAGCCGCTTCAGCCAGGCATACTGCCAGTTCCTCCGGCGAGCCAGGCTCGATCAATGTGTCTTTCCAGAGTGAGCGGCGCCGAAGCGCCGGCCCAGGATCATCTTGACCAGCAGATGGTCAGTGCTGTGCGTCACACCGACGCCAACACCGAAATTGAATTCCCAGTTGGGTCCAAGGTTCAGGTCGACTGCCGGTATGATCTGCTGCTGCTGATCGCGGAACGGATCGAAGCCCGTCACCGGTCCCAATGACCCGTAGTATTCCAATCCGGCGTTGATTCGCTTGGTAATATCATAACCAGCTTTAAAGTTGGGCGAAAAGCTGACGCCACTCCGGATGCCAGGCCCATGAAACGATCGGTCCACCGTGGGATTAAACGAGAGATACCAGTGGCCCAGTTGCTTATCGACGATCGGTCGTATCTCCAGTGTCCAGGTGTCCCGCGAGAACTGAGGCCGCTGGTAACCAATCTCGACCGATAAGCTAACGCCCACCGGCCAGTGCCATTCATCCGGAGCCCGCACCCGCGGCCGAATATGATCGCCCACCCACTGCCACCCGTAGCCCTTATTCACGCTGGTGAAGATGTAGAATCCGGTCTCGAACCAAGGCGTGATCCCCTGTGTGATCTCAATCGTCTCGTGCCACGCATAGTTGGTCGGAATGACGCCGTCGACGACATCTTTAGATCCACTGAAAGTGAAGTTGCTATGCAGCTCAACCATGGTCCGCTTCGGAGCGACAGTCTCCGCGCCATAGACCTGAATCTCGTAGTTATCCTGCGCCTTTGCATCCGATGGAAGTGCGAACAGCAGGATCGAAAAACTTAGAAGGGTTTCTCGAAGCAAGAATCCATAATAACGGGTCACTTCCACGCCGGCGCGTTTGCCAAACCGGAATCAGTCCGATGGCACTAAAAGCGCATTTCTCACGAGCCAGGCGTCGAGAGGAGTCTCGACGCGGCACGCAAGAGTGTTTTTCTTGCCCGGCAGCCGGGCAAAGACCGGATTGAAAACATCAGGGTCTTCGTCTAAGTGCAACACAGGCAAGAATGCCTGTGCCACTCAGCGCAACACGGCGGATGCGGTGGGTTTTCGAGGGTGCGTGCGCCACCTCGGCTCAGACATTTGTGCGGTATGGCGTGCCGAGTCCAGACGCTTGTGCTTCAACTCCGTATCCGAACCGGCTTCTGGATAAATCTAGAAAGTAAGAAGCCACTCAAAACCGTTCATCGCGCTCGGCATGTACGAGATCGGCCCAGGAGCTTTTGTCCTTCGACAACATCTCGCGTACTTCATCAAGGGTAGGAATGTAATCCGAGGTAAGTTCTCGTTTAGCGCGTTCAATGAACGCGACGTCAAGGTGCGTGCGTTCGAGTTGAGCCGGTTGGATGCTAATCGTGACCATTACTCGCTGATGCTCAGCAAATGGCAGCGACTCCAAAGGGCGAAGCACATATTTACGCCCAACACAGGCAAGAATGCCTGTGCTACTCACCGCGTACTTGCTTTTGCTGGTCCGTAATAGATCGAATTGAACAGCAGTTTGTACGTCCCATGAGGCTGGCCGCGGAAGGCCGCTTCCACCCCGAGCAGGAACACCTCGCCCTCGCCCATCGGAGCTTCCGCCGCCGCCACGGTTCCTTCCAGATACGCTTGGCCCCACGCCCAGCCGCTTCGCAAGGGAGACGCGTTCGGGAACCAGGCCACCGGACGAATCCCCTGCAATTCCGCGTCGGGCGCCAGCCGGAACACCGGACTATTGTCGAAGAATACATCCGCCGTGCTGCCCATACCGTATGCGACCGGGCTGGTGTTATCGAGACTGACCTGCAACACCGACCCCGGAACATAGAACTTGTCGCGCGGCAAGGGACGCTCCTGCCCGTTCTGCAGCCTTTCGACCAAGCCGTTCTTGAAGGGCAGTCCTAGAAGCTGCGCCACTCCGGTCGATCCGCCAATCGCGACGATGGTGCCGCCGGCTTCGACGAACTTCCGGAGTTGCGGTACCGTCTTTTCCGCTGTTACACGGCCCAGACGACTGCGATATTCTTCAGGAATCTCTTCCGGCTTGGGTTGACGGAACTGCCTGCCGCCGCGTCCGTTCACAGCGACCCGCGGCATCGCTCCATCCGGAAATACGAGCACATCAAAGCGGCTGGCCAAATTGCCCTGATCGAGCGCCGCCGGATACACCACTTCGAACGGAAACTCGAACTGCTCGAAGATCCAACGCAACCAGCCCGAAGGCATCGAGCCGCCGTACTGATCCCATAGCCCGATTCGGACCGGCTTCAACTTGACGCTGTCGCCCGCGGGCCGGGTGTCCACGGCTTGCACGGTCAAGCCCAACTCTGAGGCGGCCTTCTCGATCAACGGCCGCGTTTGGGCGCGGGCGGGCACAAACATCGTCCCCGGACCCAACTTCCTGCCACCAACTGTTTCCGGAGCTTTCAGCCAGTACACCTCATCGCCGTTCTTGAGCAGGCGGTTTACGAGTATGAAAGCATCATTCACCTCATGGCTAATCAGATAGCCGGCTGGATTCGCCGAACCCAGCACTTTCCCCGCAGGCGGGCTTTGTAAGCCATTCACCTTCTCAAACGGGCCGTCGAAGGCATCGAGAATCCGATCGAAGCGCACGCCCATCTGGTACGCCAACGTGTATCCGGTCACGTCATAGGGCGGAATCGGCGGCCCACCCGGATACTGGAAGTCGTTGGGATGATCCTGCGGCTCAAACATGTCGAGAATATGGGGACGGAACGCCTGCGCGGTTTTCACGACCCAGGAACCTGTGGGATAGTGCTTGCCCCCGACATCAAAATCCGCGGTGGCGCGCTGGATTGTGATTCCGTTCTTAACGAGAGTGTTGATGAACTTGGTGGCCGTCGGAAAATCCGGCTGATCGGAAGGAACGATATAGCCTCGCGGATCCCGCAAGGCCGGATCGTGCAGGACAGAAGCGTAGAGTTTGGAGGGCACGGATCCGCCAGCCGGATCGAAGAATCCGGGAGCATCCGGCGAGGGAATCGCTTCAGCCGTCGTGGCGGGAGCCTTCGCAGCTTCCGCCTTCTGTTTCGCCGCGACTTCCTTCAACGCCTCAATGCGCTTCGGCGTGATGGTCCAGGAATCGCGGCTGCCGCGCTCGATGGAGTTACGGCCCATCCGGTAAATGTTATAGAGGAAATCCTCGCGATACTTGGAAGCGAGATCGAGCACAGCGCGATTGGCAGTCATCGAGTATTCAATCGATTGGCGGAAATGCCAGGTCTGCGGAGGCACCGGATAAGGCAAGTCTCCGGTGGGCAATTGACGCTGCGGCACCAGCGGCAGCTCGAACGGCGTAGGACTCCCGATGGTTTCCGTCAGCAGCCCGATCATGTTGTGGAAATAGGTCGTGGTGCGCAAGCCGCCGTTGTACCAGGTTGAATAAGAAGCCCCGCTGCGCATGGTTGCGCCTGGCTTGCCCTCCTCGGCAAACCGGCTGTGCATGGCCGCGCCCACCATGTCAATCTGCAGCGGAATCAGCGGATCGAAATGATAGTTGAACGGATCGCGGAAGGGAGGCGCGAACAGAACCGCTCCAGCAGGTCCGCTCTGATGATGGTTGTACACGATCTGTGGGAACCACTCGATGTAAAGCTGGCGATTAATGTTGGTGCTCTCCTTCATATTGGCCATATAGAAATCGCGGTTGTTGTCGTGACCAATGTACTTGGCCCACAAGCGAGGCACGTCGTTTGGGGCCTTTCGCTTGGCAGGCGCCGGCTCGCGCATGTACCAGCTTGAAACCAGCTCCATGCCGTCGGGGTTGGCGTGCGCGGCCAGCAGGATGACATCGTTGAGAATACGCATGGTTTCGGGATCGTTGCGCGTGACCATCTCGTAAACCAACTCCATCAATTGATGCGCGCCCAGCACTTCGCCCGCGTGCAGGCCGCCATCGATCCACACCACGGCTTTGCCTTCATGCGCCAAGGCGCGAGCCTCTTCGGACGTCAGCCCTTCGGCGGTGGCGAGCTTGCGCGCGATCTGTTTATAATGATCCAGCTTGCGGTGGTTCTCGGGCGAAGTGATGATAGCCATGAGCTGCGGGCGGCCTTCCTCGGTCTTGCCGATCTGGGCCAGCTTCATGCGATCCGATTCCGCCGCGAGCTTTTTCCACCAAGCCGCGAGCTGCGTGTACGTGGCGAGGTAATAATCGTCGCCTACATCAAAGCCAAGCGCCTCCCTGGGCGTGGTGAACTTGCGGGCAGGCTGGGCGACCGTGGAAATGGTGAAGGCCAATGCCAGGATCGAGAGCTGAAGCCGGACTGCGCTGGATTTTGAAATCATGACAAATGGGGATTATAGCTGGGCGCGTGGGTGGATTGGGGCTCGGCGGATTGAGAGTTTGGCAGGCGGACGGTAGTTGGCGAAAGTACCGTGCGCCGAATTCGAATATTCTGTAAGTCGCATTTTGCTCCGATAGTACAGCGCCGGCCAGTGCGAGGCCTTTGCGAATTGCCTGCAGAGCATTGCAGCAAAGGCAGTAAGTTATTTCCAGGTATTGAGATGCTTTCGGTGATGGCACTGCTTGAAGACGCACCCGAAGAAGGCTTGGTCCGCGGCCAGGTTGGCACCTTGCTAGAGAACTGGGCTCCTGGGATATATGAGGTCGAGTTCTGTGATGACAACGGCAAACCCTACGCGATGGCCGGTCGTTCGGCGCTTTTCGCTTGGCAGGCACCGGCTACGCGGGGAACGTGCGGAGTATAACACCGGTAGTTGCGGCTGGGTTAGAACCGATCGAACAGCAGGTGCAATCCGTCGCACACGGCCCCGGTTGCGGTGCTGCTCAAATTGCCGGTACATTCCACAAGCTCTGCCTTGTCGACGGTCAGGATCTGCGAAACGTTCACTACGCTCGCCTTCCGAAGGTTGGCCTCGCCTCTCTTCAGAAGCAGGTTGCCCGGTGCGTTGGCTCTGCTCAGATTCGAGGTAATCAGGCACACGACGCTGGTTGCGATCGCGCTGCGGTTGAAAATGTCGTTCTGGACCACCACGCAAGGATGCCGCTCCGCGGGCGCCGAACCAGTCGCAGGCTTAAAATCAAGCCAGTATACTTGTCCCTGCCGAATCTCGCTCACCAGCGTTCTTTCACTGTCCGGCAAGCCTTGGCTTTGATTCCATTCAGCAGCCGTTTTTCCTCGGGTCCCATCTCTTTTGCATAGACTTGATTCAGCCGAAGCAGCATCTGTTCCCGCCGTTGCCGTTGCAGGAAATCGCCGACTGCCAACGCGAAGAGCCGGCTGCGGCTTAGCCCCATCAGCAGAGCGGTTTCGTCCGCCTCCTGCAATAGGCCGTCCTCTATCGAGATAGCTGTTTTCATTGTTACTACTAAGAGTTATACCATACTGCCCACCCTAGGGCCATACCTTTGGCAATTCCGGATCCTTGCGCTTACGAAGCTGCGCTGACGAAGGTAGACACCCATATGTCTTCTATGCTATTTGTTCTTGCAATATGCTCCGCCGAACCCGTTTGATAGTTTCGATTGTTGTTGCCTCCACCGGGTTCAGCACCGGAGCGCAGGAGTCGCTTGGAACTTCCGCGCGGCTTGGCCCAGAGACGCTCGTGAGCGTCAACCAAGACGGTGGCCGGTTGCGCTGCGAGCCGTCAGTGGCTGCGACCGGGGACACAATCGTTGTGACTTGGAATGACAGCTACGGCGGCCGCCATGGCTCACCGGCGGGCGTAACGATCGCTTGGGCATTGTCCAAAGATCGTGGCAAGACATATTCATTCGGCGGCTATTTGCCGCAAGCGAGTCAATCATCGGTTCCAAGCGGCGCGGATTCGACCGTCATTGCCGATCGAAACGGAAACTTTCTCCTGCTCCTGCTTAGTTGGCAAAAGGACCAACAGAGCTTGTTTCTTTATGAAATGAAAGCGGGCCGGGTGGACAGATGGATTCCACGGAGTCGTTTCTCCAATGTCGAGGCGAAGCTCAGCCTAATTGACAGGCCTTTTATGTATATCGATGCACGAGACCGGGTTTGGATAACCTTTACCACGATGATGGAAGGTGAACAGCAAGTTGCGTTGCTCCGGTCCGGCAACCACGGGCAGAGCTGGGACGGTCCGATGATTGTGTCACGCGGATCCGGATCCAAGCTACCTTCGCGGGTGATGGCAGACGGTCAATCGGTGACCGTGGTTTGGGAGCAGTCTTCCAAAGTATCTACAGAGCTGTGGCGGTCGGTTTCGCGGGACGGTGGCGAGACCTTTCCGCAAGCCATGCGCCTCACTTCGGGTAAGCCCCTCGCTACGATTTCCGGTTATGTGATGGGTTTTTCGCAAGAAGCACGAGCGGCGTATATACCCGGCTTCGAAATCGGCGGATCGAGTCTGCTCTCAGATGTCGCCATTGTCATGGATTCGCCAACCGGAAAGGGCTACGAAGTAAAGCAAGGCATTCTGCCTTCCGGCCCATTAGCGAAGGTTTTTCCCGATAGTCGTGCAAGCTTCTTCCCCTCTGCCGCGGAGACTCCTCAATACTCGGCCGTGCTGGCCTATTGCCGGCGATCCGAGTCCTCGCTGACTGACGTTTGTCTTTCGGTGCAGACAAAAGACAGCAAGCGCGCAATGTTTCAGTTGAACTCAACTAGCACCGACTGGTCGAACACACCAGGAGATCCCGATGCGGCTCCCGTTCAACGCAATTTTGGCGACTATATTTCACTTGCCGCCACGGAGAAATATCTAGTGGCTGTTTGGACTGACGGCCGGAGTGGCGCTCCGCGTATCTTCAGCCGCATAATCCAGTTGCAGGAGTAATGGATCACTGTTAACCAAACCCATTTCGTTAAACCAAGTACACGGTTTCAGAAGTTCTGTACGGTATTCCGCGGTTGTCACTCCCTCACGGTCGTGGCTCAGTTACGGAAACGCGCGCGTTAGCAAGCGGCTGGCGAACGTGACCGTATTCGCGAATCGGAATAGTGGCACGAGCTCAATCAAGTCGGCCTCGAACGCCGCCGCATTCGCAGTAGGGGTTGGCAGGCTTGCCTTGTTCCAGGATCGCGCGGCACGCGAAGCCGCCTGTTCCACTCTGTGGTACGCTGATGAGCGTCGAACCCAAAGGCGAGCTTCACGCCGTTGGGACGGGGGACCCAGGTTGTGGGGGCGAAGTCCTTTTGGACAGAGTACTTTCAAGCTCTAGCCCGTCAGCTAACTCCGTAGACAACATTTGAGAGTGTCTTCGATCGGCGAAGACAAAAGGAGAATACCTGTGCAACTCAACAATGCACAGCGAACGATCACTCCCAAAGTGGTCATCGCGACGACGGTAATGCTGTCTTTCATTTCCTTCTGGAGAGCGGCAGCGATTGTTCTCAGTGACATGGCATCGTCGGCGTACTACGTGGGCGGCATTGCGGAAACGGCAGTGGGCAAGTCGGCGCCCTGGTTCATTCTCGCGATCATGCTGTTCTCGTACGCGGTGCGCTCGATTTATCTCGAAAGCTGCAGCCTGTTCGTGCGCGGCGGTGTATACAAGGTGGTCCGCGAGGCGATGGGGAGCACTCTCGCCAAGTTCTCCGTCTCAGCATTAATGTTTGATTACGTGCTCACGGGGCCGATCAGTGGCGTCAGCGCGGGTTTATACTTGGCCGGCCTGCTCAACGAGCTGAGTATTTACCTGCACTGGGGATGGCAGGCGCCGCCCCAGTACTTCGCAGCCGGCTTCGCCATTCTGATTTGCATTTACTTTTGGTGGAAAAACATTATCGGCATTCACGAGTCCAGCGAGAAAGCGCTACGCATCATGCAGATCACTACGGTGATGGTGGTGATGCTGATCGCCTGGTGTTTGCTCACAATCGTTGTGAAGGGTTATCAACCCGTGCCGCTGCCGGTGCGTTCCAACATTCATTTCAGCGGCTGTGCTTTGGGTTGGCTGAAGGGCACGGTGGCGCCGAGCATCACGTTTATCGCAATTCTGGTTGGGCTGGGGCACTCGCTACTGGCGATGAGCGGATTCGAAACTCTGGCGCAAGTATATCGCGAGGTGGCCGATCCCAAACTCCCGAACCTGAAAAAGGCCGCGTTCGTGATCATTCTGTATTCGCTGCTGTTCACCGCTCTGGTTTCGTTTTTCGCCGTCATGCTCATTCCGGATGTCGAGCGCGGCAAGTACCTCGATAACCTGATCGGCGGGCTGTCCATGTTTCTGGTAGGACCACTGCCGTTGAAGCTGCTGTTCCACGGGTTTGTGGTTCTGGTAGGCGTTCTTATTCTGGCGGGCGCGGTGAATACAGCGATTATCGGGGCGAACGGTGTTCTGAACCGGGTGGCCGAAGACGGTGTGTTGCCGGAGTGGGTTCGCAAACCTCATCGCAAGTTCGGAACCACCAGCCGCCTGATCAATCTGTTGGTTCTGATGCAGATCGGGACCATTCTGATTAGCCGCGGCGACATGATCATGCTCGGCGAAGCGTATGCGTTCGGCGTAGTTTGGAGTTTCGCGATGAAGGCGCTTTCGGTGTTGCTTCTGCGTTTCAAGAATCACGACGAACGCGGATACCGGGTGCCCTTGAACGTCAGGATCGGCGGAGTCGAAATCCCGATTGGTCTTGGTTTGATCACGATCACGCTGTTCCTCCTGGCCTGTATCAACGTGTTGACAAAACAAGTGGCGACGATCTCCGGGGTGAGTTTCACGCTGGTGTTTTTCACAATGTTCGCGCTCACCGAACGCTATAACCGGCGGCGCAGGGCCGGCGCACATCATGAAGTGGAGCAGTTCCGGCTGGATTTCAGCGAAGATGTTTCGAGCGAGGCCGTGCATGTGAGGCCGGGAAACGTTGTAGTGGCGGTGCGCAATCCGAATCACCTGGAGCATCTTAAAAAAGTGCTGGAGAAGACCGATACCCGCAAAGTTGACATTGTTGCACTCTCGGTTCATCGCGTGACGCAGGCTTCTTCGGGCGAGCACGATATTGAGGCGGACCAGATCTTCTCCGGTCCGGAGACGGAAGTGTTCACCAAGGCGGTATCGCTTGCTGAGAAGGCAGGTAAGCATATTGAGCTGCTGGCGGTCGCCAGTCCCGAGCCCTGGGTTGCGATGGTGCAAACGGCGCAAAAGCTGCAATCGTCTCGAATCGTAACGGGGCTTTCGCCGCTCTATCAGATGAATCCCGCCGAGCAGGGGAAGGTGGTGGGTGAAGCATGGGAACAGTTACCCGCGCCCCGGCCTTCGGTTTCGCTGGAGATCGTGCTCCCCGATCCGAATCAGTCCCTGTATTTCAATCTGGGTCCTCATCCGCCGCGGCTCTGGCCCGAGGATATCGATCTGGTGCATCGGTTGTGGCTGGAACTGACCGAAAAAGGACCGGGCGCGAAGCTACGGCACCGCGATGTGATCGGAGTGGCCATACGACGGCTGGATCAGGAACTCCATTCCAACCTGGAAAGCGAAGTGATGCGGGATATTTTGCGGGAAGTGGAGGAGCACCCGCCGGAGCCTGTGATTGTTCCTGTCCCGTGAAGACTATCCCCGTGCTTGGCCTTCGCCTTCACTTCGTCCTGATGTCAGCGATCTCACTGCCGGGGACGCGGCTATGTTATTGCGCAAGCACAATTCGCGCGCGGTCGCTAGCGTGCAGACCGGATTCGGAATCAGCCGGTTGAGATTGCCCGAGGCCGGCAGCGTTACAGAAGAGCCCGCCGATCGGCTAGGTGTAAACTATTCCCATGCTTGGCACTCGCTTTCCGCTCGTCCTGATTTCGGCGGTCTCACTGCTGGCGCAGCCCGCGCGCCGTCCGTTCAAGCTCGACGACTTGACCAGAATGCACGACGTTCGCGATCCGCAGTGCTCGCCGGAGGGGCAGGCAGTCGCCTACGTAGTCGCGACAATCGATACCAAAGAGGACAAGACCAACTCTCATATCTGGATGGTGAGTTACGACGGCAAGACGGATCGCCAGATCACGTCGAGCCTGGAAAGTGAGTCGTCGCCGCGCTGGAGCCCGGATGGGAGGTATCTTTCGTTCACTTCGTCGCGGCCCGGAAAGGCCAAGGGCAATCAGGTATGGATGCTCGACAGGAACGGTGGCGAGGCGTTTCAAGTCACCGATATCAAAGGACGTTTGCAAGGCTACGAGTGGTCCCCGGATTCGAAGCGCTTGGCCCTGGTGGTAGGCGATCCCGATCCGGATGCTCCGGACTCGCCGCCAGAGGCCGGAGGCGGCATTCCCGCTACTCCCGCCAACCCCACCGCTCCCATCCGGCCAAAAGTGCCGAAGCCGATCGTCATCGATCGCTATCACTACAAGCAGGATATTCAGGGATACTTGCTTTCCGGACGGCACACCAACATTTTCCTGTTCGACATTGCAACGAAAAAACTGGACCGGCTGACCAAGAGCAAGTGGGACGAATCCTCGCCGTCGTGGTCGCCGGATGGTAGCCGGATCGCTTTCATGAGCAATCATTCCGCGGACCCGGACCGCGACCCGGACGGCCAGGTATATGTGGCCGATGCGACCCCAGGCGGCGCCGAAAAAGCGCTGACTCCGATGACCGGCCGCGCCGGGCGCGCGCGCCTGGAATGGAGCCCGGACGGCAGATGGATTGCGCTCCTTGAAGGCGATGAGAAGAAGTACCGCGCTTATGGAATGGAGCGGCTCATGCTGGTCCCTGCGGACGGGAGCAGCGCGCCGATGGTGGTTAGAGCGGTTGCCGATCTCGATCGCAGCGTGTCCGCGCCACACTTCAGCGAAGATGGAAAATCGATTACGGTTCTGGTCGCGGATGACATGTCCGTATATCCGGCGCGCGTAAATCTTGGCTCCGGTCCGAGCGCGGCGAGTGTGGAGCGGCTGATGGCTTCGCCGGTTGTCGTGAGCAGTCCGACAACGTCCAAAGGCTGCTTGGCAACGCTGTCGGGAGGCGATACCAAGCACAACGAGGTGTACGCGATCGAAGGCGGTTCTTTGCGCCAGCTCACGCATCAGAACGACGCCTTGTTCAGCGAGCTGGATCTTCCCGCAACCGAAGAGATCCGTTTTAAGAGCAAAGACGGCACCGCGGTACATGGCCTGCTGACCAAGCCGGCCGGTTATGTCCAAGGGACCAAAGTTCCGTTGCTGTTACGCATTCATGGCGGGCCCAATGGGCAGGACGCACATACGTTCAGCGCGGAACGGCAGTGGTTCGCGGCGAACGGCTACGCCGTGCTGGCTGTGAATTATCGCGGCAGCGCGGGCCGCGGGCAGAAGTACTCGCGTTCCATTTTCGCCGATTGGGGGCACTACGAAGTGGAGGATTTGCAGGCCGGTGTCGATCACGTGGTCAAAATGGGTATCGCCGATCCGGATCGATTGGGGGTGGGCGGCTGGAGCTATGGCGGTATCCTGACCGACTACATGATTGCGAGCGATCACCGGTTCAAGGCTGCAACCAGCGGCGCCGGGACAGCCTTCACGGTTTCATTCTACGGCACCGATCAGTACATCATTCAGTACGATTATGAGATCGGTCCGCCCTGGAAGGCTTTCGACACATACGTGAAGCTCTCGTATCCATTCCTGCACGCGGACCGGATCAAGACGCCGACTCTCTTCCTGGGCGGCGAGCGGGATTTCAACGTGCCGATCCAGGGAAGCCAACAGATGTACCAGGCGCTCCGAAGTCTGGGGATCGACACGCAGCTCATCATTTATCCCAACGAATTTCACGGCGTGATGCGGCCAAGCTACGTACGGGACCGGTTGGAGCGCTACCTGGCTTGGTATGACAAGTATCTCAAGGGTAAGCCCGCGTCGACGGGTGGGGTGGGGACGGCTTCGCTTCAGTAGTCCGTAAACAGGCCTAAGGACAAAGCTGCAAAGTGTCAGAAATCGCGGAACAGCGCCCAGAAGCCTTCCTGCTCGAAATGCCGGTCGTTGGTGAGAACGTCCGTCAATCCTTCCCGGCGCATGGTCTGCATCGAAATGCAATCGGTGAGGCTGTCGCCCTTGTCGGGGCGGGCCGCGTAAAGATCAAACCCGGACACAAACGATTCATGGCTTTGGGAAACGAGGTGCACGGCGGGATCGGCAACAATTTCGCGTACGGTTTCCACCGCGCGGCTTCGGAGCCAGATATCCGTTGCGAAGAATGTCAGCACCTCGGCCAAAACCTCTTCGGTCGTGTAAACGGCGCCGCCCGAGAAAAGATCATCAAACCGCAGGGCCTCTTGAGAGTACCTGTCGCCCGGATTCGTCAATGCAATCCAGTAGAACGTGTCGGAAAAAACCGCCGTCACTGTTCTCTCTTGGGAAGGCCGTAAATGTAATGATCGTGCTGGGTGGCTCCGTCCGCGGGCAGCTTGGCGCGGACCTCATCGGGCATATCGGCCCAGATTTCGCGTATTCTGGCGGAAAGGGGTCGTCTGACTGTTGATGATGTAAGCGCCTGCGTGAGAAGCTGCCGGGCGCATTGCTCGGCCGACAGGCCTTCGGCGCTGGCTTTGGCGTTAAGAAGCGTAACATCCTCTTCCGGCAATTCAATGGTCAGTGTCATGGGCCTTTCCTTGCTCTCTCTTTTCAGCGTAAAGGATAGATGGGAACCTGTCACCCTTTTCAAGCTGGAAGCGCGGGTCCGGCGCGCATTGGCCAGGGCCCGCTCTGACGGCAGCCTACGCCGGGCCGCCCAAGAGCTTATCCGGCGTGATGGGTAGATCACGCACCCGGATTCCGGTGGCATGATAGATGGCGTTGGCGATGGCCGGCGCCACGCCGGTAATCCCGATTTCACCCATCCCCCTCGCGCCCACCGAATTGCTGATGAAGTCGGGCTGGTCGATGAAAGCAACATCGATGTTGGGAACGTCGGCGTTCACCGGAACAGCGTAATCGGCGAGGTTGTTCGTGATCACGCGTCCGTGCCTCCGATCGTAGACGGTGTGTTCCATCAGGGCCATCCCGATACCAAAGGTGATGCCACCAAGCGCCTGGCTGCGGGCCGTCTTTCTGTTTAAAACGCGGCCAACGTCGAAGACGCCAACGTGCCGGGTGACCCGCGCCTCGCCGGTGCCGGAGTCCACGCGCACCTCGCTGAACTGCGCGCCAAACGAGTGGAACGCGTACTCCTTCATTTCCGCGCCCGGTCCGGTTTTGGCCTCTCCCTCGATCATCGATACTTTCTTACTCTTGAGAACATCGCCGTAGCTCACGGAGCTGGAGGAATCTCCGGCATGAACGTACCCGTTCGCGGCGGTCAACCGATCCTCCGCCATTCCGTGCAGGGGCGAATTTTCATCTTCGATTGCGTAGCGAATCAGTTTCCGGAGCGCGTCCTCGGCCGCGGCTTTGACCGCGGGAGAAACGCTGGCGGAAGTCATCGACCCGCCGGACACCGGCGCCGGGGGCAGAGTGGAGTCGCCTAGCTCGGCCTTGATCTTCTCTGGTGGAATGCCAAGAGCGTCCGCGGCGACCTGGGTCATCGTAGTGTATGTGCCAGTTCCAATATCTTGCGTGGCGCTCGAAACCACGGCCGTGCCGTCCGGCAATAACCGGACCCGGGCAGCGCCTGGAGAGCGATAGGCGGGATAGGTGGCAGTGGCCATGCCCCAGCCCACCAGGTAACGCCCGTCTCGATGGGAGCGCGGCTGGTTCTGGCGTTGTTTCCAGCCAAAGCGCTCCATGCCGATCTGATAGCATTCGCGCAGATGCTTGCTCGAGTAAGGGAGATTCTTCTCCTGATCTCGTTCCGAATAGTTCCGCAGACGCAGTTCCACGGGATCGATCTTGAGCTCCCAGGCAAGCTCGTCGAACGCGCTTTCAAGGGCCCAGAGTCCGGGGGATTCGCCAGGGGCGCGCATGGGGGTCGGCGTGGCAATGTTAACGCGCGCGCCGATGTTCTTAACCAGCACGTTCGGGCACTCGTAGAGGAAGCCGGTGATGACACCCGAGCGCTCAATAAAGTCGTCCACCATGGATGCATGCGTTACGTTCTCGTGCTGAATGGCAACCAGCCTGGCGTTTGTATCGGCGCCCAGCGATACCTGCTGCTCAGTCGCGCCCCGATGGCCAACGGAGGTGAACATCTGCTCGCGCGTCAGGACAATCTTCACGGGGCGGCCCAGTTCTTTGGCAGCGGCCGCGGCGAGGATAGCGTGGGGCCAAACGAAGCCTTTGCAGCCAAATCCGCCCCCAACGTATTTGGAAATCAAATGGACATTTTCGCGGGGTATCCCCATCGCATCGGCAACTACGTTGCGCGCCCCGACAACCCACTGCGTGGCATCGTAGAGAGTCAGCCTGTCCCCTTCCCATGCCGCCGTGGTGGCAGAAGGCTCCATGGGATTGTGATGTTCCACGGGCGTCGTGTAGGTCTGGTGGATCTGGTGTTGAGCGGACCGGAATGCGCTCTCCGGGTCGCCGCGCTGGAGGTTCGTCTTTGCGAAATCATCCGGTGGTTGGAACCGCTCACCGCGCCCGATATCGAGCACGGGCCCTTCTTCTTCCACATCCACCTTCACCAGCGCCGCAGCCTCCATGGCGCGCTCGATGGAATCGGCGACCACGAGGCCGAGATACTGCCCCGCATAGTAAATCCGGTCATCGGCAAACGGCATGCGATCTTCGCCGAGTTTCGTGGACGAGCCGAAATCGTTCTTGGGCTTTTGGAGCTTGGGAGCATTCTCGCGGGTGATGATATGGAGCACACCGGGAGCTTTTCGCGCCGCCGTGGTATCGATCTTGAGCACCTTGCCGCGCGCGATAGCGCTCTGCACGGGAACTCCGTAGGCCATCTCGTGTCCCGGATAGTCGCCGGCGTATTTCGCGGCGCCCGTTACTTTGAGGCGTCCATCGACTCGGTTGATGGGCTGGCCGATCACGGTACTCATGCGCGCGCTCCTGTGTTTGTGACGGTTCGCAGTGCCTTAGTGACGGCGCGCTGCAACAGTTCGACTTTGAAAGCGTTGTCGCCGCGCGGTTTCGCGCCTTCGACGGACGCCCTGGCCGCGCGGGCGAAGAGAGCTTCGGACGGCTGTTGGCCGGCCAGGATCTTTTCGACGCCGTGAGCGCGCCAGGGCCTGGTCGCGACACCGCCCACCGCAAGGCGAGCGGCGCCGATCGTGCCGCCGTTCATTTCGAGAGCGACCGCTACGGACGCGAGCGCGAATTCATAGGAAGCGCGATCGCGGACCTTCAAGTAGTGGCTCCGAGCCGCGAACGAGGACGCGGGAAGATCGACGGCCGTGATCAGCTCGCCAGGCTCCAGAACAGTTTCGCGCTCCGGTGTATTGCCGGGCTCAAGATGAAACTGCTCAAACGGGATGGTGCGGTCGCCTTTTGGCCCCTGGACGCGGATCACAGCGTCCAAAGCGACCAAAGCCACATTCATGTCGGAGGGGTGCGTGGCGATGCATTTCTCGCTTGCTCCGAGAATGGCATGGATGCGATTGAAGCCGTCGATCGCGGGGCATCCGGATCCCGGTGCCCGCTTGTTGCACGCGAAGGTCAGATCGCGGAAGTAGTAGCATCGGGTACGCTGCATGATGTTGCCACCCACTGTTGCCATGTTCCGCAACTGGGGCGAGGCGCCGGAGAGCAGCGCTTCGGACAGAACCAGATATCGGGAACGGACCATGTCGTGGTGAGCGACGTCGCTATTGCGCGCCATCGCTCCGATGCGAATGCCGCCGTTCGGTAGCGATTCGATTTTCGCGAGCGGGAGCGCGTTGATGTCCACGAGTTCCACTGGGCGTTCCACGGCGAGCTTCATCAGATCGACCAAGGTGGTCCCGCCGGCCAGAAACGCGGTATGCGCGTCCCCGGTAATGGCGGCCAAAGCCTCGGGAACGCTGTGGGCGCGGGTGTATTTGAACTGCTTCAAGGGCGGCCTCCCTTGTGGGATTGGACAAAACGCACGGCGGCAACAATGTTGGGATAGGCTCCACAGCGGCAGATATTGCCACTCATATTTTCGCGGACCGCCTCATCGGTGGCTGCGATAGGCTCCGAGAGCAGTGCAACCGCGGACATGATCTGGCCCGGAGTGCAGTAGCCGCATTGAAAAGCGTCGTGGTCGAGGAAGGCGGCCTGCATGGGGTGAAGCTGATCGCCATGAGCCAGGCCCTCGACGGTGGTGACCTCATGACCGTCGTGCATAACGGCGAAATTGAGGCAGGAGTTGATGCGAACGCCGTTGACCAGAACCGTGCATGCGCCGCACTGGCCGTGGTCGCAGCCCTTCTTGGTTCCTGTCAGGTTGAGATGCTCACGGAGAGCGTCCAGCAGGCTGACTCGAGGCTCCAGGGAAAGGGCGAGTTCTTGCCCGTTCACTTTCAGTTTAATAGCAACCTTTCCGGCTGGAGAGGTCGTCTCGGGCGCGGCGGCTGCTACCTGGCCCAGGACTACAGGTGCGGCCAGGAAAACTCGCCTGGTTACCGGATACTCATCGCTCATGCTAAAACCTCGTCACGAAGTCCACGTGTTTCGTATTTGATTGGATGATGAAAAACTGGGATAGGCGCGCCGCACGATATGAGGCACCCTTCTATCCAGCTTATGATAAATGACCCCCCAATATTTCTCCAAGCTACCACAGATTCCGTTATTCGATAAGCAATAGTCTTGTCTCACACAAGCTGAGCCTGGAGGGCCGATCCGGCATGCTGGGAGTTGATCGTCAGCATGCAAGCAGAAGATTTGAGTCTGGAGCAGATCCGGGCATTTTGGAGGCCAGCGATGCAGTCGGGTTCAAAGGCCGGAAATTGAAAGGAGGTGTACGGCTGGTTCAGTCGGACTCAACGTCAGCAGCGCTGGCCTTGCTCGTCCACCAGCGGAACAGAAAACCGGCGTTGTTCCGGAGCCGGAAGTGAAGCCGCGTACACTCTCCGGGCACTATTCCACGCGGTTAGCTAAGCTAGGCCGAGCAGTTGCAGGAATTATTTGTCGCCGGCTGGGCATCAGAGCTTACGCCCTCCTCCGGATTTCGGGGCCGCTCGGGGGCTTGCGAAGGGTTTCGCCTCCGCTCGATTTTGCCGAATCCCGCCACAGGCTCCTACGCAGTTTGCGCAACCGTCGCATTCTTCAGTTGCTCGGACGCTGGCGCTTTCGGCTCCGCCTCGGTCCCATCCGATTGCAGCCCCAGCACCTTACGTAACTCCGTCTCGATGATCGTGTAAGTCCCGGGATTCGCGATCAGAAACGTCCTCGCATTTTCCCGCCCTTGCCCGATCCGCTCCCCCCGGAAGCTGAACCAGGATCCACTCTTCTCGATCACGCCGTTAGTTGCTCCCAGGTCGAGCAGATCGCCTTCCCGGGAAACACCCATGCCATAGAGGATGTCCACCTCCACGTCGCGGAACGGGGCCGCTACTTTGTTCTTTACGACTTTGATCTTGGTACGATTGCCGACTACCGCATCGCCATCCTTAATCGCGGCCGCGCGGCGCACTTCAATGCGTACCGACGAGTAGAACTTCAGCGCCCGGCCTCCGGTGGTCGTTTCCGGATTGCCGAACATCACCCCGATTTTTTCACGGATCTGATTGATAAAGATCATTAACGTGTTGGTGCGCGCCACCGCGCCCGTGAGCTTGCGAAGCGCTTGAGACATTAGCCTGGCGTGCAGGCCCATGTGGCTATCTCCCATTTCGCCGTCGAGCTCCGCTTTGGGGACCAGCGCCGCCACGGAATCAATCACCACCACATCCACTCCCCCGGAGCTCACCAACGCGCCGGTGATCTCTAGAGCCTGCTCGCCATAATCCGGTTGCGACACAATCAGGTTGTCCACATCCACGCCGAGCTTGCGCGCATAGGCGGGATCGAGCGCATGCTCGGCATCGATAAACGCCGCCGCGCCGCCTGCTTTTTGCGCCTGCGCTATTACCTGCAGAGCGAGAGTGGTTTTGCCGGACGACTCGGGCCCGAAGATCTCGACCACGCGTCCGCGCGGTAGCCCCCCGACTCCCAGCGCGGAATCGAGAGAAATCGAACCTGTCGAAATCACAGTAACCGGCAGAACGTTGCGCGATCCCAGGCGTAACACGGCGCCTTTGCCGAACTGCTTGTCCATCTGCAAGAGCGCCTGATCGATGGACTTCTGGCGTGCCGCGCGATCCGCGAAGGTGGTTTCTTTCACGCCTAGTTGGTGTCGCTAGAGGAGAGATCATCTCAGACGACTTTCAGCCTAATCCCCACAATCCAACCAGAATAAGAAAAGATTGCCCTAAAGCTTTCGTTCTCACAGACGATGGTAGTGCGACAGAGGTTTTACTCGTTGCTCATAAAAGTTCTATGGATCACCGGCGAGAATACAGCGGAGACGAGTCTGCTGACCGACTACCCCGGAATCTCGCTCATTATCGCCAGCAGCTTGTCTGAAGCCATGCTCCTGCTCGACAGCGAGGAGTTCGATGCCATCCTGGCCACCGTGCCGTTCGCTGGCGGCCCCGTTGAAGTATTGCTCCAGGCAGCGCTAAAGCCAGGGACACAAACGCCCGTTGTGGTTCATGCTCCCGAAGCCAGGCTGGCAGACGCGGTTCGCCTTACGAAGCTGGGAGCCTACCATGTACTCGGCGATGCAAGCGCCGCCCCCAGCGCTCTCCATGCGGCCGCAAACGCAAAGCGCGCCCGCGCGGCGGCTTCGAGCGCCTCGGTAGTAGAATTCCCGATCTGGCGGAGGATGCTGATTGGCCGCAGCCAGAAAATTCAAAATATCGCGGAAGTAATCCGGCTGATCGCGCCCCGGCGTTGTACGGTACTCATTTCCGGCGAAACGGGCACGGGAAAAGAAGTAGCCGCCAGGGCTATACATGCGGCCAGCGGTCGCGCTCACCTCAACATCGTCTCCGTAAATTGCAGCGCTCTTCCCGAGCACCTGCTCGAAGCGGAGCTGTTCGGCCACACCAAGGGTGCCTTCACCGGCGCAGCGGGCAGCCGCATCGGACATTTTGAGCAGGCGCACCGCGGCACATTATTCCTGGATGAGATTGCAGACCTGCCATTGGCGCTTCAATCCAAGCTGTTGAGAGTATTGCAAGAACGCGAGTTTCAGCGTCTCGGCAGCTCCGAAACGGTTCGCGTGGATGTCCGGGTGATCGCCGCGACGAATGCCGATTTAGCCCAACTCGTCCGTCAAGGTAAGTTTCGCGAAGACCTGTATTACAGGCTCAATGTCGTTCCGCTTTGCTTGCCGCCTCTGCGCGAGCGGCCGTCGGACATTGCTTGCCTGGCAGTCCATTTTATCGAGAAGATCTGCCGCGAAGAGGGCTTGCCTCAGCGCAACGCAACTCCTGAAGCTCTTGATCGTCTCGCCCGCTATGAATGGCCGGGCAATGTCCGGCAATTGGAAAACGCCGTGGAAATGGCGATTGCACTCAGCGGCGATGACCGCGTGCTTGGTCCGTCGGATTTTCCGCTTCCAGTCACCGCGCGTGCCTTTACACACAGCTCGAGCGGTTTAGTTGCCGTGCCCGATCACGGACTCGATTTCGAGCAAACAGTCGGAAATATCGAGCGGCACATTCTGGAGCAGGCCCTGCAAAAAACAGGAGGAAACAAGAAGATGGCGGCTGAGATGCTCCGGTTGAAGAGAACTACTCTCTCTGCGAAGCTTAAAAGCCTGTCTGCGGTTGCTGCGGGCTAAGCTCGATCTGCCGGGCTCTTACGATGAACCGCTTCGGCGCGGAGCCGACATAGTAAAACGGGTAGCAGGTAACTAGGGTAAGGGCCTGCTCGCCCGCTACAGGCCTCAGTACGCTTACATCTTTCGGCATCACGATCTTCACAGACTCCACCTGGTAAGAGTAGTCGCCCCGCATTGTTGAGATTACAATCTTATCGCTTCTTCGGATATCTCGGAGCTTCCGGAAAAAGGTGTCCCGGTGTCCCGCCAAAGCCACATTGCCTGGCTGTCCCGGAAGGGGCGTCGAGGGAATGTGCCCTACTGCCCGCCGCAGTATGTCGTCGCCAGCACCCTCCCGCACCATCGCCGAGAGTTGCAGCCTCGGGACCAGAATCCGTCCTATCACGGCGAATGGCTTTAAGCTGGCTGGCGGCTCTATCGCAGATCGCTCGAGCGTGGTGGTCGCGGGGTTCGGAACTGTTGCTTCTCCACCGGATGAAAAATGGATGCCCAGTTCATCCGCTAAAAATCGTCCGAACGAAACCGGCCGCCCCTTCACCTGGCGATCGAAAGACCAACTCTCGTAAGCCTGATAGAAGGTGGAATCCAAACTAGTCCAGAGATAGTAATCGAGCGCGATCAGCCCAATGAATAGGAACAAGTACTCCGCCCAGCGGATCCCCCGCCGTTTGCCCTCCAAATTCTCGGAATCCCGCAACAATACTCGAACCGTCATGACTATCTTGGCCGCGCCGCCGCCTGTGTTTCATCTGGAAACGCGTACAGGCTGCGGGTGCGGGCAACCAGTTTGCCTCGATCCGACGCCGTCGCCGCGACTTTGATGTGCCGCACTCTTTTCCCTTGCGCCGTTGGGATGTAGCCTATCGTGTATCGCGTTCGAATTTCCTTAGCAATGCCTTTGCAAACCGGCACGATCCCTTCCAGTTTCTCGGGAAAGTAGGCCTGTCCTCCGCTGATCTCCGCCAATCTCCGAAGAATTCCGGGATTCTTGTCTGGGTCATCCTGGTCGAAAACCCCGATCGTGTAAACGGTCGCTACTGACTCTTCGACCAACTTTACTACGTCTTTGAGAGTCGCGCTACTTATATTGTCGCCTCCATCGCTAATCACGATCAGGGTCTTCTTATCCCGCCGCCCCATGTCGAGTTGCTTTAGACCGTCTATGACCGCGTCGTATAAAGCAGTTCTGCCCTCTGGCGTGGTATTCGATAAAGCCGCTCGCAAAACGGCGATATTGCCGGAAAACAGCACATTGTCCGGCAGCCCGCGGCGCACCTTCTCATTGAAATTCAATACAAACATCTCGTCTTGCGGGTTACTCGCGTGAATAAAAGATAGGGCGGCAGTGATCACCTCAGGGCGTTTTGGCCGCATACTTCCGCTTTCGTCTACTACCAAGCCAACCGTGACGGGAATGTCCGCATCGGCGAACTGGGTAATCTCTTGTGGCTTGCCATCCTCGGTGACTCTAAAGTTCTCTTTCTTTAACCCGGCTGCAAAACCGCCCGATGAATCTTTCACGCTCACATCCAGAAGGACCAGCCGGGATGTCGTGCTGATCGTAAACTCTTTTTGTTGACCAAATCCGATAAACGCCGAAGCCACCGCCACTACCGACGCAATAAGAACCTTGCTCTCCATGACGCCTCGCTCCTCGCTTTAGTTGTCCCCTAAAAAAAGAACTGGCACCCCTTGCGGAGGTGCCAGTCCATGCTCGAATTGAAGTCCAGCCTATTTACTTACGATGCACGAACCGAGCGCAAAGCAAAGAATGCGCCCAACGAGAACAGCCCGATCAGCCCGATCAGCGGATAGTTGCTGCCGGTGTGAGGCAGTGACTCGGGGGTGCGAGTAGGCATAGCTGCTGGTTGTTGCGGGGTAGCGGCAGGCATATCAGGCTGCGGCGTCGCGGCCGGAGCGGGAGGAGGCGTATTTTGCGCCATTTCCGTTGTCTTGCTGCTGTAAGTGCTTGCTGGTAATTCCGACTCCGTACCCTTCTCATCGATTGTCCCAACTTTGGCCGTCGTCAGATCAGCCTCGGAAGTGGAGTAGGTGGTCGGCACTGTCTGATGAGTGTAGGTAGCGATCTGAGTGGATTCACTCTTGGGATACGCGAATTCCTGGCCGAAGTTGTCACCTGGGTAAAACCAAGCGCGCATGGCTTTGGGTTGTCCTGGAGGCGTTTCCCAAAACTGGAACTGGGTCTTGCCGGTCGGCTCCAGCCGGTAGTTTGGAATCGCCAGGATGGTCGTCTGGAGTTGAGTCTCATCTCCATTGAACACCTGGACGATGTGGCGGTTAGACGGTGAGTCCAGCAGCTTCATCACGTACTTGCCGGGCGGGAGCACTTTGTTTGGAAGCTGGATCGGCTCATTCACTGTCAAAATGGTCTTCTTATTCCACTCATCCGCCAGCATGCTCGGAGCGAGCGCGGCCCCAAACAACCCTACGGATGCAATTGCAAAAGCTAAACGTTTCATTAGGAATCAACCCCTTTTCTATATTTGAGTGGCACACGCGTTCTTGCCTGTGTTGCACTTCGGGCTACTATTAACTCATTGCAGCCCTGTCCCTAGTATTGGCACCTATCGTGCCAAAGTGTAAGTGTTTCCGATTCAAGCGTTTAAGACATACAAGTACTATTGGACACGTGCAACTTTTACCGGAAATGTCTCCAGACAATGCCTTCGCCTGGGTATTGATTACCCGTCCTCAGCGCTGCAGTGGATCTTCCACCCACGGCGGAGTAGCTTCCATCAAGCGCCCTAATTCCGGCTCTACTAGCTCCATCTGAACCTTCATTTCCCAGGCAATCTGCCGATAACTGAAATGGCCCTTTACACCCGACCTTACGCGAGCCATATATTCCGCTTCCGCGAAGTCCATTTTGAACAGAAAGCGCGATCGGGTTCCAAAGGGTAACAGGTAATCCCGCGCCGGAGCAGGCATTCGTTGCGCCGTGGCGAAGGCCTGCCGCATGAATCCGGCGTATAGTTCGCCAAGTTCCGCCTCGCCAATCGCCTTCGGAGTCTCAAAACCGAGCGCGGTCGTGTAATCCTGCCGCGCCTGAATGCACCGGCGATGACGGTGCAGGTCCCGATAGGCTCCGATGTCCATCGCGATGTCGTACACAAACGGCGCGCTCCGGAAACCGCGCAGCAACTCATCGCGCCGAGTCCTCGATTGCATGGCTACATCGATCGCTTCGCGGCGCAGCTCCGCGCTCCAGGAGCACGCTAACTCCAATAACTCGCGGTAGGGCCGATCGGTTACCGGATAAAGCAGAGTTGCAGCCACATCGGCCGCGGCGCTGGTAGGCCGGATCAGGTCCACCGTTTGTTCCACAGCGATCTTACGTCCGGGCAAATTCTGCGCTGCCCACTTCCGAAGATCGGCGCGGCTCCGC
Organism: Bryobacteraceae bacterium; assembly: GCA_051000095.1. Taxonomy (GTDB): domain Bacteria; phylum Acidobacteriota; class Terriglobia; order Bryobacterales; family Bryobacteraceae; genus JBBSHP01. Next base: position 6,184 of record JBPCOQ010000112.1, on the reverse strand, counting down.
CGTCCATGCTCATCGGTATCCACATGCCGCGCAAGCGTCGGCGCGACCGGCTCGCCAGAACCATTTTCTTCCCATCGGCAGGACGGCTCGGACGCACAAGCGGTGGCAATCTCTTCCGCCAGTTGTCGCAGTTCTGCATACTCAGATGCCTTCAGACGCCGGATCTGCCGCTCCAGGGTGCGGATGCTGGTCACTTGCCCGGCGCCTGTCGGAACCCCGAATGGCAGCAGATATCTCGCGACATCAAAGGCCCGCGCCGCGATGTTCCGTTCGTACACATCGGGCTTCATAGCGTCTGGCCGCGGAAGCCGTGGGATGAGAAAATCACGCATCTTGGAATGAATCGCCGCGTAGCCTTCGAGCAGTTTCCGCGCGGCTTCGCGATACTCCTCGGCGCTGGCGCCATTGAGCTCGGGAGGAGTCACCACCCCGGATTTCGAAAAGTTCTGATAGCGCGACGATCGCGCTTGGCCGTCCCACAGCGGCTCGTCTTCCACCTCGGTCGCAGCCAGCTCGGAGATCCCTTCAAAGCACATCACCACGTGCCCCAAATCCGCAATGGAGGCGTGCCCGTACTGAAAGTAGAAACTCTCCAGGAATTTCTGGGAATCGTGCGTCCGGACCCACTCGATCGACTGCGCGATGGAATCCGGCGAGCGGCTATATCGCGCCAGCGCGAATGCGCATTTTTCCGGCGGCATGGCCGCCACCGTCAGGACGCGCTTTTGCATGAAAGGCTATGATAGCGGATTCGCGATGAAAATCAGGTTGAAGAAACTCTCTCCCGAGGCGGTCCCTCCCTCCTATGCGCATGGACCCGCCGAAGACGCCGGCATGGACCTTCGCGCGGTAGAAGCCGTGCTGCTCGAACCGGCAGTTCCGCAAGCCGTCGGCACGGGGATCGCGATTGAGTTGCCGCCCGGTTACGAAGCCCAGGTCCGGCCTCGCAGCGGCCTTGCGCTAAAACACGCGATCACTCTCCCCAACAGCCCTGCCACCATCGACCCCGGCTACCGGGGCGAAATCCGAGTCATCCTCCTCAACCTCGGCAAGCAGCCGTACGCCATCGAGAAAGGCGACCGCATCGCTCAACTGGTGATCGCAAAGTACGAAGCAGTCGAGTGGGAGGAGGGCGACTTGGCCGACTCGACACGGGGCCAGGGCGGTTTCGGCTCCTCCGGCCGCTAATCAAAATCTTCCATCAAGGTCCATTCGGAGTTGGATACTGGCAGCTATCCCAAAGGGGATGTTGGGACTTCAGGCCTGCGGCCTGATTCGCAGACGGCAGAGACCGTCTGCGCCACGGGAGGCATGCTTGGGCGATTCCGTCAGTCGCCAGTCAATCCGATCGTGATTCGTGAGCGTCACGCATATCGCGCTCGTGAATTGAATCGGGAATTCGGAACCGCCGTTCAATCGGCGCGCGTCCATACTTTAGTATTAAAGCAGTTGTCTCGTATCAGTTCAGTTCCTGCCTCACAAGCGGCGCATTGGCCCCAGATCTACCTGGGCGTGGCTCTCACGACCCTCGCCACGCTTGTCCTGGAACTCTCGCTGACGCGCATCTTCTCAGTCGTTTTTTACTATCATTTCGCGTTTCTCGCCATCTCGATCGCGCTCTTCGGACTGGGCGCCGGAGGTGTCTTCTCCTATGTGATCGCCGGCTGGCGCGGCAACTTCTATACCAAACTGGGTACTCTCGCCGCGCTCGATTCCCTGGCAGTCCTTCTGTCGCTGGTCTTCGTGATCACCCGATCCGGCGAGTTGAGTAATCTCACCCTGGCCCTCATTTATTTCGTGAGCGCCTTGCCGTTCTTCTTTTCCGGAGCCATTGTTTCGCTCGCCATCTCGGAAACAATCGGGCGTGTCGACCGTGTCTATTTCTTCGATCTGCTGGGCGCCTCGGGTGGTTGCTTGTTGCTCGTTCCGTTGCTCAACAGCCTCGGCGGCCCGAACACCGTACTGGCTGTGGCCGTCATCTTCGCCGCGTCGTCGGCTGTCTGGTTCAATCTTTCCGGAGCTCACGCCGGCCGTGTAGTAGCCGTCGCCTTGGCTCTGGCGTTTGTCGCGCTGACGACTCTAAATGCCCGGGAGCACTTGATCGATATCCGTTATGCCAAAGGAAGCCGTTTGCCGAAAGAGCAGTTCAGCCGCTGGAACAGTTTCTCGCGAATCGGAGTGGCTCCGGAAGAATCCGGCCAGCTCAGCATCATCATCGATGCCGACGCCGCGACCGGAATCCCGGGTTTTGATCTGGATCATCTCTCGGCCGGCGATAGCTCGCGTCTGCTAACCGCCGGTCCGGGCTTTCCTTACGAGATGCGGCCCGGCGCCAAAGCGCTGATCATCGGACCGGGCGGCGGCTGGGACGTGGCCCGCGCGATCGCCGGGGGCAGCAAGGATGTCACCGCCGTCGAGATCAATCCCATCATCGCGAACACGGTGATGCGCGACCGGTTCGCAAAACAGAGCCGCGGCATTTACTTTAGGCCCGAAGTGCACCTGTTCGTGGAAGACGGTCGCAGTTTTGTGCGTCGCAGCACTGACAAGTATCAGATTTTGCAGGCAACGCTGGTCGATACCTGGGCATCCACCGCGGCCGGGGCCTTTGCGCTTTCGGAGAACAATCTTTACACTTCGGACGCGTTTCGGGACTACCTGAACCACCTCACCGAGGATGGCTTGATGGTGTTTACGCGCTGGGGCTTTGAGCCGCCGCGTGAATCGTTGCGCCTGCTCTCGCTAGCGATGGCCGCATTGCAAAGCCTTGGTGAGACGGAGCCGTGGAGGCATCTCATCGTGCTGCGGGAAGACGCCGAAAAGCTGCACCAGTGGGGCGCGCAGGACACGGTCCTGATTTTCCGGAAGCCGCTCTCCGCCGGCGATATCGCGAAGGCGCGCCAAGCCGTCGCCGGGAATCCGGCCATGCAGGCGCTGTACTTGCCCGGCGACCAACCCGCCAACGCTTTCGGAAAATTGCTGCGCAGTCCGGACCCCGCGCGCTTCTGGAAAGACTATCCGTTCGATGTCTCGCCCGTGAGCGACGATCGCCCGTTCTTCTTCTACACCGTTCAACCTCGCGATGTCTGGCAGGTTCTCACACAGCCGGGCATTGCCGCGGACGCCAAGGTGAATCGCGCTCTGCCGCTTCTCTTCAGCCTGGTGGGTATCAGTGTTTTCGCGACCGTGGTGGTGCTGGCGCTGCCACCTTTGCTGCTCCGGACGCGCCTCCCGGTTGAGAGCGGCGTGCGCGGATTTCTCTGGTACTTCATCTTCATTGGTGTTGGCTATATTCTGATCCAGGTTGCACTCATTCAGAAGTTCGTCCTGTTCCTGGGCCATCCGACTTATGCGCTTACAGTGATCATCTTCTCCATGCTGATCTCGAGCGGCCTGGGAAGCTTTTTCAGCCGGCGGCTGATCGCCGATGCGGCCGACCCGCGGCTTCGGTGGGTGCTGCTCGGCGTTGCGCTGATAGTCGCCATCCTAGCGTTCGTGGCGGCGCCGGTCAGTGAAGCTGGCGTGGGGCTGCCGCTCGCGCTCAAGATGCTGATTACCGCGTGCCTCATTATGCCCGCGGGATTCCTGATGGGCATGCCATTCCCAACCGGACTGAGCAGGCTCGAACAACTCTCGCCCCCAGCCCTCCGCTGGGCTTGGTCCTTGAACGCCGCATCCAGCGTAATGGGCTCGGCCACTGCCATTCTGCTGGCGATCTATCTAGGATTGCGAACCACGCTGCTAATCGGCGGAGCCTTCTATTTAGGCGCCCTCCTGGTAATCTGGCTCCACGGCAGTCGTAAACTGAGCCACGACCGTCAGGAAGTGGTCCGTGTGACCAGCACAATATAATAGTTCCGAACATGCAACGTTTGCCTGCCTTTTTCTTGTCAATATCCCTGAGCGCGTTCGCCGCCGATGAGAGTGGCTCCGCGCTGTTCCAGCGCGATTGCGCGGTCTGCCACAAGCCCGCCGGAGGTGCCAATCGCACGCCGTCCCCGGAAGCGCTTTCCCATTTATCAAAGCAGGCGATCCTGACAGCGCTCGAAACAGGCGCGATGAAAGCCCAAGGCGCCGCGCTCACCGCGACCCAGCGCGATGCAATTGCCAACTTCTTGACGGAAGCGCATGCCGCTGGCTCGATCGCGGCAGCCAAAACGAACTCCTGCCCCGACGCTGGCGCCGCGCTGCCGAACCTGAACGGCTGGAATGGATGGGGCGTCGATCTTGCTAACACGCGCTTCCAACCCGCGAACATGGCCGGGCTATCAGCCACCCAGGTGCCGAATCTCAAGCTCAAATGGGCCTTTGGATTCCCGGGCGCCGTCGTTTACGGACAGCCAACCATCGCCGGAGGCCGTCTGTTTCTGGGTAGCGGTGACGGGACGGTATTCTCCCTGGATGCAAAGACCGGCTGCGTGTACTGGACGTACAAAGCGCCCGTCACGGTCCGCACCGCCATCTCGGTTGGTGCGGTGGACAACGGCCGCTCCGCGGCGTATTTCGGCGATGTGAAGGCGAACGTCTACGCAGTCGATGCCCGGAACGGTGAACTGCTGTGGAAGGCCCAGGTTGAAGATCATCCGGCTGCCCGCATCACGGGCGCGCCCAAGCTCTACCAGGGACGCTTATATGTGCCGGTGTCGTCCATTGAAGAAGTATCGGCAGGCAGTCCGAAATACTTGTGTTGCAAGTTCCGCGGCAGCGTGGTCGCGCTCGACGCAAAAACCGGCCAGCGGCTCTGGAAGACCTACAGTATTCCCGATGCGCCCGCTCCGACCGGGCAGAGCACAGCCGGCACTGACAGGTTCGGGCCCTCGGGCGGCGCTGTCTGGTCGTCGCCAACCCTGGATGTAAAACGCAAGGTGCTGTATGTCGGGACCGGCAACCAGTACACCGACCCGGTAACCAAGTACAGCGACGCGATTATCGCGATGGATCTCGACACCGGAGCGGTCAAGTGGTCCAGCCAGATGAGCAAGGGCGACCACTGGAATTTCGGCTGCATCAACCCCAATAAAGGGAGCTGCCCGGAAACGCAAGGGCCCGACATCGACATCGGTTCCTCCCCGATTTTGCGGACCGTGAACGGCAAAGATGTACTCGTGGTTGGTCAAAAATCCGGCGTGGTCCATGGATTGGATCCTGATAAGCAGGGCGACATTCTTTGGGAGGTACGAATTGGAAAAGGAGGAGCGCTGGGCGGGATCATGTGGGGATCCGCCGCGGACGAAAAAACGGTCTATGTGCCCTTGTCGGATTGGGGCGTCAAAGCGGCTGACGGCTCCCTGGCCGGTGGCGGCTTGTTCGCCCTGAACATGGGCACGGGCGAAAAGGTGTGGTACGCCCCTCCGGCGAAACCGGCTTGCGGAACGAAGGCGAGTTGCGCTCCCGCGCAGATGGCGCCCGCCACGGTCATCCCGGGCGTGGTCTTCTCCGGCTCCATGGACGGCCACTTGCGCGCTTACGCAACTTCCGACGGCGGCGTGCTGTGGGACTTCGACACCCTGCGGGAGTTCGACACGGTAAACGGCATCGCCGCAAAAGGCGGGTCGCTGAACGCTACGGGGCCGACGATTGCGAACGGCATGCTCTTTGTCAACTCCGGCTACGCCGCGCTGGGCGGCATGGCCGGGAACGTCCTACTGGCCTTCGGTAAACCTTAGTTCTTAGGTGTTGTGCATAAATAAATGATTCATATGGTCACAGGGGAAATGGTGTAGTTCCAGTCGCCGTGAAATGTGTGGCGAGCGAGGTTGATGGCGTTGAATGCAGCGTCTGAGATTTTTACGCCTTTGGGGTATTTGCCTTCATCCAGTTCGGTGTGGACGGTAAGCCCGGTTGTGGTGGTTGTTGCCGCGATCAACTGCACAATGGTCCTGAAACTCCGCAAGGGCTTGCCACGCCAGTTGGTGGTGATGAAGGAAAAGAGGCGGTGTTCGATCTTATTCCATTTGCTGGTGCCTGGCGGCAGATGGCAGACTGTGATCGGAAAGCCCAGTGTATTGGCCAGCGTTTGCAATTCGGCCTTCCATAACCGGACACGGTGTCCGTTGCTGCCCCCGCCATCCGCCGTCACCAGGAGCCGCTTGGCGCTGGGATAACGGTTTTGCCCCATGGTCAACCACCAGCGACCGATAGCATGGACAGCGAAACTGGCGGTATCGTGATCGGTGCCAACGCT
>JBPCOQ010000180.1:0-68842 GCA_051000095.1 Bryobacteraceae bacterium | reverse complement strand
GGAATCCCATGGGCGGCTACGCTCCTTTATTGTATCTAGTTATACAACTAGATACCACAAGGCACGCCTGATTGCAACATGAAGCATCAAAAATGGTTTTTATCTAGTGAAAAGCCAAAGTCCAGGGGCGACCGAAGGTCGCCTCTGGAGTCTCTACATTTTCAAGTGGGGCAGGTTGCTAACCTGCGGGCCGATTGGCAATCGGCCCGCTCTAGACCAGACGAACGCTTCGGGGTGGCAACCAACCCAGCCCATAATGAGCGATCTTCCCGAATTCGATTTGATCGCGCACCAGATGGTCGCAACTTTTATCTTGCTAAAAGGGCAGCCCCGTAAGCTTCAGAAGTTCATTGGCTTTCCTGGCAGTAAACCTCTTGAGCGAATGCATGGCCTTCGAGACTGCGACGCTTGGCGTGATCAAAAGGTGTACGTGCTTTGCCCTTACGACGTAGGCGTAGAGTTCGTAGTGATTCAGCCCTTCCTGGTGAAAGAGAATGGATTCAACCACCAGATTGGCGATCTCCCGACGTCGAAGGTACAGTGGGCCAGTGCGGGGCGCCATCCAGAATGCGATCCATACTGACGAATGCCGTCCGGACGTCAGATGGTCAGGAAAAGGGCGGTTGGGCGGCAGGCTGCCGTGGAGACGCCAAGTGAAAAACATAGGCCGGCCGATCTCGTACAGATGCGGCAAACGTCGATGAGTGAAGGTCGCCACGGAACGGCAGTGGCTCCTCAGTATGAGAATTCTCCGTTTCTTGGGGGAGGCCGATTGCCAATCGGCCTGCAGGTTAGCCAACCTGCCCCACTTAAAAAATGTAGAAACTCCACCCACAGGCATTCTTGCTTGTTTTTATGGACGCGGGATCGCCCACCAAAGGCGATGAATAGCAGTGAGTGGAGCAGGCGGTTTCGCCTGCTCCGCAGGCCAACGGCCTGCTCCACTCTACCTCACACCACAGGAGGTTTTTCGAGAGTGTGTTGCACTTAGACGAAGACCCTGATGTTTTCAATCCAGTCCTTGCCTGGCCGCCTGCGGGGCCGAGGCGGGCGCCTCGGCCCCGCGCCACGGAATCAGTCCCGTTTCACTTGTGCCTGAATCATCTCGTGCGGCTCATCCATCGGAATAAAAACATCGTTTTCATTCTCCAGGCCCAGCTTGCTGAGCTCGGCGGGCACCCAGCCCCGGTTCGGCAGCGATAAATTGATCTCGAGAATATCGCGATACCGCTCCAGCACCGCCTCCGCCATTACATAGAGAGTGTTCTGCAAAGACCGGCTTTCGTGTTCGATGAATGTTTCGAGGATCGTCTCCCGAATGCCGTGCCAGTATGTCCCGAACGTAATCTCGGCATCGTCGTAGCGCCAGCGCGCATTGACAGATGTCGCAAGCACGCTGTTAAAGGAAGCCTGCAGGGTCGTGAACGGATCGCGGCGGTAGCCCTCAAAACCCGCGCCCGCCGTTTTGACCAGTACAAGATCTTGAACTCCGGCCTCGATTGCCGCGCCATCGCGGGTGCCGGAAACAACCGCTATGCGCTTTTCAGGACCGGCCGGAGTGAATGCAAACGGATGAGGCTTGCCGCCGAAGCTGACCCTGTTCCACAGATGCTCGGCAATCTCTACGGTGACACGCGCGATCTGTGGATTATCCGTAAGAAAGTGATCGATGAGAGTCTGCGCGAATTCCTCAATCTGCTCGATGGAGTAAAGCTTCGCCAGCGCGAACACGGTGTTCTTCATCGTGTCGGCAGGCAGAATCTTCGAGTTATCGCCGGAGCTGAAACTCTGCTCGAAGTCACCTTCAAACTGGACGCCGACGGTCAATTCCTTGAAGGCGTGGCGGCCGGGAGATCGGGCGACTTTGACCAGGCGCACTCCTGATGCACCGTACGTGCTCTGTGCTAGCAGCATGGGGTCAAGCTAGAGCATGCCCCACAAAGCCCAGTCCCGCGCCTAACAGCATGGCGGCCATGACGTCGCTCAGGAAATGCATGCCCAGCAGGATTCGTGAAATCGCGATGCTGAATGCACAAAACAGAAGCCCTGGCGCCAAAGAAGGATAAAACAGCGAAAACGCCACGGCCACAGCGAAGGCCGTCATGGTGTGACCCGAAGGAAATGAGAAATGGTCGGGAGGCAGAAGCGTCGCCCAGCAATGCGGCGTCACGGTACATGGCCGCTCCCGGCCTGTCAGACGCTTCAAGCCCATAAAAAGCAGAACGCTGAACAGCGCAGCGAGTCCAGCGGAACCCACGGCGGCAATCCGGTCCTCACCGCCGAACAGCAGGACCGCGAAACCGATGATGCACCACAGCCAGCCATCGCCCGCCCGGGTTGCTGCCATGGCCCAGAGGCGGATCCACCTTGGAGCGGGCCAATTGTTTGCCCGTTGCATCAACCGATAATCTCCCCTGGCGATGAACCCGCGCATGGCTAGTCCAAATATAGCGCTCAAGGTGTTACAGTTTGTTGAACCTGTCCCGTCAATCCATGAGCCAGATCGATTTTCTCTTTTTTGATGCGGGCGGTGGCCACCGTAGCGCCGCGCTGGCTTTGAAATCGGTAATCGAGCAACAACAGCGGCCCTGGGATATCCAGTTGGTCAACGTGCAGGAGATCCTGGACCCACTCGATATTTTCCGCAAATACACCGGCGTGCGGCTCGAGGATCTCTACAACCAGATGCTCAAGCGCGGTTACACATTGGGATCTAAGCAGCTCCTGCGCGCTATGCACGGGATCATTCGAATCTATCATCGGGCGCAAGTCAAGCTGCTGACGAAATTCTGGTCCGAGCGCGATCCAGCGATGGTGGTCTCGCTGATTCCGAATTTCAATCGCGCAATTTTGCAAGCGCTGCGGGCGGCCGATCGCGCTCGGAACCGCCCGCCGACGCCCATGGTGACCATACTCACCGATTTCGCGGATTATCCGCCGCACTTCTGGATCGAGAAACACGTCGATGAAGCTGTTCAGTTTTTCGTCTGCGGGACCGAACAGGCCACCAAGCATGCGCGCGCGCACGGGCATCCCGAGCACCGTGTTCATCGCACCTCCGGCATGATCGTTCGCCCGCACTTTTACGCGCCGGTGGATGTAAACCGCCGCGATGAGCGTATCCGCCTGGGGCTCGATCCCGATTTACCCACCGGGTTAGTGCTGTTCGGAGGGCAAGGCTCGAATCAGATGGTTTCGATTGCGCAAGAGGTCGCGCGCGGTGGCCTCAAGCTGCAGCTCATCATGATCTGCGGTCGCAATCAAAAGCTGCGCAAGCGTCTATCGGCACTAAAGCCGGGATTTCCCCTGCACGTCCAGGGATTCACAACCGAGATCCCATACTACATGCACCTCTCCGATTTCTTTATCGGCAAGCCTGGCCCGGGCAGCATCAGCGAAGCGCTGCATATGAATCTTCCGGTGATTGTGGAGCGCAACGCATGGACCCTACCGCAAGAACGTTATAACGCGGACTGGATCGAGGAGGCGCGGGTGGGCGTCGTCCTGCCTTCCTTTCGCCGAATCGCGGCTGGCCTGCGAACCCTGCTCGATGAGACGAACTTCGCGCGTTTCAAAGCCAACGCGGCCGCGATCAATAACCGGGCTGTTTTTGAAATTCCCGAGATTCTGGATGCCATACTGCGGCGCCAAAGGCCGCCAGCCCAATTAACTCGCCCACACTGAATACGATCCAATGGAACGGATTGGGTAGACCGCCTGTGACAGTGTTCCGGTAATCCATTGTGAATGCAATAACAACAATTACTCCGCCTAACATGATCGAGACCCAATGGAGCGGCCGAATACGCAGTGGACGCCGCAGAGCGATAATCCCGCACAGGATCATCGATAGCGAGACGATGATCGGCGCAATCACAGGACTCGCCCAGGGCACTGGTAACAGGAACAAAAGATCCCAGGTATTCAACGACGCGGGCCAATCGATCAGCAACTTGAGGAATGCATAGAAGGAAATGTCCCAGACCCCGAAAACAATCAGGAACGCCGCGCTCCACTGTTGAAATGTCCGGGCAACGGCTAATCCAACGGCCGCTAACATCAGGATCGTCGCAGCCTCGCGTCCAAGTTCCGTAAGTAAGCGCCGCGTGTGGATAGCGCCCGCGGCCTGAAGTTGCTGTGGAGTTATTAAAGGAAAGAGCTCGTTGGATGGCCGCGGACTGATGTTTTGCCGTAGAGGCTCGTAGATGACCCTTAGGTACACCACTACCGAAGCCTCAACATAGCCAAATGTTATTCCGAATACGAAAAGAGCAATCAAGACACGCTTCATGACCTTTTTTTACACGCCTTAAGTAACTCTTCACTTACTGCTGTCATCTCAATTGCAGCATTCCAGCAGCAACCCTTAGAAAGAGGAAATATGAAACTTCGTTTAGCTTTACTCTCGAGCTTACTGGCAATCGCGGCCTTTGCCGCGGACGTTTCGGGTAAGTGGATGGCGGAAATGCCCGGACGCGGCGGCAATACCATGAAGCTCACTTTTGATCTAAAAGCCGATGGGAGCGCTCTCACCGGCACCGTCGCCAACCCGCAGGGCGAAACCGCAATCAGTGACGGCAAGGTGGACGGCGACACCATTACCTTCACGGTCACGCGTGAAATGCAAGGCAACACTGTCAAACAGAACTATACCGGAAAAGTAGCGGGCGATGAGATCAAATTCAGTGTGGTGCGCGAGGGCGGCCAAGGCCAAGCTCGGGAATTCACCGCCAAACGCTCGACAACCTAACTCCAGTTTGTTTCCAGCAAGTTGCGCTGAGTGGAGCAGGCGGTTTCGCCTGCGCGTTCTTTTTCGTCGCGGACAGGCGAAAGCGCCTGTTCCACTCAGCCGGTGGCGCTTTACTACTTCACCGTGATTACTCCGAACTGATGGTCGATTACACTTCCCGCGCCATCCAGGGAGAAATTAGAAGTGATCAATCCAATCGCCTCTTTGAATTGCCCTTCTCCGCTATCCACCTTCCACATCACCGCTCCCAACATTGTTTTCGTGCCCGGCTCCGGAGCGATATGCCCCTGCCCTACCGTGCTGAACGTCAATGAGTGATCTCCCTCGCCGAACGTGATGGTCCCACTTTCGAGGAAAGTATCGGTGCCCGTCATCCGGACCTCGGATTCGAAGTAGGCCAAGCCCCCCTCCGCGGGGATGAAGCTGCCCGTGACACCGTCGGGCCCAACGACGGTCTTTACCGAACAGCTCGTGGCGCTGGTAGTCGCTTTCAGAACGCCGGATTCCGCGCCGGGAGTGCCGGTACCTTTAAACTGCATACAAAAGATGATCTCAGGCATGTTTCTACTGTATGCTGATCCAGAGGGAATCCGCATGAGTACAAATTATCCGCCTGTTCCGCCGCCTCCTGGTTCGCCCGTAAATCCGCCCATGTACCCGCCGCCGGTCAAAAAGAAAGTAAGCCCGATTGTATGGGTGCTGGTCGGAATCGGCGCGTTCTTCATGATCGTCGTGGTTCTGGTAGTCGGTGCAGGATTTTTCCTGGTGCACAAAGCAAAGCAAGCCGGCCTCGATCCGGAGCTGATGAGGCGAAATCCTGCGCTGGCCAGCGTGAAGATCATGGCTGCCCTAAATCCGAATATCGAAGTGCTCTCTATTGACGAGAATCGCGGCTTGGTCACCGTTCGAGACAAGAAAGAGGGCAAGACCTACAGCGTGAATCTTGAAGACGCCAAGAAAGGCAAATTCGTTTTTCAACAAGACGGCAAGGATGCGGTCACCTTCAACGCCTCGGGAGACGGGAAGAACGGCACGCTGGAAGTAAAGTCCGCGGACGGGACAGTCAAGATCGGCGGGGGCCAAACTGCGAAAGTGCCCACCTGGGTTCCCGACTATCCAGGCTCGTCGCCGCAAGTGGCGTATTCAGCCCAGTCGAAAGATGGCGACAGCGGCAGCTATGCCTTCAAGACCCACGACCCTGTTGATAAAGTAACGCGCTTTTATGAAGACGGCCTGAAATCGTCGGGGATGAAGATCAACAACACGGTCAGCGGGACTAGCGGCTCTTCGGCGGGAGGCATGATCGCGGCTGAGGACGTAGGCAACAAGCATTCGGCTGTTGTGCTGATCGGCGCCGAGAGCGGCGAGACCACCGTCAGCGTAACGTTCACTGTGAAGAAGTAAGGGGACAAGCTCTTCAGAAAACCACGGCTAGGTGGTTGATTCTGAGTGGGGCAGGCAATTTGCCTGCCCAGTGACGGCCCCCGTCGCTCCCGCTGAAGTATGTCCCACGCCGGTCCAGATCAGGTCTAGGATAAACTCCAGGTCCTGGCCGGGGCTGTTCTTCAATTCGTCCAGAAGTTGTCTCTCCATGCTGCCGCGGATGATATCGAAAAGCGCGGCGGCTGCCGCCGGTACGCTTACCGGCCTGATTTCGCCCGCTTGAATTCCTTCTTCAAGGATGGACGCCAACAGATGTAAGCGTTGCCGATGAAGGCCGGCCAGGGCTTTTGGTTTGTGAAACTCCGAGACAAAGATTCGCAGGAAGTCTCGATGGGTGCGGCAGTTTTCGAGACCAACCTCTGCAAACGCACGGATCTTTTGACGCGCCCCTTGGGCCGTCTTCACCGCCTCGAGCGTCTGCTCGTGGAACCGCTGCAGATCCTCGACCAGCGCCGCAAGGTAGATCTCCTCTTTAGAGCGGAAGTAGAGATACACCGTGCCCTTTGCGATGCCCGCCTCGTCCGCGATGTCGTCTACTAATGCCGCTGAAAAACCCTTGCGCGCAAACACCGCCCGCGCGGCTCCCAGAATACTCTTGCACCGGAACTCGGTGACAACTTCTTTCTTGGTCCTGCCTGGTTTTGGGTTCAATGTAGCCAAATTTTCGGCTCCACGGACATGCCTGGACGCAATCGGCGGTCGGGATCCTGGCCGGGTTTGAAGCGCAGCCGCACGGGAAGGCGCTGAACAACTTTCACGTAATTGCCAGTCGCATTCTCAGCGGGCAAAAGGCTGAACCGCGAGCTAGTCGCGGCGGGCAAGCTTTCCACGTAACCCTCATAATCGCGGCCCACGCCGTCTACATGAACCGTGGCTCGCAGCCCCGGGGTCACGCGCTTGAGTTGCGTCTCCTTGAAGTTAGCCGTTACCCAGATGTCCTCCAAAGGAATAACGGCCATCAGTTGTTGTCCGGGTTGGACGCGCGTGCCCAGCTCCACCGATTTGCGGCCCACAATACCGCTTACCGGCGCGATGATCCTGGTGTACCGCAGGTTCAACTGCGCCTCGTTCACGCCTGCTGCCGCGCTGGCTGCCATTGCCTTTTGCGCTTGCACATTGGCCTGCTGTACGGCGACCTGGCGGGGCGCGTTCTGTTTCGCCTGCTGCAACCTGCTTTGCGCTTGTGCCAGGATCGCCTGACGTTGGTCTATAACCTTCTGGGACGAAGCTGCCGCTTCCCGGCTGCTCTCGACCACCGCGGCAGCCGACTGCGCCGCCGCGACTTTCTGATCGTACTCTTCGCGCGAGACCTCCTCTTTCGAAACCAGGAGTTTATACCGGGCCAGATCCGCTTGAGCCTTGGCGTTGTTTGCCTCGGCATCCCGCAGCTTGGCCAAGTCTTCCTGATAATCGCGCTCGGCTGCGGAGACGCCCGCCTGAGCTTCCAGGATTTCCGCCTGCGAAGTGGAAATGGTAGTTTCAGAGGTCGTCTGAGTCATCGGAACGCTTGGGTTCGCCGCGCGAAGCTGAGCTTGCGATTGCGCGAGGTTGGCCTGCACGCGCTCCAGGGCCACCTGGTAATCGCGTGGATCGATCTCCGCGAGCAGTTGACCTTGCTGCACCTGCTGATTGTCGGTGACATGCAACGCACTGATCGTTCCAGCGATCCGGCTGCTGATCAAGTTCAAATGGCCATCGATCTGGGCGTCGTCCGTCGATTGATAGGAGTTCAGATACCCCATCAAAAAATAGCCGCCGATCCCGAGGCCCACAAGCAGAAACAGCGCCACGACTACGCCGACAGGGTGCGACCGCAAGAAGCCCCGCCCGTCAGGACTCTTAGGCTCAGCGGCGTCCTTCTCAGGCTCCTTCGCTTTTGGTTCTTCGTCTGGCGGCCCATGTCCATCACCACCATTCGGGTTCACTTGAGTGCGCAGACGATCCTGTTCTTCGCGAAGCCTGCGGACCTCGTCGCGCAATTCCTCAACAGCCTGGCGGTTGTCGTACTCACCCATCTAATGAATCCTCTTTAAGTAGTCCGTTATTACTTTTTCCGTACCGCCCACCGCGCGGGCCAGTTCCGCCTTCGCGACGTTGAAGGAATAGAGGCTGGCGATGAAGTTCTCGTTCGCCGCCGCCACCGCTTGCTGGGCCTGCACCACTTCGAGATTGTTCGTGACCCCTGCCGCAAAACGGTCCCGCGACTGCTCAATCTGTTGGCGAGCCAGATCCACATTGCTGCGCGCCACTTCCACTTGCCTCGAAGCGCTGCGCAGATCCACGAACGCGCCTCGAACGTCGTTATCGATTCGCCCGCGCAAATCCTCGAGCTGAGCACGCTGCTGCTGCAGTTCCGTGTCGGTCTCGAGAACATCGGCTTCTACCCGCCTTCCCTGGAAGATCGGAATGTTGACGAAGCCTTGAACGGAAAAGCTGCCGTGCGTCTGATTGATTTGCGGGCCGATTACTCCGTAATTGGCGTCGACGCCCGCCGTGGGCAAGCGCTCCGCGCGGGCGGCCTGTTTTCTCAATTCGGCAGCCTTGATTCGAGCCAGCGCCGCCTGGTAGTCGGCTCGATCCTGATAGGCGCGATCGAGCGATGACTGCAACTCAACTCCGGCCGGCAAGGGAGTATACGGGATGGGGTCAGCCAGACGGAACTGCTGGCCCAACGGAAGACCGATGGCCCGAGCCAAACTGAGTTTCTGCTTTTCAAAATCGCCTTCGTAGAAGATCAAGCGCTGCTGCTGGGATTGCAACTCGACTTGCGCACGCACTACATCGATGGCGGGGGCTGTGCCCGCGGTTCTCCGATCCGACGCTCTTTGATACAGTGATTGCGATGTCGCGACCTGCGCCCGCGCGGTCTCAATTCGCGCCGCGCCCGCATTGGCTTGCAGGTAAAGACCGGTGACTACGAGCGTGACGGTGTCGCGCACATCCTGATAGCTCTGTTTGGCGGCGGTGATGCTCTGCGCCCCGGCACGGTAGTTTCGCAAAGCGGAGATGTCGAGCACGGGAACGGAAGCATAAGCGCGCGCATCGTACACCGTGAAGGGGCCGACTACGCTCGGAATGCCCGGAAACCCGGTGAATCCGAAGGAGGCCAGGTTGACCTGCTCTTCCGTGATCGATGGGCGAATGTTCAGGGCCGGCAGTAATTGGCTTAAAGATCGAAGCCGGTTGCTCCGCTCGAACCTCGTTTCGAGATCGCCTTCGACGACACCCAGGTTGTACTTCAAGCCGCGGGCGAGAGCGTCCTCAATCGTCAGAGCCAGTTCTCCGTCCGTCGCTTTCCCGGTCGGAATACTGGCAATAAACGAGGCCGGCATTGCACCTGATGACGGTGCGCTTTGGCGGGTCCGGATCTGCTGGGTCATGCCAGGCGAGGATGGTGGCGATTGACCGGGAGGAACCTGCGCGTGGAGGGCGGCGGCCCCCAGCAGGATGCTCCCAATGCAGCGAATTGAAGAGAAATAGCTCAAGTGATTTTTCCTTTAGTGCACGGCGATCTCGCCCGGTGCGGCTTTGCGCGGCTTTGTCATGATGAACACCAGCGGAACCATCGCCAGGAAGATAAATGTCAGCAGCATGAAAACATCCAGAAATGACAGCATCGCGGCCTGTTGCTGGACCATCCCGAACATAGATACGTAAGCTTGTTTTTGAGCGGTGACGGGATCCGAGCCGGAAGCTTGAAAATTAGACTGCAGACCGTGCATCACTTGCATCGCCTGAGGGTTCAACGCTGAAATGTGAGATGTCAGCACATTGATATGCCTTTGCTGATAGCGGGCGCTTAAGGTTGTCACCATCGCGATGCCGATGCTGCCACCGATGTTGCGCATCAGGTTGAAGAGACTGGTTGCGTTACCCATCGACTCTTTGGGTACGGGAGACATAGAAATGGTAGTCAACGGGACAAAGACCAGGCCCAGCGCAAATCCTTGAATAAACTGCGGCCAGAACAGATTCCAGAAGCCCACGTCCAGGCTGAGCTGCGCAAGCTGGTAGGTGGAAAAAGCGCCTAATAGAAGACCAGTTCCTAGCAGCTTTCGAGGATCAAACCTGGGGAGAAGAAGTATTCCGACCACCGGCATTCCCACCATGGAGCCAAATCCGCGGGGGGCCATGGTAATGCCTGATTCCGCGGAAGAATAGCCGAGCAAGGTCTGGAGCCAGATGGGGAGGATCACGATACTCCCGTACAAAACAAACCCAAGGACTGCCATCAGGAAAACTCCCGCGCTGTAGCTCCGGAGCTTGAACACGCGCAGGTCGACGACCGGAGTCTTCGCCATCAACTGCCGGATCAGGAAAGCGATTAGAAAAACACCGGTCACCGCCGTGAGCGTGACGATCAGGCGCGAGCTGAACCAGTCGTCTTCCTGTCCTTTGTCGAATACGATCTGCAACGCGCCAATCCAGACGGCCAGCATTCCGATGCCCCAATAATCAATGCGAGATGTCGCGCGCTTGATATAAGAGGGGTCGAAGACAAACAGTTGCGTCATGATCATCGCGGCAATGCCGACCGGCAGATTGATATAGAAGACCCATCGCCAGCTATACGTGTCGGTCAGCCATCCTCCCAGGACCGGGCCAAGCACTGGCGCGACGACGATCCCAAGACCCCAGAAGCCCATCGCTTTGCCGCGCTCTTCGGGCGGAAATGCCTCGAGCAAGACGGCTTGGGATAAAGGCTGCAATGATCCGCCACAAGCGCCTTGGATCAACCGAAACAGGATCAGCAGAGGTAGAGTAGGCGCGATGCCGCACAGAAAAGAGGAAACCGTGAAGCCGGCCACCGACGCCATCAACAGCCGCTTACGGCCGAAGTAGTTCGATAGCCAGCCGGTGATCGGGAGAATAATCGCGTTCGCAACCAGGTAGGAAGTCAGGACCCACGTAGACTCATCGATTGACGCCGACAGACTCCCGGCGATGTGCGGAAGCGAGACATTGACCACGGTGGTGTCCAGCACTTCCATAAAAGTGCTGAGCATCACCGAAGCGGCGATGAGCCAGGGATTGATGTGGCGCTGCTGAGCGGTGTCCGGCATCAGACTGACTACTTAGTCATCATACCGTACAGATGAGTCAGACCATCGCTTGGATAGAATTTTCTCTCGATCTGCGGATCCGAGAAGTGCGGATCAATCTCCTTTCGGGTAGCTTCCCAACACCCGGAGAAAATCGGCCAGCTCTTCCAGATGGCCGAGTGCTTTCTGAACCCGTACGTCGTCTTCACGCCCGAGTAGATCTACGTAGAACAGGTACTCCCACGGCTTGCCGCGCAGTGGCCGCGATTCAATCTTGGTGAGGCTCAGATCGCGGAGGGCGAAGGCGCTTAAACTCCGAAACAGAGCTCCCGGCAGGTTCGAAGTCGTAAAGACCAGCGATGTTTTCCACTGCGCGGAGGTTTTCCTTTTCAAAGTGGCAGGATTTTTCCTACCACTTAATAAAAAAAATCGAGTAAAATTTCTATGATCGTCTTCGATCGAACGCTTCAGGATCTTACACCCGTAAATCGATGCCGCCACGCTCGATGCGATCGCCCCGGCATCGCTTAGATTTTTTTCAATTAGCATCTTGGCGCTGCCGGCTGTATCGTAAAACGGAATTTTATCTATTTGAGGGTTTGATTTGAAGAAGTCCAGACACTGGTTCAGGGCGACCGGGTGCGAGAACACACGGCGTATCTGTTTGAACTTTACGCCGGGCGCCGCCATCAGATTATGCACGATCCGCAAGTTCGTTTCCGCGGCGATCCGGAAACCATATTGGAGCAAGTGATCATAGTTCTCATGGACCGATCCGGCCAGCGTGTTCTCAATGGGAATCACCGCGGCTTCGATCTTCTTTCTCTTGAGCGCCTGGAAAACGTCTTCGAACCTTTGGAAAGGAACTACCCGTGCAGCATCCCCCAGGAGTTGCCGGACGGCCTCCTGGCTAAACGCTCCGAGCTCACCTTGAAAGCCGGCTTCGAGCGATTTCACGATCGGCCCATGGCCGGCTCAATCTTTGGCCCGGCGGTCTTTCCATCCCAACGCCGGGCATTGGCGGCAGGCAAATTCATCAGGTCTAAAATGCGGTCAACACTATGATCGACGATATCCAAAACGGTTTCCGGCTGATGATAAAACCCTGGGATCGGCGGGGCGATGATGGCGCCCATTTCGGTCAGCGTCACCATGGTGCGAAGATGGCCGAGATGGAACGGCGTCTCGCGGACCATCAAAACCAGCTTGCGGCGCTCCTTCAGGCAAACGTCGGCCGCCCTAACAAGCAGATTCGAGCTCAGGCCTGCCGCTATGGCCGACATGCTGTGGATGGAGCAGGGCGCAATGACCATTCCTTCTGTCAAAAAGGAGCCGCTGGCGAGCCTGCTTCCAACATCTTCGAGAGGATAAGCAAAATGTGCAAGGGACTTGAACTGGGCGGCGGTCTTGTCCATTTCCAAATGGGCGGTTCGCTCGGCCGACCGGGTCAAAACCAGGTGAACCTCGACCTTCGGAATTTGGCGTAATTTCTCGAGCAAGCGGTATCCGTAGATTGTGCCGCTTGCGCCTGTTATGCCAACAACGATCCTCAAAAAGCCTCCTACGCCTGAATCTTGTTCGGAAAACCGAACAAATGTAAAACATCCCGCTTGCTCTCAACGGGCCCGGACGGCTATAATTCGACAAGTTGATTCATGACTGATACCTCGCTTCCCACTCGTGCCGGGGGACTCGGAAAGCATATCACAGACGATGCCGGCCAAAAGCTCAGGCGCGCCCGCGAGCGCTTGAGCCTCCGGGTTCGCGACGTCGAACATGCCAGCCAGCTCATCGCGGACAAATACCACAACGATGAATTTGTTGTTCTCATTAATCGGATTTCTGAAATCGAGAACCGGGGATTGGTCCCTAACATCTTCAAACTGTACTCGCTGTGCGCCATTTACCGTTTAGATTTTCAAGAAGTACTTGAATGGTTCGAGATTCACCTGCCCTCGCTTCCCGCGGACTGTACTTTGGCCGACGTGAGCCGTACACATTCGATCGGTTTTCAACCCACCGCCCGCTCCGAGGCCCTGCTTCCATTCTCGCTCGATCCGGGTATTGACATTCATCGCACCACCTACCTCAGCCGCATGATCCAACGCTGGGGGAGGATGCCGCTTCTGTTTCTGGAGGGGCTGGATCTAAAAGAGCATCGCTACGCCTTTGTAGGTACGGACGACTGGTTCATGTACCCCTTGCTGCAGCCGGGATCGTTCCTGTTGATCGATGAGACCCGCCGGAAGATCGCCAATTCCGGCTGGACGAGCGAATTCGATAGGCCCATCTATTTTCTGGAACACCGTCAAGGCTATGTGTTCGGCTGGTGTAATCTCAACGGGAGCAAATTGGTTTTACAGCCCCATCCTTCATCCGGTTGCACCCCGGAGATCTACACTCATCCAGAAGAGATAGAGGTGATCGGACAAATCACCGGTGTCGCTATGCGCCTCGATCAGGGTCCTCGGCGGCGTACTCGTTCTTAAGCAGTTCCAGGATTGCGTTGAAATCCGCCAAATAGAGCCGGCGTTCCATGGTTTTTGCCGAATTCGGGATCAAATTCCGGTAAGGAGTGAGACTAATCCAG
The DNA here is from genome assembly GCA_051000095.1 of Bryobacteraceae bacterium. Lineage (GTDB taxonomy): Bacteria > Acidobacteriota > Terriglobia > Bryobacterales > Bryobacteraceae > JBBSHP01. Next base: position 55,017 of record JBPCOQ010000180.1, on the reverse strand, counting down.
GCCTCGAGAACGGTCTTCCGGTCCTCAAACAGCGCCGATAAATACAAATCCAGGTCGCTTTTCTGCCGCTCCAGGTTGAAAGAAAGCCAATCGTGGAAGGCGCGCGCGTGACTTTTTCGGAGTGCCCGGTTGGCCTCCTCCTCCCCAAACATCAGTGCCAGGCCATGATGGCTGTAGCGGGCGCTATTCGGGTTCCGGAGCGCCGAGAGATATACCAGCCGTCCGAAAACCGACGGAATTTGCGATAGAGTATTGCGCCATAGGTCAGAACCGGCGCCTCTTTCCAGAATCCTTTTCGTACCCATATTGACACTACGCACAAAACCCTACCTCGGATGATCATACACCTAGTCCGCCTGTTTTGGAGCAGATTTGGTGCAAAATTGTTCTGGATTACGAAAGAGTGTACGGGGAACTACGAGTAACGGGGAACGAGAGTACTATGTCCCTGGAGCTTAAATGCTGCCTTACATTCCACTTCAGGAGATCGCTTACCATGATTAAAAGACTAGTACTAGCCGCTGTCCTGGCCCTCGGGCTCGCCTCGATCGTTTCCGCCGACGTCCCGTGGCCTAGCTGCTATCCCTGCCCGAGCACACCTCCAAATCGGCCCGGCACGGATGATAGCGTCAACTAGGGTTCCCGCGAACGTTGCACCCGGACTAAATGTCCCGATGCTAAACTCGATTCTTGGATCGCGGATCCGAATAGAATGAACCGGCCGTTCGCGCTGTCGAGCGGCCGTCGTAGCGTGGCAGCATGTCCGGACTGACCATTTCGGAAAAATCGCTAGTAATTGTGCAGGCCGCTGCTTCAGCAGGCTTGGTATGCCGATTCTTGGTGGACGGCCTGAATCGGACTTATCGCTTCTTCTTTCTTTATCTGGTGGTGTTCTGCATTCAGGAGAGCGAAGCATTTTTCCTCACGATGGGTACGAATGCTTACGGCTTGTTCTTTATTGTGACAGAAGTGGCGATCGTGTTTCTGTACGCCTTGATCACCCTGGAGCTGTACTCGCTGGTCTTAAAAAACCTGGCTGGAATCGCTACCGTGACGCGCCGGTATGTTCGCGCCGCGCTTGTGATTGCGATCCTGCTCTCCGTCCTTCTGGTCGGAATCGAGCAAACCCCCAAGAATATTATCTCGTACCTGTTTGGCGTCGAGCGGCCGATCGTCACCAGCCTTTTCTGCTTCGTATTTCTCATTACCGGATTTCTGGTGTATTATCCTATCCCGCTGAATCGCAATGTGATTTTCTACACGATCGGTTACGCGATCTACTTCACCAGTAAGGCCACAACGCTCTTTATGAGAAACACCGGCTCCCGCCCGGATATGATATTGGGCCTTGTCATGCTGGCGGTCTCGACGGGTTGCCTGATCTTCTGGATTTTCGCTCTGACCCGGAAGGGCGAGGAAGCCAAACTGACGATCGGCCGAGGGCTAACCGCGCAAGACGAAGAACGGCTGCGACAGCAACTGGAGGCGATTAACGCAAGTTTTTCACGAGCTTCCAAATAAAGTGTTCCAGGCCTGTGATTACCTTAAATATTTTACATAAAACAGTTTGCATTCTGATTCAAACTCCGTTATTCTGTGTGCGGTATGCTAGCATCTGTGTCATTGTCCGGTGTCCTCTTGGCTGTTACGTTTGTGACAGCAATCTCACTGGTTGCTGTGTTCAGCTTTTTCATCTGGCGGCTGTTCCGCAGGCAAAACCCGAGCGAGGCCGAAATCGAATGGCTAAATGAGTTTTCGATTGAGACCTACCAGCCCATGGTGCGTCTTCTCCATGAAAACGACTACGAATTTTTATCCAAGCAACCCGGTTATCATCCCAGCATTTCGCAGGACCTCCGAGCCGAACGGTGCCGGATCTTCCGCTCCTACCTGCATTCCTTAGTGCACGATTTCAATATCCTGATCCGGCTTGCCAAATTTATCCTGGTCCATGCTCCCCAGGACCGGCAGGAATTTGCGCGCGACATTCTCCATATGCAATTGGAGTTCTACCGGGCCGTGGCCGCCGCCGAGATTCGGCTTGCCTTGTCGCCGCTTCCGGTGGGCGCTATCAACGTCAAGCGGCTAATCGGATCACTCTCCGTGGTGCACGAGAACGTTGGGAAGGCGGCGATGCGGGCGATGCCCGCCTGACAACGCTGAGTGGAACAGGCGCTTTCGCCTGTTCGCGCTTTTCGTCGAGAACAGGCGAAACCGCCTGTTCCACTCAGCCTCTGAAAAAGCTTGCGCACGAAATCGTGCCAGTGTTACTTTACTATGGTTTTGGCGACAGCCTGGTTTTCGTAGCTATCCGTAACCCGCACCGCGATGGTCTGTTCCCCAGGGGAGACGCGCGGCACCGTCACCAGGTACTCTTCTTCCGGCGCATCCGACAATTTTGTGGTGGGTTCAATGAGGATCCAATCGCCGCCGTTCACCGAGTACTCGGCGCGGTCGATGATGCTGCGCGCATCGTGAGCCTGCCAGCGCACCTCGACACCTCCAGCGCGCGGGCTCGACGCCAGATTTGTGATCTGAGGCGGTGTGTTGTCGATGAGAAACGGATCGCTGACAAGAATTGCGGAGAGGGCCTCCCCGGGAGGGTTGCCGGGCGAATCCGAGGCGGTAATGCGCACTTCGTACTCACCATCCGGAAACGCGGTGCTGTCCCAACTGAAGTACTTCTCGCGGACCTTATCCTTCAGGAGGTTCCAACCTGTTTCGTTCACTCCTCGAATCTCCACGGTGTAAATCAAGCTGTCGGAGTTCTCATCGGACGCATTCCACCGCGCCCCCATAAATCCTTTCGCATAGCTCACGGATTGCGCGGAGCCTAAATCCAGGGACGGCACTGCCCCGTTTCGTCGTTTTTGACCAAAAGGTGGCAGAATCAGCGCCGGTGGCGTGGCTGTCGCTTGGTTAGGCGGTGCCGGAAAACGATAATTCGGAGGACCGACGTCGATCTCCTCGATGATAGGAGCAAAATTCTTCGGGAGATAGGCTGCTTCCACCGACGCGATCTCAGGCGAAGCCTTCTTACCCGCTCCTTGAGAAGTTCGGGCCGATAATTCGATTTTATACTGTAGAAAGCGCGCGGAAGGCGACGCGATACGCCCATTCAGGCATCGCCCGCAAGCGGGAAGGCCCGAATCCGGTTCCAGCTTTAACGGCGCCCACGAACTCCAGTTGTCCTGGGGACGGTTCAAGTTCCCTGTCCGTGTATACACCGCCGCATTGGCAGGCGTGCCTCGAAACTCGACACGGCCCCAATAAGAGAACCCTCCGGCATCGAGAACATCGCTCTGAAAGATGCCCTTGGTTGCGAGCCCGGGCCCGATCTCGTATATTTTCCCGATATTGCCCGTGATCGCATACAACCGGCGCTGTGGCCCTGAGACGAAGCCGGTGATCTGAGTGGGAGGGGCCTCCACCAGAAGCGTGTTCAATACCGGCGAGTCCAGCCGGTAGATCCTTCCGCGATTGCCTGTCCCAATCAAAGGGCGGCCCTCATGATCGAACCCAATTGCATACACAACATCCTGCGCGTTGGTCCAAACCTTGCGCGGCGAACCATCCGGATTGATCCGGTAGACATCGGACCCTCCGGTGACCGGAGAGGACGGCAATGCCAAACTCGGCGGAACGGCCAGACGCGCGGGAAGAATGGCCGCCGGACTGGCCGGCGCCGCAGACGCTTGCACGGTAACCGGAGATTGGGGCAAAGCTGGAACGGGCAGGGCAGCAGCAGCACTGGTAGGGCGCGTGCCCACGCCAGCGGCATAGATGTCGCCCCCCGGAGCCACGGCGACGGCGGTCATTTCACGCTTGGGCGATTGATACAAAACGAAGCCATTTCCGGCCGGCGAAATACGTATCAGCAATCCACCGGGCTCCGTCCCGACGATCAGATTGTCGCTCGAGTCCACCACCATCGATCGCGCATGCGTCTCTTCCGTTTTGAAAAACACCGAGCCCTGGCCAGCCGGCGTGACACGATAAATCTCACCCTTATCGCCGGTAGCGATGAACAAGTTGTTTTTACTATCGATCCCCAGCGCCCAGATATATTTGGCGTGTGGGTCGTAAAAAAGCCGCGGCTTGGCGCCTGGCGGGATTTTATACACCTTGCCGTCCGGGTCGGTTGCGGCATAAACCTGCCCGCTACGATCCACGGCGATGGCATGGATTTCGAGGCCGTCAAGCTCGGCCAAGGTTCGGGTCTTGCCATTTGGTCCGGTCACGAACAACTTGGCGGATCCGGTCCCCGTGCCTCCTCCCGCCGTGTAGACATTCCCTTGCGTATCGATGGCGATCGACCAGAGATAAGGCGTCGACGAATCGAAGATCTCCTGGAACGAAGGCGCCAGATAGATTCGACCGTCGCTGCGTAACGAGAGCCGGTCGAGCGATCCCTTTTCAAAATCAGTTTGATCGGTTTGCTGCCAGAACCTGGTCTCGACGGCCAAGCACGTCCCCGCCAACGCCAACGCGGCGAGGAGAGGCGCGAATCTTATTTTCATTCCGCGGTTATCGTACCGAAATCTTGAGCCCGTAACTTCCACTGACCACCTGGTCGAGTGATATGCTGCCCTGCTCGACGGCGCTCTCGGGCGAGCTGAGGAAGTGGCGGCTGGCGGTGCGTCCGGTCTGCATGACGTTCATGATAGAAGCTGGAAGACTCGGGAGCGCCTTGTCCTCGTAGTAGACAGTGGGGCGGGGTTCCACCAGTGAAATGAAGATCTGATTGTTACTGCGCTCCTGATTGAGCAGCGAAACGGTCTGTGGGATATCCAGGAACCGGTCCACCAGCCCAGCGGTGCTCTGCATGCGGTTGAGCGTGTCGGCATCGCTCAGTAGAATTCGATGATCGCCTTTCGACAGGCCGGCGGGAATTTTGATCGTGAAGTCACGCTCGATGCGCTCGCCGCGGTAGGGGCGCAGGAAAACCTTGATCGGCAGATCGGCGCCCGCATCCACTTCGCTGTTGGCTACCCAGGCGTTTTCGATGGTCGCGATCCGGCGCTCGGGCAGCAGGTCAATGGTGGCATCGACGCTTTTCAGCTTCGGCATGTGGACTGAATTCAGGAAAAGCCGGTTGAATCGATCGCCCCACCAACCAGCCAATTGCATCGGTGGAGGAACCGGCGCGTCACCGGGCGCCAGCATGGTTGTCAACGAGACGTTTGGCAACCCGTCCATTTCGATTTTCCCGCTGAGCCGATAGGTCGCTTCTTCGGCAAAATCATTCAGGCTGGAAACTGAGTTGAACAAGGTCAACATCATCAAGTAGGGCGTCCACTTCTGCTGAACAAAAACATTGAAGTGCAAGTCCCGTTCCTTGCGGATGGAATTATTGTCGGCAAAGGAACGAACTTTGACACTAACCGGCACCATTTCCGCGGTGGCGCCGAGCTCTCCCATGATGGCGCTGTGGCGATCCTGGTGGAGCGCTCCCACCACCTCGGTCGCGTTGCCAAATTTGTTGGGCTGGAATTGAGACGCTAGCGTCATGAGCACTTCGCCCTTTGCCATCGGCATGTTCAACGGGCCGAGGTTGAAGAACGAGTGGCCGCAGGCGAGAACGTGCTTGCCGTCGTTAAAAGTAACTGTGCACATCCCGGTGACGCTCATATCACCCGACACCAGAACGCCGGTGACGGAATCGCCAGGTTGCAGCGAGTTTTGCCATCCGGGAGCCGGTTTGGCGTCGCGCAAGGTACTGCTGGCGCCGCCTGCTGCCACGGCCATCCCCATCTGTTGGAAGGACGGCGCGAACTCATGCAGAACGTTCTCCGCAAAACCTGAAAAATTCAAGGGAGTTTCGATCGGAACCATAGTGGGAGACTGGCCCAGAATGCCCGATCCACCAGCCGAAACCACTTGCGCCAGCATCGCGGACGGCAGCGTTACCGAGGCGCGCGGGAGGGTGCGGTCCGGAGTGCGGGCCTCAGCGGGCCGCGATTGATCGAACTCATTCACCTCAAGCATCAGTTCTATCGGCGTGATTCCGCAAATGGCGTCCGGCGAAAAAACGCTGAGACGCAAGGCCACCGCGCCCACCAGCTTTCCGCCGATATAAACCGGGCTGCCGCTCATACCACCCGCGACATTCGTGCGGATCGCCTTTCCACCCATTTTTCCGATGATGATGTCCTGCTTGGGCCCCCACTGGTTCTTGAGGATGCCGACGATCTCTATCGGAATCGCCTCAGGCTCCATGCCGGACAAAACGGTCCAGGCATATCCTTTCATCCCCGGCTTGAGGTCGGATTCCTTGAAAATCTCGACCTTTCCGGACTTGGGCCGGCTCGGCGGGACATCTTCGGCCAAGACAGTCTGAGTAAAAATCGGAAGACAGAAACTCGCTATCACGAAAGCGGCAGCTCGCTTGGGCATCAAACCTTCCTTATCGACCCTTATTAAGAACCTAGGGGCGCAATGTGGTTGCTATTTCATTATGACGCAATTTTCATCTTTTTGGGTGCAGACAGGCGGACGGTACTTCGCCGTTTTTATCGTTTGGCTGCTTCGGCTGGTTAAGTTGTTCAATACGAAGTTGTTGCATGTAGCGAGAGCCGCCGGCGGACGGCATTGCGCAGCAAGTACCGTCCGCCGGCGGCGGTTGGAACGCCCACCCCACTCTGAAAATTACGTCTGTGGAAATGTACCATCCCGGTTATAGCCGCCGCCGGGGTCTTGGGTGAACTCAGCCGGTTGGGGCGCCGCGTTACGGAACGCGGCAGCGCAGGGCGCCCGGTGCTTTGCGTGGCCGGTCTGATTCAGGTGCGCGCCGCAGTAGGGACACGGCGTGATCTTCGGCAACCTGCCAGGACGCGCTTTCGGTTTCAGCGCGTCCACGAAATGCTTCACAAATTTACTCATCGCAACTCCTTTCTGCCACGAGTCTAATCCCGAGAACGTTCGCTCAAGACTGTGCTTTCCCGCCAAGACGAAGCAAACAAGTGTGTTAAGATTTTTTTCGTAACCGTGATCGTGTTCGATCAGATGCGTTTATAGATAGGTCACCTGGCGCAACTGCCGTGGTTGCCTAGTCGGCCAGCGCCAACGGTGTTCTTTCAATCCGTACACTGTCAACAACGGCGGCGTCAGTTCCTCGCAAGCGTTCACTTTGACCTATATCAACAAGTAAGCTGTATGTAGGGTAGGCAGTCCGGCTGCCTGCCCTACCGAATGCTTCAGAGAATTATTCAAGCGGTCGAACAAGGCGCGACTGTGGTTGCCGCAAGCCAGCGTCTTGCTCGCGTGCTGACCGCATCGTACACCTCGCAACAACGGCTGCAAGGCAGGTCCGTCTGGAAATCTCCTGGTATTTTACCCTGGGGGGGATTACTCACCCGGCTCTGGCTCGAAGCTCTCCTCAGCAGCAGCGGCAATCTTCCCCTGCTCCTGAATCCCACCCAGGAAATGGCCGTTTGGGAAGACATTGTCCGCAATTCACCGGAGGGCCGGGATCTGCTTCAGATTCCTCAAACGGCCGGGAAGGCGATGGAGGCCTGGGAACTGATCCACGCCTACCGGCTTCCAACGCGTTCCGGACAATTCACCGCTAGTGAAGATTGCGCCGCTTTTTTTACTTGGGCAAAAGAGTTTGAGCGCCGCCGCGATGCCAACCTCTGGCTGGAGGCGGCCCGGCTGCCGAATTTGATCGCGGAATTGCTCGTTCAGAAAAAGCTGGCTGTGACGCAACCCGTCTACCTCGCCGGATTTGATGAGTTCACTCCGCAACAGCGGGCGTTTTTCGAGGCGATCGGCGAAACGCGGCAGCTTCCTTGCGAGTCTTTTGAAGCGGCTCCGGTCTGCATGGCGATGGAGGGCACCTTCGAGGAGCTGCAGCAAGCGGCGGCGTGGGCGCGCGAGCGGTTGGAGCGCAATCCGGAAGCACAGATCGGCGTCGTCGTTCCTAACTTGGCGCGCTTGCGATCGACAGTGGAACGCATTTTCAGCTCTGTTTTCCACCCCAGCCTAGGCGCCGGTCCCGATCGCAAGTCATTTCATATGTCAATGGGCGCACCATTGAGCGACGCGCCGATGATACGCGCGGCCATGCTGATTGTGGAGCTCGGCGTGGGCGACGTTCCTCTGTCGCGCATGGGAATGCTTTTGCGCGGGCCGTTCCTCGGCGGAGCTGAAGGGGAGCGTTCACAACGCGCGCTACTGGATGCCCGGCTGCGCAAGCGTGGGCCGTTTCGGCCCAGCCTCAAAACCGTACGTGATCTGTCCGAGGCTTGCCCGGTGCTTGTGGCTCTATTGCGCGCGATCGAGAACGTTCTGGAGACGACGCCTCAGGTGCAGATGCCGGGAGATTGGAGCCGTGCGTTTTCGTTGCTGCTCAAGAGCGCAGGCTGGCCTGGTGACCGCACCCTCACCAGCCACGAATACCAGACGGTCCGCGCCTGGAACGATCTGCTCTCCCGCTTCGCGACACTCGATTCCGTCACGGGGCGGATGTCAATCGGAGCAGCTTTTGAAAAGCTGAAGCAGATCGCGCAATCCACGCTCTTCCAAGCCGAGGATGAAGGCGCGCCGGTTCAGGTGATGGGGCTTTTTGAATCTTCAGGACTGCGGTTCGACCACCTGTGGGTGACGGGACTGCATGACGAAGCGCTGCCGGGACCGGCACGTCCGAATCCGTTTCTGCCGCTCGAATTGCAAAGAGCGAACGGCCTCCCGCACTCCTCCCCTGCGCGCGAGCTGGAATTCGCGAAGAGTCTGATGCGCCGCCTGGCCGAGAGCGCGCCGGAACTGGTGTTCAGCTATCCCATACAGGAGGGCGATCAGCGCCTGGGGCCGAGTCCGTTCCTGAGCGTCGCATCCCGGGTGGCGTCTCTGTTCACCCGGATTGCCACCTGGGTTGATGCGATGAAATCCACGGCCGTCTTGGAAGAGTTGGCGGACTCCGCCGCCCCGCCCGTGGCTGCCGGCACAACGCACCAGGGTGGAACCTGGTTGTTGCGCGATATGGCCGCGTGTCATTTCCGGGCGTGGGCGCAAAATCGCGCCGGAGCGCGGCCGCTCGAAGAGCCGGAAGCGGGCCTTAGCAGCCGCGATAGCGGAACGGCTGTCCACAAAGCACTGGAGCTGATCTGGAAGGAGTTGCAAACTCAGCGCGCGCTCTGTTCGCTGACAGCGGAACAAACCGCCGAACTGGTGTCGCACAGTGTTCGAAAGGCTCTCTCCGAAATGACGGGGCTGGGCCGCGCGGTGGAACAGCGGCGGCTCGAGAAGCAGCTCGCCGACTGGCTTGAGATTGAGAAACGGCGTCTGCCGTTCACGGTGATTGAGACCGAGGGCAAGCACGAGATCAACGTTGGGGCTCTCCGGCTGAAAACGCGCGTGGATCGCCTGGACCAACTGGAAAACGGGCGTCACATCATCCTCGACTATAAGACCGGCGAGGTGAAGTCGGATTGCTGGTCCGGCGATCGTCCCGATGAGCCGCAGCTATTGGTATACGCGGCCAATCAGGGCATGTCGATCGGCGGCGCGGCGTTCGCCCAAATTCGCGCCGGCAAAATCGGGTTTCATGGCATTACCGCTGACGTTCATGTGTTGCCGGGCATGCGGAGTTTTGCGGCCAAGGGCATAGCCTTCGACGATCAAGTCGGCGAATGGCAGCGGATTCTCGATCGGCTGGCCGCGAATTTCTGTGCCGGAAGCGCGGAGGTGAATCCGAAACGGCATGCTTGCGACTATTGTGGATTCACCGCGCTGTGCCGCGTTCAGGATGTGAGGAGTGATTAGTGGCACAGACAACCCACACAGGCTGGAAAGCCTGTGCCACAGGGCTCTCGATCCCGGCGTCTCCTTTATCGTGCAGGCACCCGCCGGGTCCGGCAAAACCGAGCTGCTCATCCAGCGTTACCTCAAGCTGTTGTCCCGTGTAGAGCAGCCCGAGGCCGTCGTGGCGATCACCTTCACCAAAAAGGCGGCGGCCGAAATGCGCGCGCGGGTGATGCAGGCGCTTCGAAGCGAGGCGCCGCCCGTTACGCCGCATGAGCTTGTCACCTGGCAACTCGCGCGAGACGTACTGGTTCGCGACCGGCAGGCCGGCTGGCGCCTGCTCGAGAATCCCAGCCGGCTGCACGTACAGACGATCGATGCGCTGTGCGCCCATATCACGCGTCAGATGCCGTGGCTGGCTGGTTTCGGAGCGCCCCCGGAGATCACCGAAAAGGCCGAGGGTCTCTACCGCGAAGCTGCCCGGAACACGCTGCGAGGCGTCCAGCAAGAAGAGGTGGAGGGAACAGACGGTCCAATCTCCACGCTTCTTTTGCATCTCGACAACGACTTCGGGGTGGCCGAGCGATTGATCGCCGACATGCTGGAGAAGCGCGACCAGTGGTTGCGGCACACGGGGGCGCAGCCGGATCTTGGCCAAGTACGCGCAGAACTGGAGCATTCACTCGAAGAGTTGATCCTGCGAAAACTCTCCGAGCTGCATGCCTGCTTTTCAACCCAAGTTTTGCAAGAGCTGATTCGAGCCGGCGATATTCCGGAAACGCCTCAAAACAGATCAGCGTGGCAGGCGCTCGCGGAATTGCTGCTTACCAAAGAGGGCGGATGGCGCAAAAAGCTCAAGACTCGGATTTCCCGGGCGAGCCTTGGGCCACTGGAACGCGATGAACGGCTGCTCGCCACACTGCAAGAGGTTTGCCGGCTTCCACCGGCGCGTTTTGAAGAACCCCAATGGCACGTCATGGAAGCCCTGATTGAGATCCTGCCGCGCGCGGTTCACGCGTTAAAAATGGTCTTCGGCGAGCGAGGAACGGTCGATTTTGCCGAGCTTGCGATCCGGGCATCCGGCGCCCTGGGCGAAATAGACGCACCTTCCGATCTTGCTCTGTCGCTCGGTTACAGGCTGGAACACATTCTGGTGGATGAGTTTCAAGACACCTCGTACACGCACTTCGAGTTGTTGAAGAAACTGACCGCGGGCTGGGATCCGGGCGATGGACGAACGCTTTTCCTGGTGGGCGATCCGATGCAGTCCATTTATCGCTTTCGGCAGGCCGAGGTCGGACTCTTTCTGCGGGCCCGGCAGGAGGGAATCGGCTCCCTGCGACTGGAGCCGCTTACGCTAGGTGTAAATTTTCGCTCGACGCCGGAGCTGGTGAATTGGGTGAACGATACTTTCTCGACCATTTTTCCACGCACCGAGCATATCGACAGCGGCGCTGTTACGTACACCAACTCGCAAGCACATCGGACAGAGCAGTCCGCCGCGCGCGAGCCAGCCATCCACGCATTTCTTGGCGAGAGCCAGGCCGAGGAAGCGGATCGCGTCGTGTCGCTGCTTGGCGATAGCGGAACCGGAACCACCGCCATTCTGGTTCGCGCGCGCAGTCATTTGACCGCCATTGTCGCGGCTCTGCGCGAACGGCGCATTCGATTTCAAGCCATCGAAATCGATCAGCTAGGCGGGCGTCCTTTGATCCAGGATCTGATGGCGCTTACTTTTGGATTGGCACATCTGGCTGACCGGATCGCATGGCTGGCGATGCTGCGCGCGCCGTGGTGCGGCTTGCGCCTGGAAGATCTTCACGCGGTGGCATCCGGCGATTCAGGGGCGGTGATTTGGGATCTTGCGCAGCAGAGGACCAAACACCTTTCAGAAGACGCGCAGACACGGCTGAAGCGCGTATTTCCGGTGCTCGATTCCGCCCTGCAACAGCGCGGCCGCGCGGGTTTACGCAACCTGGTGGAACAGACCTGGATTCGCCTCGGCGGCCCCGCGTGCGTCGATTCGGATTCCGATCTCGAGGACGCGGCTGCGTATTTCGATCTGCTGGAAGGACTGGAAGAGGCCGGCGATCTCGGCGACTTCAAGGCGTTGCGCGAGCAGGTGCAAGATCTGTTTGCCCAACCGGATTCTCGAGCCGGGGGCACTTTGCAAGTGATGACGATTCACAAAGCGAAGGGGCTGGAGTTCGACACTGTGGTTCTTCCAGGCCTCGGACAACGCCCCCGGTCTGACGATACCGCACTGCTAACGTGGTCGGAACAGGAAGGCAAACTGCTGCTTGCTCCCATCGCGGAGGCCGGTTCGAGAGGCAACGCGATCTGTAAGTATCTCGGGCACCTTGAAAAGCAAAAGAACGACAACGAGACCAAACGCCTGCTGTACGTCGCGGTCACGCGGGCGCGAGACCAGCTCCACCTGCTCGGTTGTGCCAAGCTGAACGATAAGGGCGACCCGCCATCCGCTCATTCCGGCTCGCTGCTGGAGCTGCTGTGGGCTGTTGCCGGCGCGCATTTCATCGCAAAAGCCCGGACGCAGCCTACGCTGGCATTTGCGAGCAACGGCGCGTCACCCCAGCGCATAATTCATCGCGTCGCCGAGGATTGGACGGTGCCGGCTCCTCCTCCGGAGGTGTTCTGCAAGGTCGAATCCATCGAAAGCATCGAGCCGCCCGGCATCACGTACGAGTGGGCGGGCGATCGTCCGCGGCACGTCGGAACGGTAGTACATGAGTACTTGCGACGGATTGCGCGCGAGGGCATCGAAGCTTGGCATCCATCTGGCCGCTCGGCCTATCGCGCGATGTTGGCGGCACTCGGCGTCCCGCCGTCCGAATTGCAAACAGCGTGCGAGGGCGTCGAATCCATTCTCAGCAACGCGTTGCGCGATCCAAAAGGCCGGTGGGTGCTGAGCGCTCATGCCGAAGCCGAATCCGAATATGCGGTAACGGGCCTGATCGATGGCAAAGTCTATCGAGCCGTGATCGACCGCACCTTTATCGACGAAGCCGGCGTGCGCTGGATCGTCGATTACAAGACCAGCTCTCACGAGGGTGGCGACCTGGAGACCTTTCTCGAGAACGAGAAGCTGCGATATCAGGAACAACTGGAGCGCTACGCGCGGCTGCTGTCGCAATCCGAGACGCGCCCGATGCGGCTAGGCCTGTACTTTCCGCTGCTGAACGGCTGGCGGGAATGGGCCGCCCCGACAGTGAAGCGGCGCCAGGCAACGTTGTTCTCGCTATCCTAATCAAAATGACATCCGACCCGAACACCAGCCTCGCCATGCTGCGACACACCGTAGCGACTCTCGCCTACCGCGGCGGGAAAGCTGTAAGAGGCGCTCCCGCCGGATTCGAGCGATTCCAGGCAGCGCCCGGCACTCGCATGCCCGTTGAAATCCTGGCACACATTGGAGACCTGCTCGACTGGGCCGTGTCTCTGGCGGACGGCGCCCACCAGTGGCACGACTCGGCCCCTCTACCGTGGGACCAAGAGATCGCGCGTTTCTTTGCCGGTCTCGACAAACTGGATCAGCGCCTGTCCTCCGGGACAGCGCTCGGCAACAAAGTGGAAGAAATATTTCAAGGACCGATCGCGGATGCGTTCACGCACGTGGGCCAAATCTCCATGCTGCGCCGCTTGGCAGGGGCTCCGGTTCGTGCGGAGAATTATTTCCGGGCGGAAATTGTAGCCGGGCGCGTGGGACCGGAACAGGCCAAACCGGGCAAGGAATTCTGACAACTGCCCGCTGAAGGACGCTCCGTGAAGAACTGCTTCTGAGCCGGGAATAGATAATCGAGCACCGTCCTCATGCCGGAAGCGCATGGCACCTCGACCGTTCAGACGGCCGCCGATCGGTGCCCGAACATTTGCTACTAACCAAAATGTGGATCGTTCGTCTACCTTCCGTGACGCAATTCCGGGTAGAATATCTACCAGCACTTATGCCGAAAGATTCTTCCAGCCGGATCGGGCTGTTGCAGGGAACTCTGGACATGCCGATCCTGCGCACGTTGCTGTTTGGTCCTGCCCACGGGCATCAAATCGCAAAGCACATCCAGCGCACCACGGATGAGATTCCGCAGGTGGAGCATGGCTCTCTTTATCCAGCGCTGCATCGGCTCGAACGCAGAGCCTGGATCGCCGCGAAATGGGAGCCTGCCGGAAAGGATCTGAAGCGCGAATTCAAATATTACCGGCTCACCGCGGTGGGGAAGAAGCAGCTCTTGGCGGAAGAGTCGAAATGGAAGCAGATGACGGGCGCGATCGCACGCATTATGTGGCCGGCTGAGGAAGGCTGAAATGCGCTGGTGGCGAAGAAAAGAGCGCCAGCGGGATCTGGAGCGCGAGCTACGTTCCGATCTGGAATTAGAAATCGCTGAACAGCAGGAAAACGGCCTCTCGGCGGAGGAGGCCCGCTCCGCGGCGCGGCGCGCTTTAGGAAACACAACCCTAGTGAAGGAGGAGGCGCGTGAAATGTGGGGATGGACCTCTTTGGAACGCTTCTGGCAGGACCTGCGCTACGGTGTTCGCCAGCTAAGGCTCAGCCCTGTGTTCGCGGTCGTAGCCATCCTGTCGCTTGCGCTGGGAATCGGCGCGAACACCGCGATTTTTCAATTGCTCGATTCTGTTCGTTTGCGCGCTCTGCCTGTGCCGAATCCTGAGCAATTGGCCGAAGTCCGCGTCGCGAATGGGAATGGCATGGGCGTCAATACCGGCGATAATCCTCAAATGACAAACCCTCTCTGGGAGGAATTTCGGGATCATCAGCAGGCTTTTTCAGGCGTGTTCGCCTGGGGTGCGGATACGCTTCGTCTGGGCAAGGGACCCGATGCGCACAATGTACACGGGCTTTGGGTAAGCGGTAGCTTTTTTCCTGTCTTAGGTATTCCCCCCGTTCGCGGCCGTCTACTCAATGTTCAAGACGATCATCACGGCTGCGGGTCTTCGGTTGGGGTGATCAGCTATGGTTTATGGCAAAGCGAATTTGGCGGCCTCGATTCGGTCATCGGCAGCAACGTCACAATCCAGGATCATTCTTTTGAAGTGATTGGCGTAAGTCCGCCGGGGTTTTCGGGGTTGAATGTCGGCAGGAACTTCGACGTCGCCTTGCCGATTTGCTCTCTAGCAACTCTTCAATCAACGAACGCCTCCTTTGGCCGGCGCGATGTCTGGTGGCTCACTGTGATGGGGCGATTAAAACCCGGTTGGACGCTGCAACGCGCCTCAGCGCACCTCAGCGGGATCAGTCGCGGTCTATTCGAGGCGACCGTACCAACCGGCTATCCAGCCTCCACCCTCGAAAGATATCTCGAGTTCCGGCTCGCTGCTTATCCGGCGGGAAAGGGGGTGAGTCCGCTCCGCCAGATGTTCGACACATCTCTTTGGCTACTCCTCTGGATTACGGGTCTGGTGCTCCTGATCGCATGCGTCAATCTCGCGAATCTGATGCTGGCTCGAGCGAGTACCCGCCAACGCGAAATCGCCGTGCGGCTAGCGCTGGGAGCATCGCGACGGCGCTTGATACAGCAGCTACTATCTGAAAGCCTGCTGCTTGCTCTCATTGGCGCCCTGCTTGGCCTCTGCCTGGCGCGGACGCTCAGCCAGGCGATTGTATGGTTCGTCAGCACAGAGAACAACGTGTTGAAGCTAGACCTGAGCATCGACTGGCGCGTCATGGTCTTCACCGCCGTGGCGGCGATTCTGACTTGCGTGATATTCGGTCTTGTGCCTGCCCTGCGCTCCTCGCGAACGGAATCGAGCGCGGCAATGAAGATAGGAAGCCGCAGCATCACAACAGGCCGGGAGCGCTTTTCATTTCAGCGCTTCCTCATAGTCTTTCAAATTGCGATCTCCCTCGTATTGCTTACCAGTGCTCTCCTGTTTGTGCGTAGTTTCAGGAATTTGATGACATTCGACCCCGGTTTTCGCGAACAGGGCATCCTATTGACCCAGATAAACTTCAGAAGCTTTCAACCACAGCCTCTTAAACGTTTGCAACGGGGATTGCTCGACGAGATTCGGAGCATTCCTCAGGTTCAATCGGCGGCCATGTCAACTCACGTTCCGCTCGACGGCAGCAGTTGGACCCTCGGATTTTATCTAAAGGATGTTCGTGGTTCATCTAAGTTCACTTGGGTTAGCACTCAATATTTTGAGACGTTGGGGATTCCTGTCTTGTCTGGACGCGATTTCAACGATCGCGACACGGAGTCGTCGCCGCGGGTGGCTCTCGTGAACGAAACGTTTGTCCGCGACTTTTGCGGTGGTGCGAATCCGACTGGCAGAACGATATTGAGCATCGCCGAGCCGAACTATCCTGCTGCTGCTTACGAAATCGCCGGCATAGTGAGGGATGCGAAATATGCAAACCTGCGCGAGACCACCCCGCCAGCAGTGTTTGGGGCTGCACAACAATATCCGACCGAAGGGCCATGGGGTCCAATCTTAATCCGTTCATCAGCTCCCATATCGAGCCTGATATCGGCGGTAAAAGATAAACTCGGACGCGCCCATCCCGCTATGCAGATGGATTTTCAAATCTTCCAAACGGCAATTCGGGAACGGCTGGTTATGGAGGGCCTGATGGCGGCACTCTCGGGCTTTTTTGGCGCGCTGGCGATTGTGCTCGCGACAGCCGGTCTGTACGGCGTCATCTCGTATATCGTGATCCGCCGTCGTAACGAGATTGGAATCCGCGCCGCCCTTGGCGCGAACGGAAGCCAGATAGTCAGTATGGTGATGAACGAAGCTGGGCTGCTGCTGCTCATTGGGGTTGTGATTGGCACAGCGGTCTCCCTGGCTGCAGGGCGCAGCGCCAACTCGCTCTTGTTTGGTTTAAAGTCGCATGATCCGCTGACGCTGACGACAGCCGTGGGATTGCTTGTTCTGATTGGAGCCGTGGCCAGTTTTCTACCTGCGCGCCGCGCTTCGAAAATCGACCCGATGGAGGCACTGAAATACGAGTAGGCGATTCATGTTTTGGCGGCGGAAAGAACGCGAGCGGGATTTGGAACGCGAACTGCGCTCGGATTTGGACCTGGAGGCCGCGGAGCTACAGGAGCACGGTCTATCGGTGGAAGAAGCCCGCTACGCGGCCCGCCGCGCGTTCGGAAACACGACTCTGGTGAAGGAGGAGGTGCGCGAAATGTGGGGATGGACATCGGTAGAACAATTAGTCCAAGATCTGCGATATGCATTGCGGCAACTGCGGAACAGCCCCGCCTTTACCGGTATCGCGATACTTGTGCTGGCTTTTGGCCTGGGAGCCAACGTCTCTCTCTTCACCGTAATCAATGCGGTCCTGCTCCGTCCTCTCCCGTTCCCGAATCCGAGAGACCTTGTGCAGATTTGGGAAGCGAACCCCTCACGGGGGGAACTCCAGGACGTAATCTCGCCTTACAACTTCGTAGACTGGCAGAGACAAAGCGGCACGATGGAGGGAATGGCCGTTTACGAATATGAGAGCTTTGCCCTGGTTACGGGTACGGCCCCTCAGCGCATGCCGGGCGTTCTTGCTTCAAGCCGTTTCTTCGACGTTTTCGGTATTAAGCCGATGCTTGGCCGAACGTTTTCGGCGGATGACGACCGGCCCGAATCGCACTCAGTGGTCCTCAGCTATGCCGCGTGGCAGCGCCGTTTCAACGGAGATTCAGACATCGCCGGTAAGCCGATTACGCTCAATGGCGAGCCGTTCACGGTGATCGGCGTTATGCCGGCAGGCTTTCAGTTTCCTGGCGTCAATACAGAAATCTGGAGCACGCCAGCCTACGATCTGAAGACGAGAAACCGCCGTAGCCACTATTTATTCGGAATCGGCCGAATCAAGAGAGGAGTTACGTTAGGTCAGGCGCAGGCTGAAATGACTACGATCGCGCGCCGGCTGGAGCAGCAGTACCCCGATTCCAATCGTGGCAGCACCGTCAATCTTGTACCGCTTCAGGAGCAGATGGTTGGCAGTTTTCGCCCCGCGTTGCTCATGCTGTGGGGCGCGGTGGGCCTGGTCCTGCTGATCGGCTGCGCCAACATTGCCCATCTCCTGCTTGCCCGTTCGGTATCGCGACAAAGGGAGTTCGCCATCCGAGCCGCGTTGGGGGCGGGCCGGTCGCGGCTCATACGGCAACTGCTGACCGAGAGTGTGATTCTGGCCGCTGTTGGAGGCCTCATCGGACTGGCTCTCAGCATCGGGGGAATTCGTCTCCTCATGGCAGGCGGCGCACGCTTCGCGCCGCGCATCGAAGGAGTGCATATCGACGGCCACGTACTCGCGTTTACGAGCGTAGTCTCCTTGCTCACCGCGATCCTATTCGGGCTGCTTCCGGCGTTCCGTGCGTCCCGGATCGACCTTGCCACCTCCGCGAAGCAAAGTGGATGGAGCGCTCCTTCGGGCGGCTCGTACCGCTTGAGGAGCATGCTGGTGGTTTCGGAATTGGCGCTGTCGGTGATGCTACTGATGGGCGCCGGTCTACTGATACAGAGCCTTTGGCGATTAAAGAATGTGAACACGGGGTTCGCGGCCGGGAACGTGATGGCGATGCGAATCTCGCTACCGGAATCCCAATACAAAACTTCCATTCTGCGCGCCGCCGAATATCAGAGGATGATTGAAAGAATCGAGGCTCTACCGGGTGTTACAGGCGCGGCCGCAACGAACGACCTGCCGTTCAGTGGATCTCGCACTGGCACTTCATTCGACATCGAAGGCATTCCGCTGTCGCCTGGCGAATCCCGGCCATCGGATTATCGGACTGTCAGCTCGGAATATTTCAGGGTGATGCAAATCCCGCTCATAAAGGGCCGCGTATTTACCGAGGCCGATAACGGTCGAGACACGCCTCGCGTGGCGATCATTAATGAAGCCTTGCGGCACCGCTATTGGCCGCACGCGGATCCGCTCGGGCAAAGGCTGATCGTTAAGGATCAGGACAAGCCCTACGAGATCGTGGGTGTTGTGGGGAACGTCAAACACGATAACCTTGCTGCCGCATACGCACCCGAGATCTACGTTACACAATACCAGGGGCATACACCTTCCTGGACATTCCTCGCAATTCGCAGCCGCACAGCGCTGGAATCGCTGATCCCGGCGGTACGCGATGTGGTCCGCGAGGTGGCGCCGGCCGAGCCCCTCTATGATCTCAGGACGATGCAGGAACGCGTGGCGGCTTCGATTGCGCCGCAACGATTCGCTACCCTCGTGCTGGCAACCTTTGCCGTTTTCGCGCTTCTGCTTGCAACCATTGGCATCTATGGCGTTGTCGCGTTCTCTGTCGAACAGCGTAGACATGAGGTGGGTGTGCGGATGGCGCTGGGCGCCCGGCCTGGGGATGTCCTCCGGTTGGTGGTTAGGCAAGGATTGCTTCTTGGACTAGTGGGTATTGCGTCGGGCGGGGTGGGATCTCTCGCTATCGAGCGCGTTCTCTCAAGTATGCTTTTTGGTACGCGGGCGAGCGATCCCGGAACGTTTGCCGCCGTTTCCGTGGTATTCGTGGCAATCACCAGCTTGGCCAGCTACGTCCCCGCCCGAAGAGCAGCCCTGCTCGACCCGATGGTGGCACTGAAATACGAGTAGGCGATTCATGTTTTGGCGGCGGAAAGAACGCGAGCGGGATTTGGAGCGCGAACTGCGCTTGGATTTGGACCTGGAGGCCGCGGAGCTACAGGAGCACGGTCTATCGGCGGAAGAAGCCCGCTACGCGGCTCAGCGGGCCCTAGGCAACACGACTCTGATGAAGGAAAAGGTACGCGAGATGTGGGGATGGACATCGGTCGAACTGTGCTTGCAGGACATTCGCTTTACGTTGCGGCAATTGTGGAAGAGCAAAGGATTCACGATAACAGCCGCTTTGACGCTTGCATTGGGAATTGGAGCCAACACGGCCATTTTCACGCTGGTTCATGCGGTGATGCTGAAGTCGTTGCCAGTGGTCGATCCGCAGAAGCTCGTGCGTCTCGGCGATGAGGATAATTGCTGTGTACTGGGCGCTTTCCAGGGTCGCTTTTCCGTCTTTGCGTATCCCCTTTACACCTATCTGCGCGACCACACACCCGAGTTTGAGGAGATGGCTGGTTTTCAGGCCGGCCTGTCGAAGATCGGAGTTCGGCGAGTTGGGGCGAGCGGCGCGTCCGTGCCATTAGTCGATCAGTTCGTGTCAGGAAACTTCTTTTCGATGTTCGGTCTCCGTCCGTTTGCCGGACGCTTGCTCTCTCCCGCCGACGATATTCGCGGTGCGGCTCCAGTTGCAGTTATGAGTTATCGGGCTTGGGAACAGCAGTACGGCGCCGATCCTTCGATCGTCGGCGCAAGCTTTATTATCGATGGCGCTTCCTTCACCATCGTAGGAATCGCGACACCCGGGTTTTTCGGAGCAATCGCGACACCCGGGTTTTTCGGAGCTATGATGCGGCCCGATCCTCCAGATCTTTGGATGCCCATTGCCGACGAGCCCGCCGCCCACAGGCAGAACTCACTACTTGACGCCAATTTGCTCCACCGCAACGACGAGCATTGGCTGTACATCATCGGCCGCATTCGATCCGGAACACACCTGGAGCGCCTGGAATCGGAGATCAACGTTGAGCTGCGCCAATGGTTTCTATCGAATGAGCCACCCCGCAATGACGCGGGAAAACGGGATCTTGAGAAACAATATATTGCGCTGGCCCCGGCGGGCGCCGGCATTGCGCAAATGAAATCGAATTATGAGAACGATTTAAAGCTGCTGATGGCCATAACCATGTTGGTGCTGCTGATCGCCTGCGCCAACCTCGCCAACTTGCAATTCGCACGGGGTACGGCGAATCTGGTGCAAATCTCCGTTCGCGTGGCGCTCGGCGCACCACGTTCCCGCCTGATTCGTCAGATGTTGTCCGAAGGTATCATCTTGGCTGTCGTAGGCGGAGCGGCCGGCCTGATCGTGGCGACTGAATTAAGCACAATACTGATGCGCTTGGCATTCCCCGGCGCGCAGTACGTACCAATTGATGCCAAACCGTCGCTGCCCATTCTAGGTTTTGCGCTTCTGCTGTCGGTCATAACGGGAATCGTGTTCGGCGCCGCTCCGGCATGGTCGGCATCACGCATTGATCCGGCGTCCGCACTCCACGGAGCGGGCCGCTCCACTGGTCATATTACGTTTCCCCAAAAATCGCTGGTGGTTCTGCAGGCCGCGCTTTCGCTGGTGCTGCTTTCAGGCGCGGGACTCATGGTCCAGACGTTGCGGAATCTTCAGGATCAGAAGTTCGGGTTTCAGCTGGAGGGCAGCATGGTTGTCAACGTGAATGCCGGCTTCGGCGCTTATGCACCCGAAAAGCTCGCGGCCATTTACCGGGAAATCGACCGCCGGATGCGGCAGATTTCAGGCGTCCGCAACGCCTCCTTAGCGCTCTACAGTCCGATGTCGGGCAATAACTGGCAGTCGGGCGTGACCTTGGAGGAACGGCTCCAAATGGTTTCACCGGTGTGGGATCGCGTCAGCCCAAGTTTCTTCGATACCATCGGCGCGCGAGCCCTACGCGGCCGCCTGTTCGATGAACGCGATACGCCTAATTCAACCCACGTAGCGGTCGTCAACCAGACGTTCGCCGATAAATATTTCCCGAACGAAGATCCGATTGGCAAGCGATTTGGGCTTGGTCCCGTGGAACAGAGTGCCGATTATCAAATTGTTGGTGTGGTGAACGACATTGTTTTCCGCAACCCGCGCCAGCCTGTGCCGCCGCCGATGTTCTTTCTTCCCTTGTTACAGATGTCGAAAGGCGAATGGGAAAACAGCGGTCTGGCCCGTTCCAACTTCATTCAGAGCATCATCCTGCGCGTGGCAGGCAAGCCGCCCGGTCTCACGCCACAGATTCAGCGCACACTCGCCTCCATCGATCCCAACTTGACGATGGTCAACGTTACTACCATCAAAGAGCAATTAGGCGGCCTGTTACGCCACGAGCGCCTCATTGCGCGTCTGGCCGAACTCTTTGGGCTACTCGCGCTGCTGCTGGCGTCAGTCGGTTTGTATGGGATCACAGCGTATTCCGTGGCACGGCGGACCAGCGAAATCGGCATCCGAACTGCGCTCGGGGCAACCCGTTTCAAGGTGATCCGGTTGATTCTGACCGGCTCTTTCGCGCAGATCGGAATGGGTTTGGCGCTGGGTATTCCGGCGGCGCTGGGTGCCGGGCGAGTCTTGGCTGACCAGCTCTATGGTGTAAGAACATCAGACCCACTGATCCTCGGCGGTGCGGCAGTAATACTGGCCGCATGTGCCATGGTGGCCGGCTTCATTCCCGCTGTGCGCGCCAGCAGCATCGATCCGGTTAGGGCTTTGCGGGAAGAATAAACGGAGATCGCCTGGCGCGCGCGCGGATACGGAATTTAAGTGCATCGGCGTTCATCTGTGTGCATCTGCGGCAAGTACGCTTGCGGGCCTTACTGCGATCTATCCGTGCTCGCTCGATCGATCACAACCTGCGCCACGGACTGCCCCTGCGCCAAGCCGGATTCCACATCATTGCGGAAGTGAATCCCTGAATAAAAGGTGGAAAAGCCGGCCTCGGTTGCCTTATCGCTGAAGGACTGCTCCGTGAAGAACTGCTTCTGAGCGGGGAATAGATAATCGAGTACCGGACTGATGCCGCCAGAAGCGCAAGCGTGGCCGGAAGGATAGGATGGATGCATCGGAAGCGGGAATAGCGTGGTGACGGAAGGATCGACCTGAGGCGGACGTGGCGCGACGTACGTATATTTGGTGTCCCAACAAGCGATGGTGGCATCATGCTGCGCGATAGCCAGCAGCGCATACGCGCGCGCGGCACGCGGCGCATTCGCATCCAGATGGAAATTGGAAATTTGCTGGGTGAGCGTGTCGATCCACGGATTGGTAAAGGAGGCCTGCCAAAAATAGGCGATGCGATTGGTTGCCAGCGTGCGATCGAAATTCTTCACTTCATTTACCAAGGCCGCTTCCTGTGGAGAATCGAACGGCGGCGGGGCGTCAAGCCGGAACTGGTTTCCCGAGGAAAGCGCCCAGGGCTTCCACGTACCAGCCAAAGGACTCACGGGACTAGCGCCGCTCCATTTGCCGGGCGTGGGAGGAAACGACCCGGAAAACGGCGCGCTGGAACCATCGGACTGCCCATATTTGACCACCAGCGCGCCCACCGCGCGTCCGAGCTGCAGACCGGCGGCGGTATCGCTTGGATATTGAGTACCTGCGAAAAGCCTGGAACGCGCCGCTTCTTCGGCCAAGTTGTTAAAGCTGTCGCCACTATCCGGAAAGAGCGAGGCAAGCACCGCCGAAGCAGCTCCGGCCACAACCGCGTGTTCAGAGGGATACGAAGGGCTGCCTCCATTAGAGACTAATGGATGGATGGTGGGGTCCACTTGGCTGGGCCGGGGCCGGTTGTAGGCGAATTTACTGTCCCACGCGGCAATGGTGGCGTCGTACATAGCGACGCTCACCAACGCGAGTGCGCGCGTAGCGAGTGGCGTCGCTATGTTGCGGCGGTTTAGCTCCTGAGTGGTGATCTGAATCCAGCGGAAGGTTGGCGATCCGGCGTCCCAGAACGCGATTTGCTCGAGCGCTGTGGCGTTGTTGGAGGCCAGAGAATCGCGTACCGAGCGGAACTCGTCCGCAGTCGCGGCCGGAGGAGGGGGCAAGCGCAGTTGATTGCCGGATGTAAGGACCCAGGTCTTCCACTGGCCCGCTTTGGGTTCCACCTGAGCCCAGGAGCTGACCGCCGAGAGATCAAGCAAAACCAAGATGGCGAGGCATACACCTCGCCATGTACGCGCGCGACAAGTCAGCATTTGCGATCCTGCATGAAGCCCGCTCGCGAGAACCTAAAGACCACGCGTGGCGGCGTCGGCTTTTACTGCGAGGCCCATAAAAAAATCGAAGAATTGCTGGCTCTGCCCTTTGAACAGGCCTGCCTTGGTGCCGGACACGATCTGATTCACCGCGCCGGAATTTTTGGTAGTGAGCGGACGGATTACGCAGGCCTGAGGGAGTCCGGGTTGAATGAACTTGCAGTTATGCGGGATGTGATGCCCCCCAAGGTGGTTGGCTTTCACGTCCGGGAAGACCATCCCGTTGCCAGAGATGGCCGGTATTCCTTCGAGCGACTGGTGGAACGAGGCGAAAAAGTACGCCTCCGAGGGTCCGATGCCAAGGAGAATCCGAAGCACATCGATATTTGTGACCTGCTGAGCCAAAGTGGGATAGAGACTCGCTCCCAGCTCTTCGGAGTTGGCAAAATGGAACGCGGCGGCGTTGGCAATAAGCTGCATGTCAAAGTCTGAGACGTTGTTCGAAAGTGGAATTACCGGCTGATTAATAATGTCGACGAACTGGGGATACTTGTCCCCGAAATCCGGGTTCCCGGGATCGCGATACCGCAGATACCAGCTCGTATCGACTGTTAGTTCCATGAGGTTAGTGAGCCGGCCCATGACCTGGGCTCCGAACGCCGGACTGCTCGGAAGCGTCCGGAAACCATCTACATCGACGGGCGCATAGCCGTTCGCGACCAGGAAGCCGTTGATAAATTCCGAGTGGCTCCGCTCGAAAGCGGCCACGTCACAGGTGTAGGTGACGAGTTCATCCTCGATGTTGTTGAGGGCGCGTCCATACGCCTCATTGCCTGCGGCTATCTCCCAGTATTGGTCCCAAAGATCGCCTTCCAGGAACTCGGCTGCGGAAAGGAATCTGAGGATATCGACGTCCCCGGGGGTTATTTTCGGCCCGGGGCTGGTGGCTGGCAAGGATTGTGCACCCGCCAGGCCAGTCAATCCTACGCCCGCACCGGCGAGGGCCGCACCCCGAAAGAATGAGCGGCGGGATGTTGGCCGGTCCTTGGATGGGTTCTTTTCGTTTTTCATTTTAAGTTAACCTCTTTATGGAATTAGCCGAGGCACCGCCAGGCCGCAATGTCTTACCTGTTACAGTACCCTTGCAATACTACCGACTACTCTTCGCTCCTGAATATTCCCGGCGTGACAATTTTTTTTCGCGCTGCTCGGCAAATGCGGCGTTACTCAGAATACAGACGGGCGAACTCGCGGAGCTCCGCGGCGTTGAGGTCTGAGATGGCGCAGTAGAATAACCCCGATTCCTTCCAATGCACCAGGTTGAAGCCGCTCCTTGCAAGCTCCGCGCGGCCGCCGGGCTGCGTAGCCGATGGCCAGACAAACAGGTTGATAACGTGCTGGTGCCGCTGAAATACCAGCGCAGCGACAGGCCGCTTGTCCATATAGTCGAGGCGGCCGCCGATGAGGCGATAGCCTTGCGGCGCGAGATCCTTCACCTGGGGAGAAAAGTCGAGCTTGCCCGCGAACCACGGTTTCACCGTGTGCTGATCCGAAGAAGGCACGTCCATGAGATGATTCGCCATGAGAGAACGAACGTGGCTCGAAACCACCTCCTGGGCCAGCAGGTCCTGTGCGGATCGCTGAGGCCGGACCACGAAGACAGTCACCAGCATGGCTGCGGCGATTCCTAAAGATGCCGCGGCTGCGGCCCAGCCCCAGCGCGCGGAGGTCCGCGTATCCGTGACGACCGATTGCCGCAGCGCTTTTTTTACGCGCCCTTCCAGGCCTTCCGGCGCGGCGTAGTAAGGCGCTCCGGCTCGAATCGTAGTGCGCAGCTCCGACAGGCCCTGAAGAATCCCGGCGCATTCGACGCAGCTCTGCAAATGGTGTTCCAGATCCGATCTCCTGGCTGTGTCCAGTTCTTCATCCAAAAACGGTTGCATGAGTTCACGCGCCGAATGGCAAGTCATGCGCGGGATCCTCTAACCCGAATGGCGAGGCATTGCTGAAGCTGGGCTCTGGCGCGCGCCAGGCGCGACATTACCGTACCCACAGGCACGCCTGCCGCTTGGGCGATTTCTTTATAGGACAACTGCTCCAGCTCCCGCAGCACGATCGCCTCGCGGTACTCATCGGGCAAATCGTCGATGCACGCTCGCACGGAAGCGATATCAGCCTGCCGGAGCAACTCGTGTTCCGGGCTCGAACTGGCGCAACCGGCGCTGTGCTTCTCGTCTTCAAATTCCGTGGACACCCCTCGCCAGGCGTTTTGCTGTATCGCCGTACGGCAGGTGTTGCGCACGATCGCCAGCAGCCAGGCGCGGCCGTCACCGCCCTGAAATCCTTCGAAGAATCGGAATGCCCGCAGGTACGATTCCTGGACCAGGTCTTCGGCGTCGTGATCGTTCCGCATCAGCCATCGCGCCAGATTGTGGGCGGCATTGAGATGCGGCAGCACGGTGTGCTCAAAGCGCTCGAGTTTGGCGGCTTCCCGTAAGGGCATCAATCTGGGGTCGATGCAGCGTCTTTCATTCTACTTGCTATACCGAAGCAGCGCGCAAAAAATTCCGGGAATTTTCCGCGGCTCCACTCAGTAGGACACGGTGCAAGGGAAGCAGATGGCACAAATCATTCAGAAAAACACAGAAGTGGACGGGGTGGATCGCCGTGGATTTCTCAGTTGCATGGCATGGGCCGGCACGGGCGTGCTCTACAGCTTGAGCGGCGGCGTGGCGCGCAGTCAGGTCGTGAACCATGCCAAAACCGTGGGGACGGGCCTCAGCTTTGTTCAGATCAGCGATAGCCATATGGGTTTTAACAAGGAGGCGAACAAAGACGTGGCCGGTACGTTTCAGGCGGCGGTGGATAAGATCAACGCGCTCGACCGCGAACCCGCATTCCTCATCCACACGGGCGACATCAGTCATCTGTCAAAGCCCGAGGAGTTCGACACGGTCGATTCGATTCTGAAAACGGCCAAGGTGGGTAAGACGTTCTTCGTGCCCGGCGAGCACGATGTCCTTGGCGGCGACAACGGCAAGTCGTACCTGGAACGCTACGGCAAAGACACGCAAGGCGACGGCTGGTTCAGCTTCGATTCAAACGGAGCTCATTTCATTGGGCTCGTGAATGTGCTGAATCTCAAGGCGGGCGGCCTCGGCAACCTTGGGCAGGAACAACTCGCATGGCTCGAAAAAAACCTGCGGGCGCAAAAGAGCGGCACTCCCGTGGTGATATTCGCGCATGTTCCACTGTGGACCGTATATGAGCAGTGGGGCTGGGGCACCGAGGACGGGATGCAGGCGCTAGCGCTTATGAAACGCTTTGGCTCGGTGAGCGTCCTCAACGGACACATCCACCAAACGGTACAGAAGGTGGAAGGGAATTTCACCTTCCATACGGCCTGTTCGACGGCGTTTCCTCAACCGAAGCCGGGCGCAGCTCCTTCGCCTGGTCCCATGAAAGTGCCCGCCGAGCAGCTACGCAGCTTTCTCGGATTAACGAAAGTCAGCTTCATCCAAGGGAATCGCTCGCTGGCCATCCTGGATTCCGATCTGACGCCGGCGGCGGACGACGTGAAAATCGACAACTTCGCCTTCAATCCGGGAACGCTGCGAGTGCCGGTAGGAACCGAGGTTACCTGGGCGAATCACGACGACATTCCGCACACTGTGGTAAGCACGAAGAAGGCCTTTGCTTCTCCGGTGCTTGATACCGACGAGAAGTTCTCGCATCTCTTCGATGCGCCGGGCGAGCACTCCTACTACTGCTCGATTCACCCCAAGATGACGGGCAAGCTGATCGTGGGCGCCGCGTGATGAAGCCGCCGGCAGCACGCATCGATGATAATAACGGCGATGTTGACCGCCGCGACTTTCTGAGCTGTATGGCGTGGGCGGGTACGGGACTGCTGTGGACGGTTGCCGGCGGAGTGCCTACGTCGCGTCTCCTGGCTGGGCCGCGCAGTCCGGCGGACGCAGGCTCGTTTAGTTTTTTCCAGATCAGCGACAGCCACATCGGGTTCAGCAAGCCGGCCAACATGGACGTGACCGCGACACTGAAGGCCGCCATCGACAAGATTAACGCTTCGCAGTCGAAACAGCAGGCCGACTTGATCCTGCACACGGGCGACGTGAGCCATATATCGAAGCCGGGTCAGTTTGACACCGCGGAACAGGTGATCCAGGGCGCGAAGGTGGATCGCGTGTTCTATGTGCCGGGCGAGCACGATACTTCGATCGACGGTGGCGCCTTGTACCGGGAGCATTTCGGCAAAGGAACACTGGGCGGTGGTTGGTACAGCTTCGATCACAAGGGCGTCCACTTCATGGGCCTTAATAACGTCGTGATGCTGGATGCGTTGGGAGATCTTGGCCCGCAACAACTGGAGTGGATGAAGAAGGATGTTTCCGGATTTTCCGCTTCGACACCGATTGTTCTTTTCGCGCACATTCCTCTCTGGACGATCTATCCGCAGTGGGGCTGGGGGACGGATGATGGGGCGCAGGCGCTCTCGCTGTTGAAGCGATTTGGCTCGGTCACGGTTTTGAACGGGCACATCCACCAGATCGTGCAAAAAGTAGAGGGCAACGTGAGTTTCCATACTGCGATGTCGACGGCGTTCCCCCAACCGGCGCCGGGCACGGCTGAGCATGCGGGGCCGAAGGTGGTGCCGGCCGGCCAACTGGCGAGTGTGTTGGGAGTGACCAAGCTCAACTACGTGACGCATGATAGTCCTCTCGCGATTGTTGACTCGTCACTGGCGGCGAAAGCATGAGGCGCGCCATCGTTGTACTGTTGGGCCTTGCGGCGCTAGTGCTTCTGTCGTTTGCTCTTGGCCTGGCGCATCCGTTCGGTAATCCGAGGGCGGTCACTACGGTGGCGACGGACGCGTCGTCCACGCTGCTGCTGGAACATGCCTTGATTCCAGTGGAAGTGAAGTCGGTGCTGCGGCAAAAATGCGGGGATTGCCATTCGACCCAAACGCGTTGGCCGTGGTATGGGCGTTTCGCGCCGGCGTCATGGTTGATGGAGAGCGATATTACGGAAGCACAGGAACAGATGAACCTCTCACAATGGGAGTCTCTCCCTGACGAAGAGATCCTGATGCTGCGCGCGGAAATCGCGGGCGTGGCGCGGGCGCATGTGATGCCTCCACTGCAGTACCGGCTGGCCCATAACGATGTGGCGGTGACGGATGACGACGTGAAGGTGTTGCGAGACTGGGCGCGCGGCCATGTGACAGGCAACCTCGGCGAGGTGGAAGAGACTCCGGCAGAGGCAGGGCCTGGAAATGCAGGACACGGGAAGCGGGTCTTCGCATCCCGCTGCGCAGGCTGTCACACGCTGGACCAGCACCGGGAAGGGCCCAAGCTGGCCGGTGTGTTTGGCCGGACGAGCGGGACAGCACCTGGATTCCTCTATTCTGCGGGGCTGAAGAAGGCGGCGGTGCAATGGGATGAGCAGTCGCTGGACAAGTGGCTGGCAAAGCCCGACGCGGTGGCTCCGATGAACAATATGTACTTCCATGTAGCGAAGGCGGAGCAACGGCGCGATCTGATTGCTTACTTGAAGGATTCCGGAAAGTGATTTTCCTCTGAGCCACCACTCCTCGAGTGCATAATAAGTACGAGGCCTCGATCATGTCCATTGATACGCTCGTACCCGTAAGCGAGTACCTTTCAACCACCTACCGGCCCGATCGGGAATACCTGGACGGCGTAATACTGGAGCGGAACTTGGGCGAATGGTACCATAGCCGGGCACAAATGCTGTTGGCTCGATACTTGAGCAATCGCGAGGCGGAATGGGGAATTCTGGTGGTGCCGGAGCAACGCGTACAGGTGAAGGCTTCTCGCTTTCGAGTGCCGGATATCTGCGTCATCCTTGGCCCCGATCCCCAAGAGCAAATCCTCACCGCTCCTCCGTTTCTGTGCATTGAGATTCTGTCGAAGGATGACACGATGAGCAGTATGCAGGAGCGGATCGCCGACTATATCGGGTTTGGCGTGCCGTATGTCTGGGTCTTGGACCCGCGCTCCCGGCGGGCATACAGCGTCACTGCTGCCGGCATGCAGGAAGCCAAGGAAGTACTAAGCACGAAGAACCCGGATATTCGGGTACCACTCAGTGAGATTTTCGTCTAACGATGCCCTTAACCGCGACGCCGTTTTCCAGATGGCTCGTTTGGCCCGGGGCGATAGTCTCCAGGCTGGCAATTCTCTTCGGAGCTATTCCGGAGATCCACGCTCGATTCTCGCGGCTCCTCCTGAAGCTTCGCGCACTGACTGAGACGCATCAAAGCGTCCACCACGTTCCTCACAAATTGTTCACGCGAGATATCGGCCGTCGCTTCGTCCGGAAATTTCACTACATTCAGCAGCGGGCTTGAAAGTTCCCGGAAGATATCCAATCGTGCCGCGGGCAGGCCAAACCCGGCAAGGAATTCCGCTCACGAATTTACCAGAAAGCGATTCGGCTATCCTGGTCGTTTGAGCGATGCGCGCGAGCGCGAATAAGCGATGCTTTCCTCGTTCGAGCCGCGGTTGGACATCCTAGCCGAATCACAGCGGGAGTTGTGGCCGGATCTGGATGCCGTACCCTCTAATTTTGTGCTCTACGGAGGAACCGCGCTCGCCTTGCAACTCGGCCACCGGGTCTCGGAAGATTTCGATTTCTTTTCTTCGTCGAGCTTTGACCCGGACCAGTTGAGGGCCCGGCTGCCATTCTTTCGCGATCTCAATGCGGCAGATCCGGAAGCGTGGATACAGCATAAGCGCGACAACCTCGAGGGCTTCGTCATTCGTAAGAGGGAGGTAAGAGTCGCTTTCTTCGGGGGTCTAGATAACCTGCACCGTATTGAGGACCCTTGCCACGCAGCCGGATCACTTGTGCAAGTCGCGTCCTTACTGGACTTGGCGGGCATGAAAATGCGTGTAATCCAGATGCGCGGCAGTTGGAAGGACTACATAGACGTTCACGCTTTGGTGTCAAAAGGTATCGACATTGTGACCGCGCTCGGTGCGGCTCGAGCGATTGATTCGAATTTTAATCCGGCTCTGAGCGTCCGTGCATTACAGTTCTACGGAGACGGGACCCTGGATAGAGTCCCAGTTAGTGTTCAACGGGATCTGACAAATTGGGCGCAGAGCGTCGACCCGGCAAGATTGCCGGCCTTCGCGCCGCTCCGTGGATTGACACCGGAAGGGCTATACCAATGACCCTTACGGCCCCCTACCCGGCCGAGTTGCTGCGTGTCGCTCGCAAGGTGGTCTGGTACGACGCGCCGGAGAAAACCCTAGCCGACACGAACACCTTTTTGACGCATTTGATGGTCTACGGTTCGCCGGCGGACGCAGCAATTGTGAAGCAATATGTGCCAACGGAAGAATTTCGCAGAGCACTGGAACAAGCGCCGGCCGGTGTGTTTACGGTAGAGGCGTGGACCAAATGGCATGAGCGGTTGGGAATGACACCGGCTCCGCCCTTACCGCGACGCCGTTTTCCAGATGGTTCGTTTGGCCCGGATCCAGGCAGTTTCTTGGGACGATAGTTCTCGTTGCGTTCGCCGGGGAATCCCCTGGAAACTCATACGTCGTGAGCTTCGATGGGTTGGGGGCACGTTTTGCGCACCGGCTGACGACGCATCAAAGCGTCCACCACGTTCCGCACAAATTGTTCACGCGAGATATCGGCTGTCGCTTCGTCCGGAAACTTCACTACGTTCAGCAGCGCGCTTGAAAGTTCCCGGAAGATATCCAATCGTGCCGCGGGCAGGAACTCTTCGCGGCGCTCCAGTGCATCCACCGCCAAGCGCACCAGCTCGGGCCGTATCCGGTGCCGCAAGCGCGCCACCAAATGTGGGTACTCGAGCAGTGAATTAAATTTACCGCTGGAGAATGCCCGCGGATCTGGCTCAGGCGCCGAAACATGCTGGACTACGACTGTATTCGCCGCCATGTCGCCGAGCCGTTGCGACCGCCCACTCATCAGCACCGCGATTCCTCCGGTCAAATAAAACGCAGGCAGGCAATCCGCCACTCGCAGCAAATTGCGGATCGCAATTTGGCCGAAGTGCAGCGGCAGCGCTTGCTCGTCCATCACCTGCAGCCGCAGCACTCGTTTTCCCAGCGTCTGTCCGTGCCAGAGCCACTCGAATGCCATGGCGTAGCCGATCGAGATCGCGAAATAGGCAAGGATGCCGAGCGCCTGCATGAAATCCGGCGAGAGCACCCGCACAACCGCGATCAGCTTGCCTATGAGGTAAGTCGCGGTCAGGATCACGGCGCCATCGATGAGCCAAGCCAGCATGCGCGTGACCGGCCCGGCCAGAGTGAGCGAGAAACGAATGCCCTCGGGAGTGACGATCGTCAGTCGATTCATTTTCGCCCGGTCCATCCGAGATAGGCGATTAACCCGGCCAGTTCCACTAACCCGAACGCAATCTTGAGCGCGTAGGGAACCACGGGTTGATGGTATTGCGATAAGAATGCTTCCACGATACCGGCCCACACCAACAGCAGCGCAGCGCCCAAGGCCAGGGTGAGCAGGTCCCGCCCGATCGCGCGCAAGCGGTCGCGCCGCCGGTTTCCCTGCCGCCAGCCCACCAGCGCATTGGCCAGCACCAGCCCGCTCTGGCTGGCTACCAGAATGGCGGGAATCTCGATGCTTCCATGCGGCAACAACCAGCCGAGTAGGAACACAAGCTGCCCATCGCGGATGTAGTCGGCGGCCACCGCGCCCAGAATCACTCCGTTGTAGAACAGCAGCAGAATCGTACCAATGCCCCAGGTCAACCCGAGCGCAAAACTGAAAATGGCAACTTGAATGTTATGCGTCATCAGGGACGCCGAGAAGGTTGCCTTGTGGCCCTGCAGCCGGTCTTTCGCGGAATGCTCTTCGCGCGAAACCCGTTCCGACGGGCGCTCCATCAAACCTTGAAACGGCATGACTACAGCCTTTGCTTCGGGGTCTCCAATGACCGCGCCCGCGCCGAACAACACGCCCATCATGGTAATCGCCAGCGCCAGCCAGAACTGAGCGATCCGGCGGCGGAAAGTTTGCGGCAGTGTCTCGACGATCCACTTTTTGAATGACCAGCGGCCGTGCCGTTCCGGCGTGTCTTGGATTAGAGCGTAGGCTCGCGCCACAATTGCTTCCAGGTACAGGCGGGTGCCGGGCCCGGAAAACTCGTCAAGCTTCGCAAGCCCGGCCGAAGAGCGCTCATACAGGTAATGGAAACGCTCTACTTCGGCGATCGAAAGGCGGCGCGATGAATCCTCATCCATCGAATCGAGCAGCCTCTTCAGCTCGTCCCAATAGTGGCGCTCCGCCGTCACGAAACGCGGCAGATCCAGAATCACAGCACCTGCCTCCGCTTGGCTTCCAGGTATCCCGTAGCAAGCTGCACGCTCGCCTGATCGGGCTGAAGGAATGCCAGACGCACCCCGCGCTTCTCCAGCGCTTTGCGAAGTTGCAATACCTTCTGCCACGCAATATGCCCGCCTAGCCGGTGATAGATCTGTTCCTCATTCGACGGGAGCTCCCCGGTAAAGAGCGGACGAGCTTCCGGCGGCTGCCAGGCGTTCACCAGCACAACATGTTGCCGCGAAATCAATTCGACATGCTGCGCGAACGTCTCGGCCAGAAGCGCGTCATCCAGCGCGGTGATAAAAATCAGCAGAGCGCGGCGGCGCAACTGTACCTGGATGAATGCGAACAGCTCGTCGAAATTCGGCGAGACCAGCCGGGGCTGCAGCTTGTAAATGGCCTCCCGGCATCTGTGAAAATGCTGTTTGCCTTTCCTGGCTCGGACAAACGTATCCACTTGCTCGCTAAATGTGATTAGTCCGAATAGATCCCCCTGTTTCTCAGTGACGGCGCCCAGCAGCAAGGCCGCGCGAACGGATTCTTCGAGCGCGCGATCGCGGGCGCTGAGCCGCGACGAATCAATCACCGCATAGACCTCCTGCGTGCGCTCGATCTGGAAAACTTTCACGATCGGACGGCGGCGCTTGGCCGTACTTTTCCAGTGAATCTCGTCGAAACTATCGCCGGGCTGATACTCGCGTAGCTTTTCGAAATCCCGCCCGCGCCCGACCTGCCGCTGCATATGTACGCCGGTGAGAGAGCGCTTCAGCAACTGCGCCGAACCCGGATCGCGCCGGAGGTTTGGATAGACCCGGATCAGGCAGTTGGCCGGACGCGCTGTACGCGCCGACCAGAAACCCAGAATGGACACAGCTTCAACATAAACAAGGTCGATAAGAAAGTCGCCCCGTTCTCTCGCCACACAGGTGATGATCACCTGGCTGGAAGCCTCACTCGATTCGCAATCGGGCTCGATGCATTCCGGAAAAAGCGGCGCAACCCGAACCCGTGTCGGGGCGCTCACCTGGAACGACAGATCTTCGCGCTCGTCCATCGTCCAACGAAGCGAATCTGGCAGGTCCACGCGGACCGTGCTTGGACGGCGCATGCCGGATACCGCATCGAGAACACCCACAACTAGAAACGCAAGAGCTGCGACAGCGCAAACCACAAGGAGTTGCGGCATCACTCCCGCAATCGCCCCGAGCGGTACCAGAATGATCCCCGCCGCAAGCACGAGCCGCTGAGTAGGGACCACTCTCATCGCGGGACCGGCACCTGGTGCAATATCTCGTTCACCACTTCTCCAACCTGCACGCCCTCGATCTCCGCCTCCGGCCTCAGCACAATGCGATGTTCCAGCACCGGCAGCGCGATCGATCGGACATCGTCCGGCGTCACGAAATCCCGGCGCTCGGTAGCGGCCAGTGCCCGGCTGGCAAGCAGCAGCGACTGCGTTGCACGCGGGCCCGCGCCCACCAGAATGTTGTCATGAGTGCGGGTTTTGCGGATGACGTCCACAATGTAATCGAGCAACTCTTCTCGAACGAACACCTTGCTCACGGACTCGCGCAACAGAGCCAGCCCCGCGGGATCGAGCACCGCCTGGACTTCTCCGCGCGCCAGCGTTTGCTCCGGGGCCTCCGCGCCCAGCGTGCGGCGGGCCAGTGTCCGCTCCTCATCACGCTCCGGCCAATGCACGTTGATCTTCAGCATGAAGCGATCCTTCTGCGCCTCAGGAAGCGGATAGGTGCCTTCATATTCGAGCGGGTTTTGCGTCGCGAACACGGTGAAATCCGGCGAGAGCGAGTGCGTATCGCGATCGATGGTGACCGTTCGCTCCTGCATGGCCTCGAGCAGTGCCGATTGCGTTTTGGCGGGCGCGCGATTGATCTCGTCAGCCAGCAGAAAGGTGGTGAACAACGGACCGGGAACCAGCATGAAGGCGTTGCGCTGGAGATCGAAAACGTTGGTTCCCGTAATGTCCGCCGGCATCAGATCGGGAGTGAACTGAATGCGGGCAAAGGGACAGTTCATAATGCGGGACAGGGTCCGCACGATCAGAGTTTTCGCCAATCCAGGAACACCCTCCACCAGTGCATGCTGTCCGCAAATGATCACAATCAGGCACTGGCGTATCACTTCATCCTGTCCGATAATGACCTTGCCAATCTCGGCGCGCACCCGGTCGAGAGTTTCAGAAAACTGTTCCAGATCGGTGTTCATGTGGCCTTTCTGCCCGGATTGAGCTCGCGCTGTATTCGTGCGTAGGTCTCAACGGGATCAAGTTGCTTGCGCGCGTTCAAAATACTTTCGATGCGGTCCAACTCGGCGGCTTTTGAGAGCTGGACGCACAGCGGAAGCAATTGCGCCGGACGGACATTGCGAGCGAGCAGACTCTGCAGCCCCGCTCTGGAGTCGCGGCCTAAATTGTACTGGCCTCTCGTTGTTTGCCGCGGCGGAGGAAAAGGAACAGAATTACGCCACACAAAAAGTAGCTCGATCAGCAATAGCGCCGGAATCGCCCCTTGCAGATGGTAGCGCCGGATCAGGCCTGCGATGCTGCCACTTTCCGCGATCCCAAGATGCGTCTCGTCGAAAATGACCCTGTGATTCGGACCGACGAGCCACGGCATCAACTCCCGATCCAGCTTGTTCGCTACGCCGTAATTGCCGATCAACATTGGCTCAGATAACAGCCCAATCGTGCCCTTGTTGAATGCGCGTTCAAAATATACAGGGCGCCCACCGTGGCTCCGCCGCGCGGTCCAATCCTTCGCTTCCGCGATATGGAAAGGC
The DNA here is from genome assembly GCA_051000095.1 of Bryobacteraceae bacterium. GTDB lineage: Bacteria > Acidobacteriota > Terriglobia > Bryobacterales > Bryobacteraceae > JBBSHP01. Next base: position 19,286 of record JBPCOQ010000180.1, on the reverse strand, counting down.
GACGGAGTGGGCACATCCTGCTCAGCCTCGTCTTCATCCTCATCCGGGACTTCTTTGGAATTTCGAGCCAGTCGCACGTGCCACTTCTTCTCGAGCGGCCCATCCTTGAGAACGTGCTCCACACGCTCACTCCAGCGCGGCATCGCTATGCCAACAATGATGCGCCAGCCTTGGGATGCGAGTTTTTCGAGTAGATCCAGGTTTCCTTCGCTGGCTAAATAAGAGGTGGCGGCCGCTCCAGCCAGGATCAGCGTGGCGCCGCTTTTGCCTGCCAGCCAACTCAACGGCCGCAAATTCCGCTCCACGGATATCTGAGGTAAGCTTGAAAGCGCGTCATAGGCCAACTCGGTGCCTTTCGGATCATTACGGAATGACGAATACAGTGGATAGGACGATCCTTCTGCTACACGTCTGCCGAGCATCGTTGCCGCGGTGATTAGCAGCAAAGCTAAAAGCCCGAGGGCCAGGGCGGCGCGCAGCCATTTAGAGTGCATGTCTTACTAAAGTGCAACACAGGCAAGAATGCCTGTGCCACTTACTCCACACAGGTTTTCATTCCGGACAGGTTGGCCCGGAACGCCTCGATCTGGCCGGGACCCACATCGTGCATTCCATACCAGGCCCGCTCGAAGGACGCGAGGTTTGAGGAGAAATGATCCACCAGATTACGGGATCGCGCGTTCCGCCCCAATTCATGCAGGTACTCGCGATTTGATTTTGACGCGTGTATCGAAATCAAGGTCCGGCCGTCCAGATACGCCAGGCTTGCCAGAAACAGCGCACGCAGAGCCAGGCGCAGGTCGCCACCCGAAAGGCATCGCTCCGCAAGCTCGAACCATTGATCCTCGGGCAATTGATTGGCGAGCAGATCTTCACTTGCAAGGTCAACAGCACCGGGCCGCGAACCGGCCTTTGCTCCAGGTTTCGGTCCCGCCCGCGGCCACATGCGCCAGACCACTACCAGCAGCGATGCGGCCACCAGACCTGTCAATAGATAAAGCAGCGCGCCAATGTGCCCGGACGGCCCGGCTCGTCCGGAACCCGGGCTGTCGGTAGTGTCTCGATCCAACCCCAACCCCCTGGCAATCCACGTCATCAAGGTGTTGATCCAATGCCGGGCTGTTTTGATTCCTCGCTCGAACGCCTGCGCGAATGTCTCCATGCCGCGCCAGAACGCGCTCTCGTCCTGGTTAGGCTGCACCTTCGGAACAGACCAACCGTATCGCTCGGATTGCAGAGCCCGGTTCACGGACTTTTTCCATTCCTCGCTGGAAATCACATTCGGAGACGATTGCCGCTGCGCGGTCAATACCGCCGGTAATAGCAGCAACAGGCCTATCGCGGCAATTTTACGGAGCTTCGAAAGCAGGTCCGCGCCGGTCCGCAGGCTCTGACCTTCAAAGCAACGAATCACATAAACCGCTTCAATAATGGGGTCGAGCAACAGCCAGCATAGTCCTATATCCACGAACAACAGCGAGGTGTTCAGCGCGCCAATGGGACTTCGCGTGAATGGGTTCTCCACTCCGGAGAACGTTCGTGCAAGCTGCGGAACGATGAAAAGGACCAGGCCGATGTTGACAAACAGAATCATCGAGATGAGCGCAATGAAGACAGAGATGAATCCGTTCTGGCGCTGCCACAAGTTGGCTTGGTTCCTTGCCACCCTGGAAACGCCAACGTCCTGTGACGAGGGTTCAGCGGCCAGGTTCGTCACGTTTCGAAAGAACGCAGTCGTCCACGGCCATGCGATCAGGGATGCCGCCGCGATTGGCATGACAAACAACTTGAGCCCCTGAAACCTGGATTGCACGCCGAACAAGCGGACCGAATCTTGGGCGCTCCAGTCGCGGATTGCCCTACCCTCCAATCGCGCCCGTAAGGCTCCGCTGAACCGCGCGCGGCAATAGTTCATCCATAAATAGAGCAGAGCGACGCCGCACGCCTCAGGCAAGCAGCGATCGAGTGCGCCGCGCGACGTTCGCATCTCGTCCACGAACCACAGCAGCCCAATCAGGAACGGTACGCTGCCAAAATAGTGCGTGAACACAGTGGTGGGTTGCCTGGCGGCCAGTGAGAATGCCCGCTCGAGCACATCAATGGGAGAGGTCTCTTCGCGCTCGCGGGCCATCATCATCCACGCAAGCGGCCAAAGTTGATCGCCACGATCACGCCGGCCAGGTAAAAGAAAGCGACCATCAGCAGGAAGCCGACGGCGGCCATCGCACTCGTGAGCAGCGCCGGGCCCAGCCGGCGCCCCGGCGCTTGCGATTCCGGCATCTCCGCCACACAGCGGCTGCACAGAAAACGGCCTTCGTGCTCAGTGATGCACTCCCGGCAAAAATACCGCGCGCAGACGGGACAGCGGCAAACGGCCTCGCGCATCGGATGATGCAAGCAGCGCGCTAGAGCCAGGGCCGGGGTCATGAAGTCACGTTCTGCCAACAATGGAGAGGTTCTCGGACCGGCTGATTCCGGAAGGTTGGCTTCTGAGCCAGCCGAGAAGGCCCACCACGCCAAGCACGACCGATCCGCCAATCGAGATCCCGGCCAGGTACGGCATTCCAGGGTGGTTCATTGGGATCTTAATCAAAGCGGCGTTTGGATTCCGGACCAGCGGTAAGCTCAACACCAAGCTCTCAGCGTAGCTTATGATTCCGGCAAAGAAGACGGCCCCCAGCAGTAGGTAACCTGTAAAACCGCTTTTTTGTTGCCGGTAGAGCTGAATATAACCGTACACGCACAGTCCGACTTCGATCAGTAACACGATTTTTATGGCAACGCCCATCCAACGGGTCTGCGGCTGCAGAAGATAAAAGTAATCGCAAGCGGCATATAAGATCAATCCGATGAAAGCGAAGCCGGCCCAACGCGCCTGGCCGATCTGCGGCGCTGCTCCGGTCTGTGCCGGAAGGCCAGAGGAAGCGCGCGGCAGAATCCGGACAGCTTGGAATTCACTGGCCGTTTGCCAGCCATCGGGCATCGGTCCCTGCGCCTGCTGAATCTTTTGCTCGAGTAATGCAACCGCCTTCGCCGCGGATCGAAATTTGTGCAGGGACGGCAATTCCTCTGAGCTTACGGAGGTAAAGAGATGGGTGTAGCAACTCCGAAACATCGCCGCCACGTATCGCTCGATTGCAACGGCCGCAAGACCTGCCACCCCGATCCATTCCAAACTGGTCACCCTTCGCGGCCAAGCCGCCAGCAGCAGGAATCCGAAAACTAGCGCCGCCAGGGTCGAGTAAACCGGGAAAATAAATCTACGTGCCCGGCGGATTGTAATTGCTTGGATGTCGGTGTAATAAAAGCGCCGGTACTTCTCGAAAAATCGCGTGCCGGTAACCAACAGAGCGTGATCGTCGCCCAGCCAGAGGCTCGCGCGGCGAAGGTGTCCGCGACGAATCGGACCGGCTTTGCGATAGGTGGGCGTCACGGCGTTGTGATCACCACCGGCGGCCGTTGTTGAAGCACAGGCCTGACTTTCACGAGAAAGAACGCGATCAATGCGACCCACCCGATCAACTGCAGCACCGCCACGGCCGCCGCCACCCACAGCCTCCACTTCGACCGGCGCACCAGGCTGGTAGGCTTGCTCCAATACTTGATGGACAGAACCAGGGCTGCCGGCGCGGTGATAAGAGTAAAGTAAAAGATCAGCAACGGCCACGTCACCAGAGCTAAGGCGATGGAGTCGTATAGCGTCCGTTCCGGCTCCAGCCGCTCGGTGCTGGCCTTGCGTCCGGACATCAGGCACTCCGGACACCAGTGTTGGCCCGCCAGCTCCACTTCGCACAACGAACACAGAAAGCGCCCGCACCCCGCACACGGTATAACCGCGGCTCTTTGCTCATGGTAGAAGCAGGAGGCAGTTCCTTCGGAGATCGCGCCTGGGGTTGTTAAACGATCCTGCGCCGGATTGATTGGCATGTTGAGCGCCGCTGGAAAGACGCTGACCAAAGTCTCAGCGCCGCATGCCAGGCACGGCGCTGCCGCGTGCCGCTCCAAAAGCACATCGGACAGCGCCAGACCGCAACCCGAGCAATGGACGTACATCGCCTAACCGGAAATATGAATCACTCGCGTGTTGCAGATATGGTCGTGCAGCGCGCGCTTCTCACTATCGAAGGCAGCGATGATGTAGCCAATGCCGAGTGTGAATCCACTCAGAAGATAAGCGAAGTATCGGCCCACGGCACGCCCCACGGAGATGGGCCCGCCTTGCGCCGTCACGACCTTTAGCTTCAGAGCCATCTTGCCCGGCGTAGCGCCGAAACGCGACCAGAAGAAAACGTAATAGCTGAAGCCCAAAGCCAGGCTGATCAGATAGCTGAGTCCCAGTCTCGCGAAATCCAGCCGGGTCGAAACCACCGATCCAAATATTGCGAACGTGAATATCGAATTCACGAGAAACAACGCGATCGCATCCAGCAGCACCGCGACAACGCGGATCCAGAACCCGGCGTACCGCATCCCGGTGCCCGGCGCCGCGCCTTCGCGCAATCTCTGCGCAAAGGCCGGCTTGCAATTCGCACACACCAGATTCGGGCCAAAGCGGGCCAGATCCTGCGCGGGATAAGCAACACCACACTGGCTGCAGACTGTAGTAAGAGAGTCGGAAGGGGTCACTGTGCCGCCAGTCTATCACGTGTGGTGCATGCTTCAGCGGGAGCGGCGGTGCCGTCACAAGTATCGGAAACCTGTGAGTGGGGTGGGCTTCAGCCCGCCTTCTGAAGCGCAGGCTGAAGGCCTACGCCACTCGAATCAAGCGAAAGCATGTGCCACGTCTTGGGCGACCACGATTTTACTCCTGCCGAAGTGCTGTTAAAGGATCTACTCGCGTTGCCCTGTGCGCTGGGATGAAAACCGCGACCATCGCCACGAGCGCCAGCAGTGTTGCCCCGCCTGCGTACGCCAGCGGATCCGTGGTGGTCACACCGTAGAGCAGGTTGGCCAGCAGCTTTGTCGCGGCCAGGGAGCCGGCCATGCCGAGAACCAGCCCGATTCCTGTCAATATCAGGCCCTGACGCATCACCAGCCGGAGGACATCTCCGCGAGCCGCGCCCAGGGCCATGCGGAGTCCGATCTCGGCGGAGCGCTGGCCCACCATGTACGCCATCACTCCATAAAGCCCGATCATCGCCAGCACCACCGCCAGCCCGGCTAGCGTGCCGAGCAGCAGTGTCCGGAAACGCGGCGGCGCAATCGACTCCGCCACGGTCTGACGCATGGTCGTGAATTTGACGGGTACGTTGGGATCGAGTGAGCGCACCAGCTTGCGCCAGCTAGTAACGATGCCGCTAGGATCGGATTGCGTCCTGCCGACCACAGACATGTGGGCGCCGCCGCGCGAATGTTGCCCGTAGGGCATGAAGATTTCCGGGCCGGGCGCCCGGTCCAATCCAGTTTGCCGGAAATCGCCAACCACTCCTACGACGGCCATGTATTCGGAAGTGTCGTACCCGATCTGTATCCGCCGTCCGATCGGATCTTCGTTCGGAAAGGAAACTCGGGCCAGCGCGTCATTGATAATGCACGTCATCGGGCCGCCCTCCCGATCCCGCCCTTCGAAATCCCGTCCGCGCCGGAGAGGAATGCCCAGCGCGTCAAAATAATGCGGGCTCACCACGGCGAATATGGCCTGCTGGCTGACGAAATCTCCGGGCGCGGGCTTCGGACGCCCTTCAATGAGGTACAGACCGTTACTTTGCACGCTGCCCGGCAGGCTGCCGGTTGCGCCCACGGTTTGTACTCCGGGAACATTCGCGGCCTCACTCAATAGGCGATCGTAGAATCGAACCGCGCGCTGGTTCTCGGCCAAACCACCGCCGGGCGCGAAAGTATCCATCACCAGGAGATTCTCCGTCCGATAACCAGCGTCGGTATTGTTGAGCGCAATGAAGCTTTTGATCAGCAGTGCAGCGCCGCTCAACAGCATCATCGACAGTGCGATTTCAGCAATTACAAGAATGGATCGCGTCCGGTTTGCGCCACCCGCGTCCACGGTGCGGTTGCTGCCCTGTTTGAGAGCGCTGTTCAAATCGGCCTTGGAAGTTTGGAGAGCTGGAGCGAGGCCGAAAATCAGACTCGTTACCAGCGAAAGCCCGAGAGTGAACAAAAGCACACGGCCATCCACGCCCGTCTCCTGCAATCGGGGGATCCCGGCGGGAGCGAGAGCGATCAACGCGTGTACGCCCCAGGCCGCGATCAATAAACTGACGCAACCCGAGATGACCCCAAGCACCGCGCTTTCTGTAACAAGCTGGCGGACAATCCGTCCCCGCGTTGCTCCTACAGCCGCGCGGATCGCGATTTCCCGGGTGCGTGACGTAGCCTTGGCGAGCAAGAGATTCGCGACATTCGCGCATGCAATCAAAAGTAGCACTCCGACCGCCGCCAGCAATAGATACAGAGTTGGGCGGATATTCCGCACCATCTGCTCCTGCATGGGCACGACCGCGACCCCTTTACTCGAATTCTCGGGATACTGGTTTGCGAGCCTCTGTCCGATGGTGGTCATTTGAGCCTGGGCCCGATCGACCGTGACTCCGGGCTTGAGCCGCGCGACCACCCGGTAATTGTGCGCGGTACGGGAGGTAGTCTCCGGAAACAAGGTGTTGGCGGGCGACCATAGATCGCATTCCGGCGGGAACTGAAAACCTGGCGGAAGCACACCCGCTACGTTGAAGTTGAAGCCGGCCATTTTGATGTGGCGTCCGAGCGCCGCGGCAGGACTGCCGAAATGCCGCCGCGCAAAAGACGAGCCGATCACCACTGCCGGGCTGCCGCCCTTTTGCATCTCTTGCGGCAGAAACAACCGGCCGGCCACGGGTTGCACGCGCATCGTGCCGAAGAACTCCGGCGTCACTTCTGCGGCAACCACGAGCTCCGGCTCCGTACCCGCGGTGACCGGCGTCCGGTCTGCGATGTAGTCATAATAGGCCATCGACTCAAACACGCTGTTCTGATCGTGCCAGTCGTGAAAGTCGGGCGCGGAGACCGATCCCCGGTTCCCGGACTGCTTCCAAAGCGTAAACACCAACATCAATCGATCCGGCTGCTGGTAGGCGAGCGGCTTCAGCAGCACCGCGTTCACCACGCTGAAAATTGCGGTGTTGGCCCCAATGCCCAGCGCCAGTACCGCGATCGCAAGTATGGTGAATCCGGGATTCTTTCTTAAAGAGCGGATTGCGTATCCAAAGTCCATCGTTCACGCACCTGTACGAAAGTATCGCCAAGCCGCAGCTCCGTTCCCGGCTTGGAGTGTTCCACGCGCACATACGCAAGCGCGGCGGTTTTGTTCAACCTGGGCGAAAACCGGGCTGAGGTCACTTCGGCGGCATCCTTTCCCTCGACCTGGAGCTTCGTGCCCGGCGCGGGAGGCTCCACTGAATCGAGCGTAATCGGCACTAGCACGCGATGGACCTGTCCGCGCGAACGCACGCGTTCCACGATCTCCTGCCCCAGATAGCAGCCTTTGTTGAAGTTCAGCGCGTAGGGCTGGTTGGCTTCCTGCGCCAGATAGCGTTCGCTGAGGTCCTGGCCGTAGCGTGGCTTCCCGTTTTCGAGACGAGCGATCTCAAAATCGCACAGTTCGCCCGGAGACGCGCCGGACGATTCCAACTCGCGGACCAGGACCGCTTTATCGGCAGTTGGGGCGAACACGAAGAAGCCGGGTCCGCCAGTGTAGCTGAGCCGAGCCACCAAGCGCGACTGCCACTCGGCGTTAGCATACAGCGCTTCCGGAACGGGCGCGCCGAGAGCGCGCAGCACGTCGGCCGCGGCGGGTCCTTCGAGGGCAATCGTTAGCGTGGCCGCAGTAGCATCTTCCAGCGTGACATCGTCCGCGATGATGAACTTGTCGAGGTGCTGATAGAGCTTCTCGCGCGTTTCCGGCTCGGTGTCGAGCAGAAAGTGATCCGGGCGGCACAGGACGTTGGCATCGGCGAGAATGCGGCCCTGCGCGCTCAGGAAATAAGCGTAGCAGCCAGCTCCCGGAATGAGCTGCTGGATATGATTGGAGGTCATCGCGTGCAGCAGGCGCGCGCGATCCTCACCGGTGACTTTGATTTTGCCTCGATCGGAAAGATCCAGCCAGGCCGCGGTAGTGTGAACGCTCATCGCGGCAGTGCGTTGAGTGTCATCCAGCGGAGATCCGCTGAAATCAATACGACGATGATGCCCGAGATCACGAGCCAGTTCAGCCGCCGCAGCCGGTTGCCCGCGTTGGCATTCGGGATCGTGTATAGGACCGAGGTCGCGAAGATATGCAACACGAACAGGAACTTGATCCCGATCACCATGTGATAATGCGGCGGATAACTCGCCTTACTCAGATAGTTGTACAGGCCGGTGAGCAGGATCGTTACAATTGCCGTGTAGAGGATGGGGCGGAATTGCGCGACGGCGCGATTGGACAGGCTTGCGGCATCACCCGCTGGAAAAGAAGCGAGTGCCGGGGCCACGACATACCGGGCGTAGAGGAACCCACCGAGGATGGTGACTGCCGATAGAATGTGCAACCATCGCATGAAGACGCCAAACACCGCGGTGAGATTTGCATCCATAGTTCTGAGTATACAGGCGCGATTATGATTCACGAGATAATTCCCGTTGGCCTGCTGCAGTGCAACTGTTCCATCTTCGGCGACGAGCGGACCAAAGAGGCAATCGTTATCGACCCGGGCGACAATATTGATCAGATCCTGGTAATTTTGGCCAGGCATGCGTTGAAGGTGAAAGCGATTGTGATCACCCATGCGCACATTGACCACATCGGCGGCGCGGCCAAACTCAAGCAGGCGACCGGGGCTCCGGTGCACATGAACGCGAATGACCAGGTGCTGTACGATCATCTGGACACCCAGGCGAGCTGGCTCGGAATGCCCGCTCCATCCACAACCGGGATCGATACCAATGTGCGTGACGGCGATCGGCTGACGCTAGGCGCCGCGGACTTCCACGTTCTAGACACGCCTGGGCACACACAGGGAAGCATCAGCCTGTGGATTCCGGCGGAAAACAAGCTGGTAGCGGGCGACACGCTGTTTCGCGATAGCATCGGACGCACGGACCTGCCCGGCGGCGACGGGCGTCAAATCCTGCGCTCGATTCACGCTAAGCTTCTGACCCTCCCCGACGATGCGTTGGTGGTGCCGGGACACGGCGCGAACACCACGATAGGCCGCGAGCGCGCGCACAATCCGTTTCTACAAACGTGACGCCCTGGGCGGTTCAGCCGCGCGTCTTCTCAGCCGCTGTGCCTGACCAGAAGGTTGAAGCCGATCGTTACCTGGTGATCGACAAACTCAAAACCGGGTGGAAGCGACCCGCGCTTGTATTGCACGTTGATGCCGGCTCCGTCGCGGAGGAGGAAGACGAGCTCCACGAGCGTCCAGTGACGCGGCCTTGTGGTCAGGAACATCTCACCGCCGTTCACGTCTGCTTTCGTAAACGGTTCCTGACGGAACGGCAAGCGCGCGGTTTAGCTACCATGGAAGGTCACCAGAGGTTTGCCCTTCTGGAAAAACGTACGATAAGCATCGAGGTCGAAGTGTTGCCTAGCGACGAGCTGCTCCTGGCCGTTGCGCGAATCGCGCTGGATGGTGCGGGTCAGGGCCTTTCCCGCCTCGAATCCCGCAGGTTCATGAACCTCGACAAACCGAACCGGAGAATCGAGATGGGTCCACCTGGATCGGCAAACCATGGCAGCGCACAGTTGTGAACACCGAGGCCAAGTACCTGATGCTTCAGCACGCTTTTGACACGCTGGGCTGCATCCGGGTCGAGTTGAAGACGGATTCACTGAACGAAAAATCGCGGAATGCGATCAAGAGGCTGGGAGCGAAGGAGGAAGGAATCTTCCGCAATCACATGATCTGCTATGGCGGACGCATCCGGAATTCGGCCTGGTATAGCGTTACCGACTCAGAGTGGCCGGAGGTGAAAGCCAGGCTGTGGGATATGCTTTAGCTTGTCCCCTTGCTAACGGACCTAATCCAAATTGAGCGCTTGGGCGAAAAGAAGCGCAACGAAAACCTCCGCTTCCGGAAACACCTGAAATCCCACAACTTCGTCGAGCGCAAATTCCGCCAGATCGCCGAAGAAATCGAGGATGCCATCGACTGCACAACTTGCGCGAACTGCTGCCGGGTTGCGACCACCCAACTGTCCGAACGCGATACCGACAAATTGGCAAAATTCCTGCGCATCGGCCGCCAGCAGTTTTTGCGCGAATACACAATGCAGAGCGAAGAGGAAGGGCTGATCCTGAAGCGCACGCCGGCAGGCTGCGTTTTTCTGAGCGGCACCGAATGCACCATCTATGAAGCCCGTCCCGCCACCTGCGAGAACTTTCCGCATGTGGTGCGCGGGCAAGGTTCTATCGAGAGCCGCATGTGGCAGTTGGTGGATCGCGCGACGTACTGCCCGATCGTGTATAACTGGATGGAAGCGGTGAAGGAAGAGGCGGGGTTTCGCTCGCGTTGAGTTACACAACGCTAGTTAAGTTAAGCCGTCGCCGGCAGGCGCTCGCTTGATGCAACCGTCCGGGTCAGCAACGCGTACAGCCCGAACAGAGCCGCACTGAAAAACACATCGCTCACCAGGGTGCGCTCAAAGAACGGAATGGCCGCCACGTAGCAGGAACCTAAGCCGGCCAGCGTGTGTGGATAGTCTTTGATCCAACTCCCCAGGTTCGAGATCAGGAAAAACTGCGCGCTCGATAGCAGCACCGCGGAGCCGATTTTCCAGGCGCTCCCGGTATTGCGCACCCGCCGGCCGATCCAGACACTAATCAGGAAACTGGCATAGATAAATACCTGGTAGATCGTAAACGGCGCGACTCCGTACACTAACGCCAGGATCGGATCGGTGATCACCATCAGCGCCAGCGGAATCAGGTAGGCTTGCCACACCGGCAGCCGCGCACCCGCGAACACGCTGGCCGCGCCCACCGGCGCAAAGTTGGGTGGATGCGGAACCAGCCGGGCGATCGCCCCGAGAACTGTTAAAGACAAAGCTACAGGCCGCCACTTTGGTTCGTTTGTCATCGCTCTTGATTATACCGCCTCACGCCAGCCTACTCCCTATTCTGAGCCGAAACTTTGTCCGATAGGGTAAGTGAGTTTGGACTACCGGTAATGAAATTTTTCAGGGTGAGTTGGCTGCTGTGGGCTTGCACGGCCTTGTGTCTCGGCCAAATGACTCCGGAGCAAAAGGCCGCGGACTTTCGGGATTTGGCGGCGGTTTACGCAATCAACTATGGCCCCGTGCAGTGGAAGCGCGAGGCCCTCGGAATCGATCTGCTGCGGATTGGCAGTTGGCTCGAGAAGGTTGCGGCAACCACTGACGATCTGGACTTCTATGAGATATGCGTAGCTTACGTGGCCTCATTGGATGATGCACATGATCTATTCCTGCTTCCATCCGGCTTCGAGGCTTCGCTCGGCTTCATGGCCGATATCTATGACGGAAGGGTGCTGATCGATACCATTGACCGGAAGCGGCTCCATGAGACAGACTATCCGTTTCAGGTGGGAGATGAGGTTGTATCGATCGATGGCGTAGGAGCGCAGGACCTGATCAGCGCGTTCCGCAATTACGCGATCGCCGGAAACCCGCTCAGCACGGCGCGCGTGGCGGCCGATTCTCTAACCTACCGCTCGCAGACGGTCATGCCGCACGCCCATATGATCGGCGATTCGGCTTCCGTTGCGATTCAACGCCAGAGCGGCGAGCTCCAGATGTTCTCAATTCCGTGGAAGAAGACTGGTCTGCCGATCACTGTCGTAGGGCCGGTGATCTCGCCGTCCAGCAGTTCAGCGCCGGCATTCTCCGGGACTACCGGTTACCCGCCGCGGCCACTCGCGAGAATGCGCAACATGCGGGTTGCCAGGAAGCGATTTTTGCGCGGGTTCGGCGACACGGCGCCGGTATTCGATTTGCCACAGAACTTTCAGACACGGCTCGGCCTGAATCCGTTCGATTTTTTTTATTCCGGGACATTTCCCTCGCAAGGTCTGCTTCTCGGATATATCCGAATTCCGAGCTTCGATGGCGGTGAATTCGAATCCGCGGATTTCCAGAACGAGATCGCGTTTTTCCAGAAGAACACGGACGGGCTGATTCTTGACATCACGCGGAACCCTGGTGGAGATGGGTGCTTCGCCGAAGACCTGCTGACACGTGTCAACCCGGCTCCTTTCCGCAGTGTTGGACTAGAGATTCGAGCAACTCGAAGTTGGGTTTCCGATTTTCTGCTGGCTGTTGAGGACGCGATGGCCACCGGCGCTGAAGGCGCAGTGATCCAGCAATTGCAGAACAATCTCCTGGCGGTGGAGCAAGCCTTCCATCAGCCGAGTGGGCGGACCGCTCCCCTGCCGGTCTGCGGCCCTACCCTGGATTTGAGTCCGGCAAAGGGCGCTTACACCAAGCCAATCATGCTGCTCACCGACGAATTCACAGCATCGGCGGCTGACTTGTTTGCCGCGGTCATGCAAGACAACCAGCGCGCCCTGCTCTTTGGACATCGGACGATGGGCGCGGGCGGCAATGTTAACCAATATCAAACCACGACGTACTCCGAAGGCGCTGGATTCGTAACAGAATCTCTCATGAGCCGGCCAAACCAGTTCACAATGGACGGGTTTCCCACCTCAAGATATATCGAGAATGCCGGGGTTCATCCGGATATTGTGCAGGATTACATGACGAGCGACAACCTGTTAAATAACGGCCGAACATTCGTCAAAGCATTCACCGGCGCGATGGTGACGTTCATCAATTCCAAGCGGTGATATCGGCTACTATGAACGGGTGAATACCGTTCGCGGCCCTGACATGATCCGGCCTTTCGACCAGACAGGAATCACGCGTGGCGCAGACCAGATCGCGCGCTATGATGACTTGCCAAATTCACTGATCGAGATGCTGCGGAACACTGTGGATCGCGCTCCGAATGCCGAAGCGATCGTCGAGATTGGCGGCGAACGCATTACGTACCGGGAGTTGTGGGACCGCTCGTCACGCGTCGCCGGCGGCTTACGTAATCGCGGGATTCGCCCGGGCGACCGCGTTGCGATCCGATTGTCCAATGGCCTCAATTGGTGCTTGGCCTTCTTCGGAACATTGATGGCGGGCGCCGTAGCCGTGCCGGTAAACACACGATTCAGCGAAGCCGAAGTGGAGTACGTCGTCACGGACTCCGGCTCCGCGTATACATTTCTAAGCGGACAGCCGCTGCCGGATGGCGAGCCATTCTCGGTTGAACATCTCACCAAGCCCGACCTCGCGGCCATCTTCTACACCAGCGGCACCACGGGATTCCCCAAGGGCGCCATGACCACCCACGAGTGCTTTCTCTCCAATATTGAAACGTGCTTCCGGGTCGCGCCCTTGCCTCGCAATGAAGCCATTCGGTCACTCGTATCGGTTCCACTCTTCCACGTCACCGGCTGCAACAGCCAACTGCTGCCGTCCTGCTACGGCGGCGGTACGACGGTGATCATGCCTGCCTTCGATGTTCAGGTTTTCCTGCGCGCCATTCCGGAGGAGCGCATTGATTCGATGGCCTCTGTTCCTGCGATCTATTGGCACGCCATGAATCAACCGAACTTCGGCGACTTTGATATGACGCGGGTGCGTTGGGTCATGTACGGTGGCGCTCCCACGCCGCCCGATGTGGTCCGTCGAATTACGCAGGCGTTCCCCAATGCCCGCGCGGGAAACGGTTTCGGGCTGACCGAAACGTCGTCGGTGGCAACTTTTCTGCCCCACGAATTCGCTCACATCCGGCCGGACTCGGTCGGCTTCGCTGCGCCGGTAGTCGATTTGGATATGTGCGAAGTGGACCGGACCAGCGGCGTGGGCGAATTGCTGGTGCGAGCGCCCAACGTGGTGCCCGGCTACTGGAATAAGCCCGAAGCCACGGCGCAAACCTTCACTAAGGGATGGTTGCACACGGGCGATCTGGCCCGCATCGACGCCGATGGCTTTGTGCAGATCGTCGACCGTAAAAAGGACATGGTGAATCGAGGCGGCGAGAACGTGTACTGCGTTGAAGTGGAGAATGCGCTCTGCGCGCACCCGGCCGTTTTTGAAACCGCGGTGCTGGGAGTACCCGATACGATGATGGGCGAAAAGGTGGGCGCCGTGATTGTGCTCAAGCCTGGTGTGGAAGCGGAGCCTTCCGAGATCTGCTCATTCGTCCGCGAGCGCATCGCCGACTTCAAGGTGCCGCAGTATCTCGTGATGCGGAGCGATCCCCTGCCGCGCAATCCCGGTGGGAAGATCTTGAAAGCGAAACTCCGCAAAGACGTCGAGTGGGGCGCCCCGCTGCACTAGCGATGGCCAAGCAGGCTCTCATCATCCTGGCCGTCGTTGTGGTGTTCGGCGTCTTGGTGCCGCGATACAAAGGGCTGGATTTCATCGACCCGGTCATCATCGTCGTCTATGCCTGCATTTCGCTGCCGTTCGTCGTGCCGGCTTCGGCAGAGTTGGCGCCTCAATCGCGCGCGGACGTACTCGCGAGAATTGGCATGATCCTGGCGTATGGATGGGGCACTTCCATGCTGATACTGCTTTCGAGCATCGTAACGGTAAACGTTACTCACCGGAACGGTAGTATGCGGATGCCCCCTAAGGCGCTTCTTCTCTCCGCCGCATGGCTGGGATTGATGGCGTCGGTGGCGGTGATCTCGGGCACGGCACTCCTGGCGAGACGCTTCGGCCCGAGCGGGGCAAAGAACGCTTTGCGCATCGGCTTCTTAGTCCTATTACTTCTGTTGGCGTTTGGATTTCGCTATCTGCCACCGGAATGGCGCACGGCCGTGGCTGGCCGGTTAACCACGGAAGGTCTGGAGCGATTTTGTCTGCTCGCGTCCGCCATTTGCGCAGTGGCCGGGCTCGTCATGACGCCTCGGCTCCTCAGGCGCTGAGCTCCGCCTGCAGTTTCCCGGCGAAGTTTTCGCCGGACTCGGTCCATAACTGCCGCCTGGCGACGCTTAACGCATTGTCAACATCGTGTACCAGAGTCAACAAGCTCTTGATGTTCGACTGAGTCATCCGGAAGTTATCCGGTAGATCGGGTTGCGGAAGAAAGTGTGAATCGATGCCGAACTCGATGCGCAGATTGTCGCCCAGGTCCTTCTCGAAGCCCGGTCCGAAGCAACACAGAGCCACTCGCGCCGGAAGCACCTGCCAGTCTTCCTCGTATTGCCAAAGGTCCCACCAAGTCTCGAAGCGATAGCACGAATCCGCGCTCGCGAACTCTCGGGCGGCGTCAAGCACCGTGTCCGCCACGACGGGCGGCGGAAAAGCGCGCTCGAAGAGAGGCGGCTCGCTATATTCCAAGGCGATGATTTTCAGCGAGGATGGGCTTTGCGCAAGCACCGAAAACGGGAACAGCTTGAGCAGTTTCTCATAATGCCGCAGCATGTTGTGCCCGGTGAACCCGTTCAGCCACAACGAGAGATAGAGTTGGTCTGCCAATCTGTTACCATCGTACTTCCGTTGCGCCGCTCCCCGCTTCTTCCGATTTTCCTGATCGTATCCGTCGACGTACTCGGTCTCACGATCATTCTTCCGTTGCTTCCTTTCTACGCGGAAAAACTGGGCGCCAGCCCCACCGTTGTCGGGCTGCTGGTCTCCACTTACGCCCTGTGCCAACTGATTGCCGGGCCGATGCTGGGCCGCCTGTCCGATACCACCGGCCGGCGCCCCCTCCTGCTGGTCAGCCAGGCCGGCACCTTCATCGGGTTCGTCATCCTCGCGTATGCGGGTTCGTTGTGGGTGGTCTTCCTATCCCGCATCATCGACGGACTTACCGCGGGAAATCTCTCGCTGGCCCAAGCTTACATATCCGATGTTACAAAGCCTGAGGACCGGGCGAAGTCATTCGGGATCATTGGAATCGCGTTTGGAATGGGTTTTCTGGTCGGTCCCGGAGTATCCGGGTTCCTTTCTCAATTCAGCTATCAACTGCCTATCTTCGCCGCGGCGGGGCTTTCGGCCACCAGTATTCTGGCCACTTACTTTCTTCTGCCCAACAGCGCTCCGTCTCAAGAGGACGGCAAGGCTCAAAGGCGATTGACGCTGCTCGATTGGCGCGCTTACCTCGAATATTTCCGGAGGCCGGGCCTCGGGCCGCTGCTGTGGCAATTCTTCGCATTTACGTTCGCGTTTTCCATGTTCATTTCGGGTTTCGCGTTGTTCGCCGAGCGGCGCTACACCTGGAACGGCCAGCCATTCGGCCCCAAGCAGGTCGGCTATGTGTATGCTTTTGTGGGATTTCTCGGGATCATACTACAGGGCGGGTTGATTGGGAGGCTAGTCAAGAGATTCGGCGAAACCAGGGTCACCTGGGCCGGTTTCTTCTCAGCTACTGTTGGTTTTGCAATGCTAGCGTTTACTTACAGCATCCCCATGCTGTTGGTGGTCAGCGCGATCGCGTCGATTGGTACGGGCGCGCTCCGTCCGGCGCTCACCAGCCTGATTACGCAGAAGGCCAGCCGCTCGGAGCAAGGCGCGGTGCTGGGCTTGAATCAATCGCTGATGTCGATTTCCTCGATCGTTGCGCCGTTTCTTGCCGGCGTGCTGATTGATCACCGACTGCTCGCGGCATGGGCTCTTGGCGCGGCTTTGGTTAGTGCAATTGGATTACTTTTTTAAGAACCACACAGGCAAGAATGCCTGTGCTACTAGCCCTAGGAGTTCGGTCCTCAGCGCTTTCGCGAACTGATCCGGTGTTAATAATTTCAGCAACTCGGTCCCGCGGTCCCATTGGGCGTCGCTCCATCCCGCGATTCGCTTATTGATCTTATGCGCGAGGCGGAGGTTGGCTCCAAAACGGGCGCGCCATCGCTTTTCGTAACGGTTCAGAAATTTTTGGGAACAGTCCCTCGCATGGATTGCCTCGGCCGTAATTTCACCTGCCATCTGGCCGGCATGGATCGCCCAACGGATTCCCTCACCGAGTAATGCGGAGGGCTGCCCCGCGGAGTCGCCCACGCCTATAATTCCATCGCCCACGAATTTCTCGCACATGCCGTCCGAAGGAATCAGACCTGTGTGATATTCGATCGGCTGCGCGCCTTGTAGATTCATGCCGAACGCCGGGCCGCTCTCGAGCAAGCGGTTCAGATACTCCTCCGGATTTGCGTTTGAATCCGCATGGATCACCCCGACACCGAGCCGGACGCGGTTTTTTCCCCACGGGAATGCCCAACCGTAGCCGCACGGCGCGACCGCGCTTCCAACCATCAGCACCACTTCGTCTTGATTAAAATACGGCGCATAGAGATCGTACTCCGCGCCAACTCCGAAGCGCTGGTGTCCGTTCATTACACCGGCCTGCTTCAACAGATCAGCCCGGTAGCCAGAAGCATCGATCAACACGCGGCAGGAGACGGTTGTTTCGAAGCCACGCGGCGATCGAACGCGGGCGCCTGTTACGTGGCTACCCTCCAGCACCGGGCCGGTGACGGTGGTTGCCGGAAATATTCTCGCGCCCGCCGCCACCGCTCGCTCCGCCAGATGTTGATACACTCCGCGCACATCGATCACGCAGGCCACCGGGCTTGCATGTGAAAACTCAGCCGCGCGGTTGGGCGAGAGAAAGCGGCAGGTATGAACCGGGTGATAGAGATGCGGCGGAATGCCGAAGGCCACCATGTCCTGAATGAAACTGCCGCCGGAGGTGCGTGTGGGCGAGCCGATTTCGCTGTTACGCTCGAACACGGCCACGGTTACGCCCTTGCTCGCCGCCGCTGCCGCGGTCGCCAGGCCGCCCGGTCCACCGCCTGCGATTACGACATCGGCATCAGGGATCATCTTTTCAGTGCAACACACTCTCGAAAACCCTCCCGTGGTGCGACGTAGAGTGGGGCAGGCCGGCGATTTTGCGGGCCACAGCCTCCTTATCCGCCGAGGCCGAACGCAGGAAGATCACCGGGGCGCCCTGCTCTCGCATTGATTGAACCGAAGCCTCCTTCAACTTTGCGCTCACCCTGCGGACATGGTCGGCTATTCCATAAGGTTTTGCTCTCTTCTCACGCAGTCCGTGTCCGCTGAATGCTCTCGAACAGTTTGCGTTTGGCGCGCTGCATCTCCAGCGCGGCTTCCGTATCGGTTTGGCTTTCGGCGAAGCGGTCTAATTCCGCCAACGTGACTCCTGGCCGTAGCCAACTGCCGCACTGCGGCGCCTCGCGGAATAACTCGAACGGCGTGGCCCAGCGCAAATAGACGCGCCGGCGCTTGCCGTTGGCCGCGGTGAGCACCCTGGGCACTGCGCAAGGACGATGAAAGTTGACGTAGGAATTGAGATGCAGCCGGTGAAATTCGTCTACCGCTTCGGCGTGTTTGGCATCGATGTGGCCGTAGCCGATGTGCTTGCGAACGACGGCCCCATTCTTGGATTCCACCAGTCCGTTGTCGCCGCAATGATGCGCTCGCGACTTGGTTTGTTCGATCAGCAGTTTGTCCAGCAAATGGGAGACGTTGTAGTTGATGAACTCGCTGCCGTTGTCGGAATGGAAGTTGTGAATCACGAAGGGGAATTGTGCGAGCATCGCCTCCAAAACGGGCAATAGCCACAGTTCGGAGATCTGCGGCGTGGCAGCCACGATCTCCCATTGCGTCACTTCGTCGACGGCATTGATGTGATACAACCCTTTGCGGCCATCCTGATCGCCCTGATGCACCGTGTCGATGCGCAAATATCCGGGTACGCCGCGCGGCTGGGGTTTCCGCCGTTCGCCGATCGGGATCGGCGTGGGCCGCGTGGGCTGATAGCTGGCGTTGCGTTTGCGATAGGCTGGGCCGTTGCGCAGCCGGTACAAATGCGCCACCGAAATCGCCGCGAGCCCTTGGTAGGCCGCTTGGCCGTAAACGTCGAATTCGCGCTCCAGGATGCGCCGCGTCGCAGGTCCGCTCAAGTTCCCGTGCGCTTTGTCTACATAGGCCAACAACTCGATATCGGCTGCGCTGTACCGGGTGGCGAACCTGGCGCGTTGATAGGTCGCCGCTTGCACGCGCCCGGTGAGGCGATATCCGGAGATCAGCCGCGTCACTTGCGCGCGGCTCAACCCCGCCATGCGTGCGATGTAGCGCCGTATGAGACCCTTGTCCGGTTTCTTCAGGCTCGCATACTGATGGCGCACCAGAGTTTGTTCCACCCAGCGGTAAACTTCTTCCCGCAGCTGCCCGTCGAAGCGTACTTCGCCGCTGCCGGCCAGAAATGCCCGGATCTGCTCCAGGCTCACGGTTTGTGAATCGTCCATGCTGATGATCAA
>JBPCOQ010000003.1:0-54826 GCA_051000095.1 Bryobacteraceae bacterium | reverse complement strand
AGGCTCAAAGCTTCTGCTGCTTGCATGCTGACGATCAACTCCCAGCATGCCGAACCGCCCCTCCAGGCTCATCTTGTATGAGAAACTCGCTCCCGCTCCAGGCTCATCTTGTATGAGACAAGACTCGCCCGCGCGTCGCGAAGCGCTCGACGGACCCACTCGCCAACCGTCAGCCGCTCGCGCCGGGCCAAGCGGTCAATGTCCGACATCTCGTGATCAGCAAGCAACACTTGAAGCCGTTTACTCATGTCGTGAGTATATCGGGGCCTTTTTCACCCTACGCTTCGTCGCGATACTCTACCCCCAGCTCCGCGAGTTTGGCACGCAGGCCGTACATATCGACTCCGAGTTCCCCAGAGCGGAGACGCTCGCGGCTGCGCTCTTCCTTCTCGCGGCGCTGTTTCCCTAGCTGCGCGACTTCTGCCGCCGCCACTCTTGGCACTACAACGACGCCGTCCATATCGGCAATTACCACGTCGCCGGCGCGGACGATCGCTCCCGCGCAGACGATGTCCACATTCACGGAGCCGGGGCTTGCCTTCACGGTCCCTTGCGCCGAAATCGCCTTGGCCCATACCGGAAATTCCATCGCGGTCAGATCGGTAACATCGCGGACGCCCGCGTCGATCACCAAACCCGCGATGCCGTGGGCTTGGCAGGACGTCGCGAGCAACTCGCCAAACATGCCGTCGCTCGATTCAGACACCGGAGCGACCACCAGAACGTCACCCGGCTGGCATATCTCGATCGCAGCATGGATCATCAGGTTATCGCCGGGATGACAAGACACGGTCACCGCCGGTCCCGACAATCTTGCAGAACAATAGATCGGGCGCATGGAAGGCTTCATCAGACCCGTTCGGTCTTGGGCTTCGTGCACCGTTGCTACACCTAACTCGCCAAGCAGCCGGACAATTTCCACATCCACTCCCGGAACGCGACGGATGATTACGGGCTTCATGCCAACTGGTCCGTAACCTGTGGATACACTCGCTGGTAGGCTTCCGCGTATTGGATCTCCTTCTTTCCGGAGTTCCGGACCGCCTGCGTGCCGCGTCTCCGGGCCAGATCCGTATAGTATTCCCACAGGTGCTCTTGTGCCTCCATCGACTCCATTGCCTTGCGCTTGCGATCGAACACAGGCGTGATGTCGAGCAAAACTTCCGGCTTGAACTGGCACTGTTCCGGCTGGTGCGGCTCGAACATAAAGACTGGCGGCGCTCCCAGCTTCTTCCCCTCGGCCGGATAGCCCGCGGCTTGCGCATAAATGCGAGTGCGCAAGGTGAGCTGCGAAGCATCGGGATGGTCGCTGTTATAGGGATCGGATGACGAATGCGTGAGCACGATCCGGGGCTGATGGCCGCGATACTCGGTCACCATTTCCTGAATCAGTTGGTCCGAAATCCGGAGCGGATAGTCGCCGCAATCGAGGAAGCGGATCTCGGCTCCAAGAATGGCGGCGGCCTGTTCGCATTCCCCGTGCCGCGCCTGTTTTACTCGCTGCATGGTCATGCCCGGCTCTGTCCAGAGGCGCTCGGATTCGCCGGTTTCGCCATACGAGAGGCACAGGATTCGTACGGTGTAGCCGCGATCCGCGTACAGGGCAATCGCGCCTCCTGCCCGCCAGACAAAGTCGGCGGCATGAGCGCTGATCACCAAAACGGTTTCTTTAGCCCGCATTTGTCAGTAGCCAAGGCGTTGAGATGAATCTCGGCGCGGCACGCACGAGTGTTTCTCTGGACAAGGACCGGATTGAAACATCAAGATCTTGGTCTAAGTGCAACACAGACAAGAATGTCTGTGCCACTCGGTGCGACACGGCGGATTTAGACAAGCTCATAATATTCGCGATAGTTGATGGGCAGCTCAACCAGCATGGGCACACGGCGTGTCAGGGCATCCTCCACGCAGGCTCGCACATCCGCGATGCAACCGGCGCGGCAGCTTGCAATCCCAAAGGCTTCGGCGGCTCGCGCGAAATCGGGCGGCGTGAAATCCACGCCGTAGGCTGGTAGACCGCGCCGTTCAGCGCCCACGCGGATCAGGCTCAAGCTGCGGTCCACCAGTACGACGATGAGGATGGGCAGCCCAAGCTCCCGGATCAGAACCAGATCGTGCATCATCATGAGCATGCCGCCGTCGCCTACGATGGCGATCACCGATTTCTCGGGGTGCGCGAGTTGAGCCCCGATTGCCGCCGGAATCCCAAACCCCATGCCCGACAGCCCATTGGACATGAAAAACGTACCAGGTTCGTAAGTGCGCCAGAACTGCCCCATGAGAAGCTTATGCGATCCGACGTCGCAAGTCGCGATACCGTCTCGCGGAAACATCGACCGCAGCTCTTGAATCAGCCGCAAGGGAGACAAGCCCTCTTTGGTGATCGCCGGCTCGCGCCGGATCGCCCGCCGCCGGGTTTCGAGTAGCTCGGACGGCCAAGGCTTCGGCGCCGCGATATTCGCTGAAAGCAGAGCCAAGAGAGACACCATATCGCCGATCGCTTCGAGCGGACGATAATCTCCTTCCGCCATGGTCACGACATCTACGGCAACAACGCCGGCATCCGCGAACCAGGTTTTGTCACACTCCACCGGGTCAAACCCGATCGCAAGGATGACGTCCGCGCTTCGAATGGTTTCGACGATATCGCGGTCGATCGCCATACCGGATGCTACTCCGAGAAAAAGCGGGTGGTCCTCCCGAACCATGCCCTTCGCCTTTGCAGTAAGCAGGAACGGCGATTGAAGGCTGTTGATGAGCTGCCCGATAGCGGGTGCCATTGCAGGCGTAGCTCCCAGGCCAATCAACACCAGAGGGCGTTCGGCGGCGTTCACCTGAGCGGCGATCTGGCGAACCTGAGTATCATTCGCAATCGGATCTGCTGTAGCCTGGCGTGTCGTGGGCGCGCTCGCACACTGCTGTAGCGCGACATCGCTCGCAAGAGACAGATGAACAGGACCGGCACGTGGCAACGCCGCCAGTTCGAGACTGGTGTTCATCAGTTCGGCGGTATCTCCTTCGCCGATCGAAAGCGAGCCTTTCGTGATCGGCGAAAACAGCGCTGTGAGCGGGAGCCGCTGATGGGTGAGCGTCTGGATTTTTGCGTTGGGGATCTGGGCTGTCACGGCCAACAGTGGAGCCCGGTCGAGCCAGGCATTCGCAACGCCCGTGACCAGGTTGGTAGCGCCGGGGCCCAACGTCGCCGCGCAAACGCCCGGGATGCCTGTGATCTGCCCCATCACCTGAGCCATCCAGGCAGCGCTCGCCTCATGACCGGTCAACAGAAACCGCAGTCCAGCGCGGCGGCACGCATCGACAAAGGCAAGGATTTCGCCTCCTGGCAGCCCGAAAACATACTCCACTCCGCGAGCCACCAGTGTCTCGGCCATCACCTCGGCATGCGTTGACATTCATCCAATCATAGCCGCCTCGGTTCGCCTTCATGCTACGCTCAGTAATCGCTATGGCGGTATCGCCCACTCCTGGCCTGGCGCGTTCCATCCACCAATGGGATCTGGTCGCCCTCGTGATCAACGGCGTGATTGGCGCCGGGATTTTCGGCCTGCCGTCCAAGGTGTTCGGCTTGGCCGGCGACTATAGCCTGTTTGCCTTTGGGGTCTGTGCCATCTGCGTAGCCGTCATCGTGCTGAGTTTCGCCGAGGTGGGCAGCCGGTATTCCGGGAGTGGTGGTCCTTATCTCTATGCGCGCGAAACCTACGGCCCTGTGGTTGGCTTCACGGTTGGGTGGCTGGTGTGGATGGCTCGCGTTACCTCATTCGCGGCAAACTGCAGCTTGTTGCCGGAATACCTGGACCTGTTCTTTCCGGGCGCCTCATCCGGAATCGCTCGGGCCTGCATCATCACTGGGGTGGTTGGCACGCTGGCCGTTGTGAATGTCATTGGAGTGCGGTCGGTGGCTGATGCCAACAACGTACTAGCGATCGGCAAGCTGCTCCCTCTCGCGGTGTTCGTCGCCGCCGGTCTTTTCTCTCTCAGATCGGTCTTCCTCAATCCAGGCGCTTTTTCCTTCGCTGTGCTGCCCCACTACCGTTCGTTTTCACAATCGGTTCTTCTTCTCGCGTACGCGTTTACGGGATTCGAGATGGCAGTGATTCCGGCGGGCGAAATCCGGGATCCTCAGCGCATACTCCCCAGGGCTTTGCTGATTGGAATGGGCACCGTGGTGACGTTCTATATCCTGATTCAGGTAGTTTGCATTGGCACTCTCCCCGGATTGGCGGCCTCCACCCGCCCCCTCGCCGACGCGGCCGCGCGTTTTCTCGGCACCGGCGGGGCGGCCATGATCACGATCGGAATCGTGATCTCGTTAGCAGGCAATCTGAATGTGCTGATTCTGGCGGCTTCGAGAATCGTATTTGCAATGGCGGAGCGGGACGAGTTGCCCCGGCGCCTGGCAGCCGTGCACTCCCGTTATCGCACTCCCGCTGCTTCGGTTCTCGCGACCGTCGCCGTCATGCTGGTACTCACGCTATCGGGGACATTCCTGTCTTTGCTCACTCTCAGCACTCTTTCCCGCCTGGTGACTTACCTGGTCACCTGCAGCGCTCTTCCCGTTCTACGGCGAAGGACAGGAGCTCCCCCCGCCGGATTCCTGCTGCCCGGTGGAGTCGCTATCGCGGCTCTCGGCGTAGCGCTCAGCGTGTGGCTACTGTCGAACAGCACCTTGCGGGAGGCACGTGACACCTCGATCGCCGCGGCGGCGGGGTTGAGCATTTATTTCCTGAATGCGAAGCTGAAGAAGTGAACTGGAAAGTGGTGTCTACGGTTGCCTTTCTGGCACTGGTTGTTTGTATCGTGTTTCTGCTCGAGACCGGATCGTTGTTCGGCGCCGGACCCGTAACCATTGCGATACAAATTGCTGCGGCTGCACTGATGTTGTGGGCGCGGCTTACATTCGGACGTCGCAGCTTTCATGCGGGCGCCAACCCGACGGCGGGCGAGCTGGTTACCAGCGGTCCGTACCACTACCTCCGGCACCCGATTTACGCGGCGATTCTCTATTTCGCATGGGCCGGGATCGCAGCGCATCCATCGGTAAGAAACGTGTCGATCGGGTTGTTTGCGTCCGCGATGCTGGGCCTGCGGATGTTCAGTGAAGAGGTACTGCTGGCCCGCGCCTATCCGGAGTACGCCGGCTATTCGCTGAAGACAGCACGCGTTTTGCCTTTCATCTTCTAACATCGCCCTACAGAGGCGGGCCGATGTCCCGGGTAGCTCGGTAAGCCGGCACGATGCGCGCACTTTGTGCGCGATGGCAGGTGACAAGATCACCTGCCCCACAGGGGTTAGCGGGGCGGGAGTGGGGCGGCTGTGGAGCCGCCCAGATCGGCGTAGGCTTCTTTGACCTTCACTACTTTTAACCCGTTAAAGGTGACAAAGGTGATTTTGCCGGGAGGGTCGCCGTAGATCCAATCTTCTAGTTCATCGCCGTCTTGGTTGTTGCGCTCCTTGTGACGGGGCTTACCGAGCGCTAGCAGGACCTGTTCACGGTCCATGCCTTCGATCGCACGGTTTGCCTTGATAGCTTTCTGCACGGGCTCGGGCAGCTTCTCGACGAAGTTCTCAGTTGCGCTGTGCTTTTCGAAATCGAGGACCGGCGCCAGCATTTTCTTGAGGTCCGCGGCTTTGATGGGCGGGACCTGCTTGTCAAACAAAACGGCAATGTAGGTGCCACCTGGCGCGGAGCTGTTCTGGTTGGTGTTGACAGGTTGGGTCTGGCCTCCCATACCGACCTCCACGTGATCGTACCAGTGGCCGCCCTTCTTCAGTCCGTTGTTGATCTCGAGCAGAATCTTGTCGTCGTCGATACTCACTCGCGTGATCTGGACCAGGTCGCCAACCCTGGCGGCAGGGCCCAATTCCCTGCCCTGCTGTTCCCACTTCTGCTTATCCCAAGTGCCGCTGCTGTGAAATGCGAGCGGCTTCTTGGAACGCGGCAAGTAGGACTTCACCGTCGCATACTCAGCCATCAAGCCACGCAGGATCTCAACGCGATCTTCCTGAGTGAGCTTGTCGCTCGCGGGTGCGGAATTCGAAAACAGCAGTCCGGCGCATCCGAGAAATATCAGGCGATTAAGGTACATGCCTCACCTTGTCGTGACCGGGCCGCTCCTGAAGCAAAAACGGTTCCTGAACTTGGATAGGCGCTTTATGTAAGTAATAGAAGAGTACAATCACTACGCCCGTGGTCAACAGGCCGCCTTCGGGCCCGTAAGCGCCACCACTCCAGAGCACGCCAGTTTTCCAATGCATTGAATAGCCGGTCATCCCCATTGTAAACCCGCTCAGGTTTTCGCCCAGTAATGGCAGCGTCCAATTCCAGCCGAAGTGCAGGCCGATGGGCAGCCAGAGATCGCCGCTGCGGATAAAGGCATAGCCCAGCAGAACTCCCCAGAGCATCGTGTTCATGATCCCCAGGGCGCTGACATTGGGATTGGGCAGATGGAAGAGGCCGAACAAAACGCTCAGTGGCAAAATCGTCGCGAAGGGTCCCAATGCGCGCACCAGGACCTGGAAGCCGTAGCCGCGGAATAGCATTTCCTCACCGGCGGCGCCGAAGAGCAGGACAACGGAAACCAGGATCAGGCTGCCCCATTGGGCATGGCCGTTCGGTTCGGGTTCGATGTCCGCGGCGCGCGCGAGAATTGGCCCTACCAGAACCAGCAGAGCGGAACCGATGCCTCCCAGAATCCCCATCGCCAGATTGCGGCGCGATGCGGCGGACCAGCCCAGCCCGATGTCGGCCAGTTGTCCGCGCTCATAGATGCGCAACGGGATCGCGTTGGCGACGGCCGCGGCGGCGAACGTGCCGAGCGCCGCGGTAATCAGGTAGCCGCCCGGCCCAGTGATCAGCCGGATGATCCAGGGAAAAATCGCCGAGCCCAGAATGACGAGTAAAACAAAAATACCGACGCGTAGAATGACGCCAAGCCTTTCACTCTGTGGGGTGGGCGTCACGAAGTTGATTGTACAGCTAGAATTGAGAGACAAACATGCGAAAAGTGTTCCACTTCGATTCGCCCCGCGAGAAATATCACTCGGATGCTTCCGTGGTCTGGTGTTTCGATAATCGTTTCGAACTCTCCTGCCGGAAGTTTCTCAAGTATATCGGCATGATGCAGCCAGATTCTATAAAGGTGGCGGGTGGGCCCAAGTCGCTGGCTTCTCCTGAACGCCCTTTTCATCGCGAGTTTGTGATTGAGCAGATTCAGAAATCGGTCGAGCTGCATGGAACAAAGCGCGTGATCCTCATCATGCACTCGGATTGCGGGGCGTATGGTGGCCTGGCAAACTTCAAAGATGCCCAGGCCGAAGCGAGCCATCATTCGGGTGAACTGGCCAAGGCAGCCGCGGTTCTAAATGAGAGGTTCCCGGGGATGAAAGTGGACTGCTTCTTCGTAAATTTCGAGGGTGTCTGGGAAGTCTCCGCGGGCCAAAGCGCAGTCGCGGTGGCTGGGTAGTAGCGATTGAGAATGCCGGGATGGCGCATACAGTAATCGCAATCAACGGAAAAGTACGGGTAGCTGGCGTTCCGGTCTGTGAGGAGCGCGCGGGTGCGGCCGCCGCAAGCGGCAGAATAGAGCGCCGCTAGCACGCGGCCCTGATAGATGAGCAGCAGTCCGCGTGTTTCGTCCGTGACGCGCGCCGCGAGACTGCCCGGAGAAGGCGTCTGTTTTAGAAACTGGCAATGCGTCGTGTCGCAAAAATCGAATTCTGAATGACGACCGCGGGCCCCCGCATAGAACGAACGCGTTACCACCGCTTGCGCCTTCAGCGCTTCGAGCGCCGCGCCTGGTACGCTCTCAGCGGCGATGACAGAGCCGACCGCGGATTCGAGTTCCATTTCAATCGAAGCGATCAACTCTGGGTTTGATCGTGAGTACCCCACGGAACTGCCTTTGAAATTGGCCTGGAACGATCAACAGAAAATCGGACGGGCCTCCCGAGACAGAAGTGACGTGCACAATCCCCGTTCGCCCCAGGCGGAACTTCGCGGTCTGGCTGCCCTCCAGCCTGCAGTTGGCCGCGAGGATGGGTTCGGACGCGGCCGGTTGAATCCATAGTTCAGTGGGGTGAAACAGGCCGAAGACTCCGATAACGATCTGGGCGGCAAACATCGCCGTCAATCTTCGGTGTGCGCGAAGAGATCCCGCCAGGTCTCGTCGAGAACCGTCCAGTGGTCGGGTGCATTGCCGGTTCCAGCCACTACCAGGGCTCCGTGGCCGGCGGGACAGACGTACTCAGTGATGGGCTGATCGAGAATCTGGCTGCTCCAAACGCCTATCGGAGCGGGCATCCGCAATCTGGCGAAACACATCAGGCAGCGGCCGCGATGATCGATGATCAGAAGGCACTCCGCGGCGATGCAGATCAGCAGGAAAATCCACACGCCGATGATGGAGTAAGAGGTGTATGGGCCGGGTCCATGCGGCGAACTCAGCGCGAGCGTCCAGATCCGCAGAAGTCCCAAACCGAAAAGTACAATTCCCACCCGCGCGCCCAACAGCAGCCAGTAGCGCGGCTTCCCGAGCCGTTTGATCACAAGAAACCCAATTCCGAGCAGCGCGCCAATGAGTGCGACGATAGCGCCAAAAGCAAGTTCCTGCGGCCGGGGGTCCTGCAGAATGGGCTGAGCCTCCAGGCCTTCCGTGACGTACAGCCCTTCCACTTGGCCAGCGATCCGGCGCAATTCAGATTCGGCGCTAGAAACGGTTTCACCGGGCTTTAAGAGGCCCAGGAAACTGACGGGCTGTTTGGATCGATCCAGTGGCGCATAGAATCGGACGGCGTCCGAGACAAACCAGAAGCGGCGCGGCATCACGCCAACCACAGTGTAGGTGTTGTTATTCAGTGAAACTGCGGCGCCGACGATTTCCGGCTTCGAATGAAACCGGGTATGCCACAGGTCCTCCGACAGGATGGCGACGTTGCCGGTATCGCGGTCATTAAAGGGCCGCCCTAACAAGGGCTGCGATCCCAAGGCCGGCAAAAAATCCCTCGAGACGCGCATGCCGGGCGTAGCGCCGAACTCAGAGCGGTAGACGATCATGGCCTCTAGCGTTTTGGTTTGCGAGCGGGCCAGATCGATGTACTTGCGCCGGAACCTGGAATCGCGAGCTCCGCCAAAGTGCGTTTGATGATCCACATTGATCAGGCGCGCGGCATTCGCGTACGGCAAACGGGGCGGCCGGAGCGCGCCCGACAATGTGGCGACCAGGACAGCGCCCATCAAGAAGGCCGCTTCCGTCCGGAGCGGTTTGCGGAACAGATCGAAGGGCCGGCGCTTACGGTCGTTCTTGCGCTCGTTCTTGCACAACCAGGCCGCGTCCCGAAAAGCGCCCCAAGCGCAGGGGAGCAGCTCTTGCAAATCCGCGCCCGCTTGCGCCTTGTGCCACAGCTCGGCCTTCCATTCCTCCTTCCAATCCGAGCGTTTGGACTTCGGGACGACTAAGGCGGCCAACGCAATCAGGAACCGGCAAGGCAGCGGAATCATAGGTTAGGCTCGCGCGTTCTGCCGGAGTTCGGGAGCGATGCGCTCAAGCAAAGGATAGCGCTTGAGCGCTCCGAGGAGAGCTGCCTCTCCGGCGCGTGTGATAGAGAAATATTTGCGGGCGGGCCGCTGGTCCCGTTGCGCGATAGAGCCGTGCTCCCATTTCGAGCTGAGAAACCTGGCTTGTTCCAGCCGGCGCAGCGCCGGATATACGGTTCCGCTGGGCAGCCCGGTGCAATCCATGATGTCGAAGCCATAACGATAGCCGTTGCCGACGCCGAGCAGGATGGAGGCGGCCGCGTAGGAAAGGTTGGGAGAAGCCATGACCGTAGAATACTACATAGGAGGGCCTACGGGGCCGCCCGCTTTCCACAAATAACGGCTCGACGCGCGCCGGTAGCGCTCGGCACGTTCCCGGGCCGGCCGTGGAACGACTCATAGGCCAAAACGGCAAACGCGATGGCTTCCTTAGCATCGATATCTACGCCGTAGTCCGACGACGTCTTCACCGTCTGAGGCAGCAGTTGCCGCAGGCGCTCCATGAGGAACCCGTTATGCGCGCCGCCGCCCGAGACGATCACCTCTTGAATTCCGCTGTACGCCTGGACAGCATTTGCAATCGTCCGGGCAGTCAGCTCGGTCGCCGTCGCGACAGCATCCTCGTGCTTGAGCGCGCTGAACGATGTGATGAACGCGGCGCCGTACTGCTCCCGCCCAGCGGTCTTGGGTGGAGGGCGGCGATAATAATCATCGGCCAGCAGCGTCTCTAATAAAGGATGATCAACATGGCCCCGGCGCGCCGTCTCGCCGTTCCGATCGAATTTGTCCTTGCTTATCAGAGCGTGGCCCATCAAAGCGTCCATCACCATATTGCCGGGCCCGGTATCGAATGCGATCACCTGTGCGATCGATGCTCCCGCGGGAATCACCGTGATGTTGGCGATACCTCCGATGTTCAACGCAATCCGCCCGATTTCAGCGTGGCGAAACAGCCGGTAATCGACCAGGGGAACCAGCGGAGCTCCCTTCCCGCCCGCGGCCATGTCGTCGCACCGGAAGTCCGCGATCACCGTCGCGCCAGTGCGCTTCGCTATCACGGCAGGCTCTCCGATCTGCAGCGTGCTCGCGATCCGATACCCGCAGTACTCGACCGGCTCTCCCTCGTGGAAGATGGTCTGGCCGTGAGACCCGATTAGCGCGAGCGATTCCAGAGGTCTCCCCAGCTTCTCAAAGGTTTGCTTCACCGCGTCCGCGAACAGCTCGCCCAGCAGGAAATTCAAACGCGAAATGGTTCCAGTGTGCGTGCGGGTATTCGAGACTGCGAGAATCGCCTCGCGAACCTCCGGCGGATACGGCACGGAGTGATGTCCCAACACCTCGAAGTCTTTGTCGAAATGCAGCACCGCGACGTCGATGCCGTCTACGGACGTGCCGCTGATTACACCCGCGACAATCATGGGCGCCGCAGCTCCCGTTGCAATTCATTCAACAGCTGAAGCGCTTCAATGGGCCGCAGCTCATCGATCTTCAGTTGCCGGATTCGCTCGGCGATCTGGTAGTTCACAGGTTCAAAGAGCTGGATCTGCAGGGGGCCTCCGGGGCGCGGCGACAACTCTTCGGTCACGGCCTGCTCGGTCTTCTCATGGAGGGCGAGAATATCACGCGCCCGCTCGATCACGCCGGGAGGCAGACCCGCGAGCCGCGCCACCTCGATCCCGTAGCTGCGGTCCGCTCGCCCCGGCTCCACCTTGCGAAGGAAGATCACCTGATCGCCAGCCTCTTTCACGGAGACATGCAGGTTGCGAACGCCATCGAGCTGATCCGCCAGCTCAGTCAACTCGTGATAATGCGTCGCGAACAAGGTTCGCGCACGAATGCGCTGGTGAATATGTTCGATCACCGCCCACGCCAGCGCCAAGCCGTCATAGGTGGAGGTGCCGCGCCCGATTTCGTCCAGCACGATCAGGCTGCGCGGCGTCGCGGTGTTCAGAATCACGGCGGTTTCCGTCATCTCCACCATGAAGGTGGAACGTCCGCGGGCCAGGTTGTCCGCCGCGCCGATTCTCGTGAAGACCCGATCGACGATCGGCAGGGCCGCCGAATCCGCCGCTACGAAACAGCCTGCCTGCGCCATGATCGTAATGAGAGCCGCTTGCCGCAGATAGGTGGACTTGCCGCCCATGTTCGGCCCCGTAATCAGGGCGATAAACGCCGAATCGGCATCCAGGTACAGATCGTTCGGCGTGAAGCGTGCGGCATCGCGTTGCGCCAGCTTTTCGATCACCGGATGGCGTCCCGCGACGATCCGCATTTCGCCGGATTCGGAAAGCTGCGGCCGCGTGTAGCGGTTCTCCGCCGACACTTGCGCCAGTGCGGCCGTCACGTCCAATTCGGCGATTGCGGCGGCGGTTGCGCGGATCCGCATGGCTTGTCCAGCCGCAAATGTACGAAGCTGATTGAACAGGTCCCGCTCGATCGCAAGCACCTTTTCCTCGGCGTCCAGAACCTTGCTCTCCAGTTCCTTCAGCTCGGGAGTGGTGAAGCGTTCGGCGTTCACCAGCGTCTGCTTGCGCTCATAATCGGCGGGGGCAAGGTGCAGGTTTGCTTTCGAGATCTCGATGTAATACCCGAAAATGTTGTTGAACCGGACTTTCAACGACTGTATACCGGTTCGGCTGCGCTCGCGTATCTCGATCTGCGCGATGTATTGCCGGCTGTTGCGGCTGATGTCGCGCAGCTCATCCAACTCGATGTTATACCCCGCGCGAATCGTTCCGCCGTCGGATAGGCTGGCCGGCGGTTCTTCGGCAATGGCGTTGAGGATCCGATCGCCTACTTCCGGGACCTCGTCCAGCGCCGCGCGAATGTCGTGGAGCTTTTTCGCTTTCAGATCGGCGGTCCGCAGCTTGAGTTTGGGAACGATCGCCAGCGAACGGCCTAACGCCAGCAGCTCGCGAGGTCCGGCTGTCCCCAGTGTGAGCTTGGCCAGGAGGCGTTCGAGATCCAGAATGCCGGTAAGCAGCTTGCGTACCTCGGCACGATCAATCGTCTTCTGAAATAGCTCCTGGACAGCATCCAGCCGCTCCTCAATTTCCGTGAGCAGCACACCAGGCCGCAGCAGGCGTTGCCGCAGCAGCCGTCCGCCCATTCCGGTGCAGGTTTGATCCAGGACGTGCACCAGCGTCGATTCTTTAGTTTCGCCCGCGAACAGCGGCTCGATCAGTTCCAGGTTTCGAACTGTCACGGAATCGAGGATCATCGATTCGCCGCGGTCGTAAAAAGACGGCTGCGCCAGGTGATCCAGCGCCGATTTCTGGGTGTCGCGCAGGTAATGCAGAATCGCGCCAGCCGCCGATATCGCTAGCGTCTTTCCACCCAGACCACAACCATCCAGCGTCAATAGGCGGAAGTGGTCCCGTAGCGTGCGCTCGGCGTAGTCGGAGCTGAATACCCAGTCCTCGAGATTCGTGCGAAATCCCGGAACTTCGGCCGCGTTTTCGGGAGCCAGCACTTCACGCGCGCTCAGGTTCTCGATCGCCGCCGCCTCATCACCCGCGTCGATCTCGGTCACGCGAAATTCACCCGTCGAAATATCGACGTGGGCCAGTCCCGCTCGCGCGCCGTTGCGAAAAACGGCGGCCAAATAGTTGTTCTCATGCGAGCGCAGCAGCGACGATTCGGTGGCCGTACCCGGCGTTACTACGCGGGTGATCTCTCGCCTGACCAGCTTCTTGCCGGCCCCTGCTTCCTCCATCTGCTCGCAGATAGCGACCCGGTGGCCTTTCTGGATCAGACGCGACAGGTAACCCTCCGCCGCGTGATACGGCACGCCGCACATCGGGACCGCCTGGCGCGCCGTTAAAGTGATTTCGAGCTCGCGTGCAGCCGTAACCGCGTCTTCGTAGAAGAGCTCGTAAAAATCGCCCAGCCGGAACAGCAGTAAGGCGCTGGGAACTTGCTGCTTGATCGCGTGGTACTGCCGCATCAGCGGCGTCGCGGGCTCAGGCAAGGCGGTTACGCATACAGGCCACGAAGCTTGATCGCGAATGCGACCCGATCGATGGCCAGCATGTAGGCCGCGATCCGGTTGTTGACGCTGTGCTTCTCCGCGTACCCGACGACATCTTTAAAGCTGTTTACCATGATCTCTTCCAGCCGGCTGTTTACCAACTGCTCATTCCAGAAGAAGCCCTGCCGGTCCTGCACCCATTCGAAATAGGAGACCGTGACACCGCCCGCGTTGGCAAGAATGTCGGGCATCACGAAGATCTTCCGGTCCGCCAGGATCGCGTCGGCTTCCGACGTCGTCGGGCCATTCGCGCCCTCGCAGATAATTCTAGCCCGGATGCGGTCCGCATTCGCCGATTTGATCACGTTCTCCTTCGCGGCGGGCAGCAGGACTTCGCAATCGAGAAACAGCGCATCGTCTTTATCGATGTCCTCGGCCTCGGAAAAACCTGTAATCGACCCGGTCTCCTTGCGGTGACGCATCAAGCCTTCCACATCCAGGCCGTGCCGGTTGAACACGGCCCCATCGTACTCGATCACGCAAATGATCTTGAAACCGGCCCGAGCCATCAGCTTCCCGGCCTGACCGCCAACATTGCCCAAACCTTGTATGACGACGCGGGTCTGCGCGGGATCCATACCGAAGCGGCGCAGCGCTTGCAAAGTGACGATCATGCAGCCGCGTCCGGTTGCTTCGGTGCGTCCGCGGGAGCCGCCGAGATCGACGGGCTTTCCCGTGACCACCGCTGTCACTGTCTGGCGTTTATGCATCGAGTAGGTGTCCATGATCCACGCCATGGTCTGCTCGTTGGTATTCATGTCCGGAGCCGGCACGTCGCGCTCCGGGCCGATGATGTCCATAATTTCGGCGGTGTACCGGCGCGTGATTCTCTCAAGCTCTCCCTGGGACATCAGGTTCGGATCGCAGATTACGCCGCCTTTCCCGCCGCCAAAAGGGATATTCACCACCGCACATTTCCAGGTCATCCAGGCCGCCAGAGCCCGCACCTCATCCAGCGTCACGTCGGGAGCGAAGCGGATACCGCCTTTGGCGGGACCACGCGCAATCGAATGCTGGACGCGATAACCAGTAAACACTTCGATGCGGCCGTCATCGAGCTGCACGGGGATATGCACGGTCAATTCCAGCGCCGCCATGCGCAGCACCTTGCCGAGCCCCTCATCGAGTCCAAGCCGTCTGGCCGCTTCATCAAAGCGAGCGGCAGCGGACAGCCACGGATTGATTTCTTTTTCGACGGACGCGGTCGCTTCCAAAATCATCTAGGTTTCGCCCCCGAATACATTGTACTCGCGGGCTGACAGTATGCTTAACTGCGGTGCATAGGTCGGCCGCTTTCCGGTAGCAGGGCTAAGCGCGCAATAATGAAAGCAATACATGGATTTGAACGACTACAAGGTGGTCTTGTACCGCAACCAGCCGGACGGTTGGATAGCGGAAATTCCTGCAATTGTAAGGTTGCTATGCTCTGATGCCGACTAAGCAACAGGCGCTGGCCGAACTTGAGCAAATATTTGACATGATTGCGGCTGAGTATCGGGATCGAGGCTTGGCCATGCCCGCTGATACGACCGAAATTGTGCATGCCTAGCGCTCGCGCCGAGGAATTCCGCCGTGCTGCAGCGCGCCTCGGTTTCGAACGTCAGCGCCAGACTGGCAGTCACGAACGATGGACTCACGTGGACGGCCGGGCTGTCACGATCCCGATTCAGGGAGGGCGAGCGGTTGGCAGACGGCATTTTGCGTATTTCGTCATCGGGGCTATTGAGCGGGTCTTAGTGATTAGAATCAGCAGGTCAGCGAGTATGAAACATACCCGCTGACGGCTGCCGGTCGAAATGCCGTCAGCCGATTCGTCGAAAGATGTTGGGCGGTGGAGGCGGCGCAGTTTGGGCCGGGGACTGGTGATGGCATTGGGAGCTCCTCTCTCGCTCTTAACCATAGCGCGGGGGCTGGGGCGATGGAGGGAGTTTGGTAGAGGAGTGTTGATTCGAGGGGAGATTTAGGTGAAAGAATCTGTGACTGCAGCCCGACAAGCTTCGCCGAGCAACACTAATTTGTGCAGGATCGCTCATAGCGCAGCTACATCGCGCATTACCTCCGTTGCAAGCCGTGGCCGGAGCCCCCGGCTGGAAACAACATCGATCTTGTAACCAAGCGCGTCCTCCAGGTCAAGCCACAATCCAGTCAGGTCCAGCAGGGAACCCCCTGGCTCGAAATCGACGAGGAAATCGACATCCGAGGTCGAATGCGGCTGGCCACGAGCAATCGAACCGAATACACGAACATTATGGGCGCCGCGCTTCTCGGCGATTGCCAGGATCCGATTGCGATATCGCACCCGGAGTTCGCGTTGCGCTGGCATCCAGGTGGCCAATAATCCTAGCAACAACATTGCCAGAACAACGCCGGCCAACACCAGCGGATCGCGGGGAGTCGCCTGATACACGATCAAAACCAGCACACGGCTCGCCAGAAGTCCCAGGATCAATCCTGCCGCGGAACCAACCGCCAGCAATCGGAACGCCTCTACGCGATCACAGGCAGTACGGCTGAGCTAATTGGAAAGATCGGCGCAGAATCATCCGCAACAGGAAATGATATTCCCTTCGATGACCTCCTGATCGGCGCTTGTGCATTGGAGCGGGGATATGCTGTTGTAACCCGGAACCTTCGCCAATTCGCGATGATTCCGGGTCTGACAGTTATTCAGTTTTGAGGGCCGGAATCAGCAATCCATGAACTTGTACGCGATCATGTGGCAGATGATCATGTGCGCGTCTTCAATGCGGCCCATGTGCGGCACCGGAACCTGAATATTCAACTGCGCGAGCGGCCCTAACTTGCCGCCGTCGCGGCCCGTCAGCGCAATCGTTTTGCACCCGATCGAATTGGCGTACTCGAACGCGCGCAGTACATTCGGTGAATTGCCCGAACCACTGATGCCCATTACCAAGTCGCCAGGTTGGGCGAAGTTTCTGAGCTGCTCGACGAAGACGGATTCATAGCTCACATCATTTGAATAGGCAGTGAGCGTGGGCAGCGAATCTGTCAAGGCCATGATGCGGAAGCGGGCATCGCGGTTATAGCTTGCGCCCTTGACGATGTCGCACGCGAAGTGGGATGCGGTCGAAGCGCTTCCGCCATTACCGCACACAAAAATGTGTTTGGATTGCGCGCGCGCCTCGTCAAACCAGTGGGTCGCCTGCTCAACCCGGTTCGTGTCGATCGTCGCAATTGTGTCTGCTAACGCTGTTTTGTACCGATCCGCAAAGTTCATACCAGAAAGAAATCCAGTGCTCTTGAGATGTATTCCTTTAGATCCGCCCGGCTAACCACTTCATCCAGGAAACCATGCTGCTTCAGAAACTCGCTGGTCTGAAAGCCTTCCGGCAGCTTCTGCCGTATGGTCTGCTCGATGACGCGGGGTCCGGCAAAGCCGATTTGCGCGCCGGGCTCGCCAACATTCAGGTCGCCGAGCATGGCAAAACTGGCGGTGACGCCGCCGGTAGTGGGATCGGTCATCACGCTGATGAATGGAATCCTGGCCTCATCCAGGCGCCGGAGCGCGGCCGCGATCTTTGCGAGTTGCATCAGGCTGACGGCGCCTTCCTGCATACGCGCGCCTCCCGAAGCCGAGATGATAATAAGAGGCGTCTTCTGCTCGAGCGACCGCTCGATGGACCGCGTGATTTTTTCGCCGACCACCGCGCCCATGCTGCCGCCGATAAACTTCAGCTCAATCGCGCACATCTGCACGCGGCGGCCATTCAGATTGCCGGCAGCCGCAATCACCGCGTCCGGCATGGAAGTGCTGGCTTGCATGGAGGCGAGACGCTCTTTGTAGGTTTTGGAATCGACGAAATCCAGCGGGTCGGT
This sequence comes from Bryobacteraceae bacterium, assembly GCA_051000095.1. GTDB lineage: Bacteria > Acidobacteriota > Terriglobia > Bryobacterales > Bryobacteraceae > JBBSHP01. The sequence goes on along the minus strand of JBPCOQ010000003.1, from coordinate 37,409 downwards.
GGACACCATTCCGGAATCGAACTCCTCATAAGACGCGTCGTCAAACAGCAGGTTCAGGCGGGTTCGGGCGTCAATTCGGAAGTGGTAGCCACAGCGCGGGCAGACCTGGAAATTGTCGATCAAGGCTTTTCGCCAGATGACCTGGCTGCAGTGCTCGCATTTTAGCCAAAGACCTTCGGTCCGGACGCGCCGCGGTCCGTCATCAGGCGCATCTCCCATACCCGGTTTGTCGCGAGTGAACCATGCCATCACCTCAGTTTGGCACAGGCCGGGGTGCTACCTGCTTTCGCGCTCTGTCACGCCATCTCCAGCTTGGCTTCGATCCGGGTTACCCGGTTGTCTACATCGACTACTTTCCCGGTAAGCACTTCGAGTTTGGTGCTCAGCCGCTCTTCGATCTTGCCGATCTTGGCAGCCAGATAGAGCATAAATGCGACGTTCGTCACGATGCCCGCTAGCGCCGTGAGGCACGGCACGCCCACCGCCAGATAGAGTTGCGCGTCTGTCATTTCCGCTTGCCCAATAGGTTAACATGCCTGATACTCGATCCAGTGCGGGCGCCGCGATGGGCTTCCATGCAAACTTCAAGAGAACACCCGGAACAGTTTTGCGATCGGGTCAAAGAACCGATCCACTACCCGCTCCTTTAGCGGAATGATCGCATTGTCGGTGATCGTGATGCCTTCCGGGCACACCTTGGTGCAGCACTTGGTGATGTTGCACAGGCCGATGCCATCATTCTTCCGCAACTTGGCGATACGGTCTTCGACATCGAGCGGGTGCATCTCCAAAGCCGCCACGTAGACGAAAAATCGCGGACCGATGAACTGGTCGTGCATATGATGGTCGCGCAGCACGTGGCAAACGTCCTGGCACAGGAAGCATTCGATGCACTTGCGAAACTCCTGGACGCGGTCCACATCGTCCTGCGACATGCGCCAGGTTCCGTCCGGCGCATCCGGCTTGCGCGGCTTGAATTTGGCGATCTTTTTCTTCACCTCAAAGTTCCAGGAGACATCCGTTACCAGGTCTTTGATGTGCGGGAAGGCCTTCATCGGCTGTACGGTGACCGGTTGATCGAGAGGCAGCTCGTTCATGCGAGTCATGCACATCAGGCGCGGCATGCCGTTGATCTCGGCCGAGCACGAGCCGCACTTGCCAGCCTTGCAATTCCAGCGAACGGCGAGATCGTTGGCCTGTTCCGCCTGGATGTTGTGGATGGCATCGAGCACCACCATGCCTGGAGAGACCTCGGCAGTGTAGTCTTTGTATGCCCCGCTCCCCCGCTCTCCCCGCCAGATGCGAAAGGTGGCTGTGCCGCTCATTTCATTTCCTCGACAATCTGCTTTAGCTCCGGCGCTAGCGCGGGCAACGGCTCGCGCGTTACCTGCATTTCATTATCGCGGCCTTGGCGGATCAGGATGTTGAACGCCGCATAGTTTTCATCTTTGGCCGGAAAATCGTCACGGAAATGAGCGCCGCGGCTCTCCTTCCGCTCCAGGGCGGCACGTGCGATTGCTTCGGAGATGGTCAACAGATTCGGTAGGTCGAGCGCAGTGTGCCAACCCGGATTGTACTCGCGGTTCCCGCTGACTCCCACCTTCCGGGCCCGCTCTTGCAATGTTGCAATGCCGTTGAGAGCGCGTCGCATCTCGTCTTCCCGCCGTACGATTCCCACTAGCTCCTGCATCATTTCCTGGAGCTCATGCTGCACCTGGTATGGCCCTTCGCGCGGGTCCCGGTCGAAGGGCGCAAGCGCCGACTGGGCGGACTCTTCCACCTGGTCCGGATCCACCCGCGCGGCCGGGTTTTCTTTCGCGAACTTCGCTGCGTACTCACCAGCACGCTTGCCGAACACCAACAGGTCCGAGAGCGAGTTGCCGCCCAGGCGGTTGGCGCCGTGCAGCCCCGCTCCGCACTCGCCCGCGGCGAAAAGCCCGGGAACATCGGACATCTGCGTTTCCGCATTCACGCGCACTCCGCCCATCACGTAATGCGTAGTGGGGCCGACCTCCATCGGCTCCTTGGTGATATCGATGTCGCCGAGTTGCTTGAACTGGTGATACATGCTGGGCAGCTTCTTCTTGATGTGCTCGGGTGCATTCGGGAGCTTCTCCTGAATCCACGCGATGTCGAGGAACACGCCGCCATGCGGGCTGCCCCGGCCTTCTCGAACCTCGCGCACAATGCAGCGCGCTACATGGTCGCGGGTCAGCAGCTCCGGCGGCCGGCGCGCGTTTTTGTCGCCCTGCGTGTACAGCCACCCTTCTTCGGGCGTGCTAGCCGTCTGGTCTTTGTAGAGCGGCGGAATGTCATCGAACATGAACCGCTTGCCCTGGCTGTTTCGAAGCACGCCGCCTTCGCCGCGAACTCCTTCCGTGACCAGGATGCCGCGCACACTGGGAGGCCATACCATGCCGGTAGGATGGAACTGCACAAATTCCATGTCGATCAGCGAAGCGCCGGCGTAATACGCGAGTGAATGCCCGTCGGCGGTATATTCCCAACTGTTGCTGGTGATCTTGTAGGCGCGCCCGATGCCCCCGGTGGCGAGCACCACGGCTTTGGCGCGAAACAGCTTGAAGCGGCCGCGCTCGCGGTCGTATCCGAATGCGCCGGCGATACGGCCGCCGTCTTTGAGCAGGGTGAGGATGGTGCATTCCATGTGCACATCGATTCCCTGATGAATGCCGTGATCCTGTAACGTGCGGATCATTTCGAGGCCGGTGCGATCGCCGACATGGGCCAGGCGCGGGTATTTGTGGCCACCGAAATTGCGTTGCAGGATGCGGCCATCGGGAGTGCGATCGAACATCGCGCCCCAGGCTTCGAGCTCGCGCACCCGGTCCGGAGCCTCCTTAGCGTGCAGCTCGGCCATGCGCGGATTGTTCAAATATTGACCGCCGCGCATCGTATCGGAAAAATGGACGCACCAGTTGTCTCGGTCATCCACGTTGCCCATCGCAGCGGCGACTCCGCCCTCCGCCATCACTGTGTGAGCTTTGCCGAGGAGCGACTTGGTGACGACGCCCACCGACACTCCGTCCGCGGAAGCTTCAATGGCCGCGCGCAATCCAGCGCCGCCTGCGCCGATTACCAGAACATCGTGCTCAAAGGTCTGGTATTCCGCCATCAAAAAATTCTCCAGTCTGACCAGATGCCCATCGAGCACATTCTGATATACAGATCGGAGAAGCCCACTGAGAACAGGCTGCACCATGCGAAAAGCATGTGGCGGCGGTTGAGGCACGAGACGCAATCGTAGGTTGCTTTGCGCACCGGCCGGCGGGATAGCCGATCGAACAGGCCGCCCACGAGATGGCGCAGCGAGTGGCAGCCGAGCGTGTAGCAACTGAGCAGGATTGTATTGACGAGCAACACCAGCGTGCCAACCCCAATTCCGAAGTGGCCATCGAACCACATCGCTTTCCAGACGTCGTGCGCGAGCAGCACGATGAAGATCAGCGCGATGTAGAGGAAGTAGCGGTGAATGTTCTGAATGATGAGCGGGAAGGAGCGCTCACCGAGATACTTCTTGCGCGGCTCGCCCACCGTGCAGGAAGGTGGGTCCGCCCAGAAAGCCTTGTAGTAAGCGCCACGATAGTAATAGCAGGTAACGCGGAAACCGCCGGGCGCCCAGAGAATCAGCATTGCGGCGGTGACCCAAACGGGCATCCATGCGGGCGTCTTGCCGAACCACGTATCGTGACCCGATTCGCTGAACAGCTCGGGCGAATAGAAGGGCGAGAGATAAGGCCCGAAGCGGTAGTGGGCGCCCTGCATGGCGGCCCAGGTGGAATAGACGATGAAGCAGGACAGGCCGAGAAAGACGACGAGGGGCTGCACCCACCAGAGATCGCGCCGGGCCGTTTGACCGAAACTGCCGCGCTGGAGCGGGACATCGATAGAAGACATGCCGAATCGGTAGGCTAGCGAACCGGAGCGGGCTGCGTCAAGCGAGGGGGGAAGTTACTGGGCCACGGATGAACACGGATAAACACCGATCCGGGGTCGAGATGCTATTCTAGACAGCGCGCCGCGATGCGATGAAATAGATTATTGTGACGCGAATTCATCGGTTAAAACGATTATGCTCAAGACCGGAATCCAGGCAATGACGCGAACCACCGCACTTTTGTGCATTCTGATAGCATCCGGCTGGACGGCCGAGCTGGCGGCCAATAAGCGGCCGTTTACCGCCGACGACTATTACGCCATCGAGACGCCAGGCGATCCGCAAATCTCGCCGGATAGCACGCTGGTGGCGTACACGGTCACGGCGATTGATCGCAAACAGAACCGTAAGCAAACCGGGATCTGGATGGCCAAAATCGACGGAAGCGGCACGGCGTGGGCTTTCGCAACGGCAGAAAGCTCGACCTCGCCCCGCTGGAGTCCCGACGGGCGGACGCTCGCATTCATTTCCACTCGCCGTAATCTTCAAGCGGCCGCGCCGCCGAAAGCCCAAGTGTATGCACTGTCGATGAGTGGTGGCGATCCCCGGCGATTAAGCGATCTGAAGAACGGAGTGACGGCGTTTCAGTGGTCGCCGGATGGGACACAGTTGGCCTGCGTCAGCAAGACCGGTCCAAGCGACAGTCTGCCGGCCGGCAAAGAGCGCAGCGACGTGCGCGAGTATGCGAACGCTCAGTACAAGCTAGACGGCGTGGGATATTTCGATGACAGGCGGAGCCACATCTGGGTGGTTGACGTAAAGACCGGATCGGCGAAGCAGATCAGCTCCGGCGGAGAGAGGAACGATTCGGACCCGCAATGGTCTCCGGATGGCCGCAGCATCGCGTTCGTGGGACAGAGAACCGACAGCGATCTGCTGGGCGGTGTTACCGTCTATATCGTGCCTGCCGAAGGCGGCGCGGCGCGGAAGCTTTCCAATATCCACGTGGGTTCCCGCTCGGTCCGCTGGTCGCCGGATGGCCGGCGCGTGGCCTTCGTGGGCAGCGTCGACGCAGTCGCGATTCCAAAGATGTGGATTGCGCCCGCCAACGGCGGAACCGCCACCGTGGTGAGCAACGACGTGACGTACGCGACCGACCTAGCGTGGTCCGAGGATGGCCGCGCGCTTTTTTACGCGGGCGCTTTCAAAGGCGAGCATCCGGTCTTCCGGATCGACCTGGCATCGCGCCAGGTTACACCGCTGAGTTCGCGCATGCAGGTCCGCCAGATAGACGTGGCGAAGAACACTCTGGTCTACACCGCTTCAGATGATACTCATCCCGGTGATGTGTTTGCAGCCGAACTTAGTGGAGCTGGCGGCGGAACTGGCGGCGGAGCCGGCGGCGGGGCCCACGCCCGCCGGCTGACACATCTGAATGCCAAGCTGCTGTCGGAGGTTGCTGTTCAACCCATGGAGCGGCTGAATTACAGGGCCGCGGACGGCTGGGATATTGAAGGCTTTCTGACCAAACCGCTCGGTTGGCAGGCAGGCAAGTCGTATCCCATGATCCTGATGATCCATGGCGGGCCAAACGGAATGTGGGGCTTGGGATGGAACCATGAAATCCAGGCTTTCGCTTCACACGGCTGGGCAGTGCTTGGCTTGAATCCGCGCGGCTCATCGGGATACGGGGAGACATTTCAGCGCGGCGTGGACAAAGAGTGGGGTGGTAAGGCTTTCGAGGATATTATGAGCGGCGTGGATGCGGCGCTTGCAAAATACACCTGGATTGACCGCAACCGGCTCGGGGTTACCGGCCACAGCTACGGCGGTTTCATGACAGACTGGATCGCCGGTCACACCAACCGGTTCAAAGCAGCAATTGCGCTGGCAGGCATCTCGAATCTGATCAGCGTGGAAGGAACGCGCGACGCTTTCTACGGGCACAGCCGCGACTTTGGCGGGGACGTGTTCGATAATTTCGATCTCTACTGGAAGTATTCGCCCGTGCGCTACGCGAAAGACGTCAAGACTCCCACTCTTCTCCTGCACGGCGAGGCGGATCAACGCGTCCCGCTCGAAGAAGGCGAGCAGTTCTTTCGCGCCCTGCGCCATTTCGGCGTTCCGGCTGAACTGGTGATCTTCCCGCGCGAGGGACACGGCCTGCGAAACGAACCCAAACATGCAGTGGAATTGCTGAAATGGCAAATGTACTGGTTTGATCGCTGGGTGGACGGAAACGCGAACGCGGTGAAGCCAAACGTAGTGGGGCAGGCATTCAACCTGCCGGGGGCAGGCATTTAGCCTGCTCCGGCCTCTTTTCAGCATCCTGCGCTCCAACGATTATGCCTAAAACTATCGTTTTCACTTCTATCCTTATTGCAGCCCTCGCAAGCGCCGCCACGGCTCCTGGCAAGCGAGGCGTAACTCCCGAAGACTACTACGCTTTCAAGAATGTTACGGAGGCGCGGATCTCGCCTGATGGCAAGCTGGCCGCCTATGTGATCGCGTCCGTGGATCAAAAAAGAAATCGGCGCGTTTCGGATATCTGGATGATCCCCATCGACGGAAGCCGCCCGGCTTGGCCTTTCACCGAGGGACCGTCAGCGCGCGCGCCACGCTGGAGCCCGGATGGGCATTCGCTGGCATTCCTATCCACCCGGCCGGCCGCCACCAATGCCGGGCATTCCGATAAACCGCAGGTCTACCTGCTTTCCATGTCCGGCGGTGAAGCGCGCCGTATCACCGATCTGGATAAGGGCGTCGATGCATTTCAGTGGTCGCCCAAAGGCGACCGGCTCGCCTGCGTGAGCAAGACGGGTCCAGTGCGCAAACCCTTCGATCAGGGCGGCAGCGATGTCCGGCACTACACATCGCTCACCTATAAATTCAACGATACCGGCTGGTATGACGAGCGGCGCAGTCATCTGTTCGTTGTGAACGTGAAGAGCGGCAATGCCAGGCAGATCACCTCAGGCGCGGACCGCAACGACATCGACCCTCAATGGTCGCCCGACGGCTCGAAAATCGCATTCAGTTCCGAAGACACTTCCAGGCCTGTGCTCATGAACAACGACATTTGGGTGGCGGCCCCGGATGGAGGCGAGCTGACCAGGATCAATACCGTGCAAGACAGCGATCACATTCCGCGTTGGTCGCCCGATGGCGCCCGGATCGCGTTCACGGCCGCGAATACCGAATCGGATCTGCCCAAGGTGTATATTGCACCTTCGACCGGTGGAGTGCCGGTGCTTGCTTCGAAAGAGCTGGATGTACTGCCGAGCGAGATGGAATGGGAATCGGAGCACGCGCTGTACGTGGAAGCGCCGTCGCACGGCGAGGCGCAAGTGTACCGAATCGACCCGGCCAACGGACGCGTGTCGCAGATCACGTCCGGCGCGCGCGCGATTCACCACATGGATCTGTACAAGACAGGCGCGATTGTTTTCGCCGCCAACGACTTCAAGCATGTGAACGACCTGTATGCATCGAATATTTCGGGCAAGGGTGAAAAACAGCTAACCGATCTGAATCATGAACTGCTGAGTCAACTCGACCTCCAGGATGTCGAGCGCATCACATTCAAAGGCGCAGACGGCTGGCCTATCGACGGCTTCTTCGCCAAGCCAATGGGCTGGCAGCCCGGCAAGAAATATCCGATGGTGCTGAACATTCACGGTGGTCCGAACGGCATGTACGGTGTCGATTGGTTCCACGAATTTCAGGTTTACGCCGCTCGCGGGTGGGCCGTATTCTTCACGAATCCGCGCGGCTCCGGCGGTTACGGCGAGAAATTCCAGCGCGCGGTAGAAAAGAATTGGGGCGGGAAAGCTTACGAAGACATCATGGATGGCGTGGATGCCATTCTCGCTAAGTATCCATGGATCGACCGCGACCGGCTGGGCGTCACCGGCGGGAGCTACGGCGGTTTCATGACCAACTGGATTGTCGGCCACACCAACCGGTTCAAGGCCGCGGTTACGCTAAGGAGCATCTCGAATTTCACCAGCGTCGAAGGCACGCGCGATGCGGCGTATAGCCACGCGCGGGATTTCGGCGGCGATCTGTTCCAGAATTTCGATTTCTATTGGGACTCCTCGCCGCTCAAGTACGCGAAGAACGTGAAGACGCCGACGCTGATTCTCCACTCCGATAGCGATCTACGCGTGCCGTTGGAGCAGGGCGAGCAGTGGTTCCGAGCCCTGAAGCACTTTGGCGTCACCACCGAATTGGTAATCTTTCCGCGAGAGAACCACAACCTGACGCGGACCGGCGAGCCCAGACATTTAGTCGAAAGCTTGAACTGGCAGATTTACTGGTTCGACCGGTTTCTGAACGGCAATGAGGCGGCTGTCCGGCCAAACGAGCGTTAAAATGGAGACAACATGAATATTGACGACCGCCTGGAAGCTCTGACCACCTCGACCGGGCTGATGCCGGGCATGCTCAAGGGCGTCCTGGCAAACATGGAGAAGCTCAGCACAAACATGGAGAAGCTCAGCGCTCACGTGGACACGATCACACAACTGGTCATCATCCACGAAGCCCGCCTCAAGCGCCTTGAGGGCGAAGAGAGCGCGCTGTAAGCAATTCCTTTGGCGGTTGCTGCGCGCCGGTATTTTCGTTATCGATAAGTCTATCCTCTACTTATCGGTATAATACTCACAATCCGTGCCAATCAACTTTCGCCAGCTCGAAGTATTCCGCGCCGTTGCCGAGACCAAGAGCTTCACGCGCGCCAGTCACGCGCTGTTCATTTCCCAATCCACCGTTAGCCAGCACGTGCGGGAATTGGAGTGCTCGCTGAATATCAAGCTGTTCAATCGCAACCGGCGCAATGTATCGCTCACGCCCGCGGGAGAAAACCTGCTCGAGCACGGCCGGAACATCTTCCAATTGCTGGAAGACGCGGAGATGGCGGCCAGAACGGTGAAAGATCCATATTGCGGGAAGCTGTCGTTTGGCTGCGCTTCCACGACTCTGCTGTATCACCTGCCGAATATTCTGATGGAGTACACGCGCAGATACCCGAATGTCGAGCTGAATATCACGGGTGGAACCATTCAGGACGTTGCCATGCAAATGTGGTCGGGAACGCTCGACCTTGCTTTAGTGGTTCCTCCGATGAGCGCGCCGGCTCTTGAGAAGATCGTTCTCTTCGAAGAATCGTTCGTGATCGTCGTGCCGGCTTCGCATCTTCTATCGAAGAAGCGTACGCTGAACGTCAGCGAGCTGCGTAACGAACGTTTCATCTTGCATAGGCAGGGCCAGAACACGCGGAAATTGATTGACCGCTATCTATTCCGTGAGCACGTGACGCCCCGGGTCGCCATCGAACTGGCGGAAACTGAGGCGATTAAGGCGATGGTTGCGCGGGGGCTCGGGATCTCGCTCCTGCCCGAGAGCGCCTTTCAAAGTATCCGCGCGGATCGCGACCTGAAGACCTTCCCGATCCCGCGAAAGGACCTGAACCGCTCTCTGGCATTGGTTTACCCGAGGGCCCGGGTGCTCCGTCCCCCCGCAGTCGTTCTGATAGAGCTGTTGCAGGCCCACTTCAAGAACATGCCACAGCGTTCCAAGTAGATCCCGGCAGTCATTGGAAAAACCGATTACCGGCTAACGCAATTGTGTATTTTGCTGGAAGCCCGGCGCCGCGTCATAATCGGATCGCACCTCTATTCGGTTTATATGCTTGTCTGCTCGCACTGCGCGACTCAATTCCCAGTCACTCAACCACGCTGGCGCTGTACCTGCGGTGAATACCTGATGCTGCATGCGCCCGGCATGTTTACGCGCGAGTCCCTCCGGCAGCGGCCGCCAACGCTGTGGCGGTATCGCGAAGCGCTCGGCGTCAACAGCCCGGAAAACACAGTGACTCTTGGCGAGGGCTTCACTCCATTGATCGACTGCGCCCTCAACGGCCGGCTCATGCTGAAGCTCGATTTCCTTTGTCCGACCGGGTCCTACAAAGATCGTGGCAGCACCGTCATGATCAGCAAATTGAAAGAATGGGGCGTAGCGGAACTCATCGAGGATTCCTCCGGGAATGCCGGCGCATCCATCGCGGCGTATGCATCGCTTGCGGGTATTCGCGCGAATATCTACGTCCCCGCCTCAACATCGGCGGGTAAAGTTGCGCAAATCGAGATGTACGGCGCCGATCTGATCAAAGTCCCTGGCAGCCGCGAGGACACAACCGCCGCGGCGTTTAGCGCGGCGCTGGACACGTTTTACGCAAGCCACAACTGGAGTCCCTACTTTCTGGCAGGCATGAAAACTGCCGCGTACGAAATCGCCGAACAGTTGGCCTGGAAGGCTCCGGATTGGATCGTCACTCCGGTGGGAGGCGGGGGGTTGCTGGTTGGCCTTTATCTGGGGTTCACCGATCTTCTTGCGGCCGGATTGATAGAACGAGCGCCCCGGCTAGCCGCGGTACAAGCTAACGCCTGCGATCCGGTATATCGCGCCTGGAGAGCCCGCCTGGAACACATACCCGCCATCGATAAAGGGCGGACCGCGGCGGAAGGCATCTCCGTCGCGAAGCCAGTTCGGGGCAAAGCCATCCTTGAGGCTATTCGTGAATCGGACGGCGTTGTGATTACCGTTGACGATGATGAAGTCTGGACGGCACTGGAGACGCTGGGCAGGCAGGGCATCTACGTCGAGCCGACTGCCGCAGCCGCTCCGGCGGCTCTGCGCAAGCTTCACCAAGCCGGCGTCATCGGCCCGAATGAGCAGGCTGTTGTGATGCTGACCGGCAGCGGCCTGAAGGCGACCGACAAGATCGTGGGGCGGGTGATCTTGTCACCTGCCAACCGGCCGAAAGCCTTTGGCCGCTGTGACTTATATTGACTACTGAATGGATCTTGCGATACGTGAACCGCGCAGCGAGGAGGAGTTCGAACTCTACTACGACCTGCGCTGGCGAATTCTCCGGGAGCCATGGACGCAATCGCGTGAGAGCGGACGAGACGAGCACGAGCAGGAAGCGATTCATGTCATGGCATGGCGCGGAGACACACTGGTTGGCGTGGGCCGGGTGCATTTCAATTCGCCAGCCGAGGCTCAGATCCGGTACATGGCCGTCGAACCGCAATATTCGCAGAAAGGCGCCGGCGGTCAGATTCTGATGGAACTAGAAACGCGCGCTCGCCGTGCTGGGGCCGAGCGCATTGTCCTGAACGCGCGCGAAGCAGCCATTCCGTTTTATCGCAAACACGGCTATGCGCTTGTGGACCAGTCGGGAACGCTTTTCGATTCCATCGTTCACTGGTCAATGAGGAAGCAGCTCGCGAAGGAATCCTAACGATTATGCTCCTGCTCACTCGCAGCGAGATTGCGTCGCTCCTGACGCTCGACGATTACATCCGTGTCGTCGAGGAAGCATTTCGCAACCACGCCGAAGGCGGATCGTTCACACCGGCGCTCGCCCACGTTGACGCAGAAGGTGGGGAGTTCCACATTAAAGCCGGTGGGGTGCGCGGAAATCCGCCGTATTTCGGCGTAAAAGTGAACGGCGGCTTCTTTCAGAATCGCGCGCGGCACGGGTTGCCAAATATCCAGGGACTGATCGTGCTCAGCCGGGCCGACAACGGTGTCCCGCTGGCCGTGCTGGATTCGATCGAGATCACCATTCAGAGGACAGGCGCGTCCACCGCGGTCGCGGCGAAATATCTGGCGCGTCCGGATTCTCGCGTCTGCATAGTCTGCGGCTGCGGAAACCAGGCTCGTATTCAATTACGGGCGCTATCGCGGGTTCTTCACTTAGAGCGCGTGTTTGCGTGGTCCCCTATTCACGATCCGGCAGAGGCGGACGCATACGCAAACGAAATGAGTCGCGAGCTTGGCATTCCAGTGATGCCCTCGAATGACCTGCCAGAATCATTGGCGCAGAGCGACGTCTGTGTGACCTGTACTCCGAGCCGCGCGCCCTTCATTCGGCGCTCCCATGTGCGACCGGGAACTTTTATCGCGGCGGTTGGCGCGGACAGCCCCGACAAGCAGGAATTGGATGCCGATCTCACCGCGCGGAGCAAAGTGATCGCCGACATACGCGACCAGGCGATTGCGGTCGGAGAGACCCACCATGCCATCCAAGCCGGACTCGTTTCGCCCGAGCACGTGCATGCGGACCTGGGTGAGATCATTACCGGACAACGATCTGGACGCGCGAGCCCCGAAGAGATCATTATCTTCGATTCGACAGGAACAGCGCTTCAAGATGTTGCCTCCGCCGCCGCGGTTTATGAACGCGCGGTTGCGGTTGGATGTGGGACCGAATGGCAATCAAGCTGAGCTATCATGATCGGAACACTATGAGGACTATCACCACTACTCTCTCGCTACTCGTATCGCTGATTTCGATAACCTATGCGGCGCCCGTCGCTGGTATCAAAGGCTATGTCAAGGATGCCTCAGGGGCGGTTGTCCCCAGGGCGACGGTCGTGCTGACCTCCACGGAAACCAACGCTCGCCATCAGGATCTCTCCGACGACACCGGCCTGTTCCAGTTCGTGCAGTTGCCGCCCGGCGCATACGAGATCAGCGCCGAGGCAACCGGATTCAAAAAGGCCCTGGTGCGCAACCTCAGCCTACTGGTCGACCAGGTGCTTTCGGTCGACATACGGCTCGAGGTGGGCCAAGTGGCGGAGGTGCTTGAAGTGAAAAGCGCCGCACTCTTGATCGAGACCGAGAAGGCTTCGACCGGGGCGAATATTTCACCCAGGCTGGTGCAGAATCTCCCGCTGGGCAACCGCCGTTTCGACGATTTGGCGTTGCTGACTCCCGGCACCGCGGTAGCCGCTCCGGGAACGCAGGCGGGCGGATTCGCGCCGGCCGGAGCGCGTCCTGGCTCCACCAACTCAGTGATCGATGGCATCAATAATGTTGACCGGCAGGTAGGCGGCCCGATCAACACGTTCCGCATCGCGGACGCGGTGCGGGAGTTCAGCGTTACCACCACCGTGGCTTCCGCGGAGTTCGGGCGCGAATCCGGCGGACAGGTCAATATCGTCACCAAGAGTGGGACCAATCTGTTTCATGGCAGCGCGTTCTTCTTCCTTCGGAACGATGCGCTACAGGCTAGGGATTTCTTCACCAACAAACTCCGGGGCAGCAAGCCAATCCTCCGGCAAGATCAGTTTGGCGGGACGGTCGGTGGACCGATCCTGCACGATAAAACGTTCTTCTTCTATAGCTGGGAGCACTTGCATTTGAAAAATCCCAAGGCGGCTACGGCCGTGGTGCCGACTCAAGCGCAACGCGACTCCGTGCTCGATCCTGTCGCCCGCAATCTTTTGAGCTATTACCCCCTCCCTACGCTTCCCAATGCAGCGGCCGGAACAACCAACTTTGTCGGCAACGCTCTGAGCAGCACCTACGACGACACGCACCTGGGCCGTATCGATCAGAATTTTTCCGATAAGGACCGCTTCACCGCGCGCTATATCTGGTACGGCGGCACGACGATCGCCGGAGGCGCTCTGCCCACCACGGGCGGCAACGTGAATAAGCCCGGAAGTCAGAATCTGGCGCTGACCGAAACCCACCTGTTCTCTCCATCGCTGATCTCCGAGCTGCGGCTAGGCTTTTCGCGTAACGTCATCGCGCTTGAACCCCAGGATCACGATTTCAACGCGGCGCCCCTTTTTCCCGGAGTTCCCGGCGTAGTGGACACCACGTTGAGCGGTGCGGCGAACAGCGGCTTGCCGACCATCTCGATCAGTGGCGGATATGCAACGCTCGGGTCGGCCACCAATGTGCGGCAGGGACGCGTCGTCAACACCTATGATGTCGCCGCGAATGTCACTAAAATCGGGCCGTTCGGATGGTCCAATCACACGCTGAAGATCGGCTTTGACGGACGCAGGGAGGAGACCAAGCGGTTCATTAATGGCAGCGCGCGCGGCTTGGTTGGCTTCACCAGCTTCGCGAATTTCGCGGGCACCTGCCCTACCTGCAACGGGCAAGCGCTGTTGAATACTTCGTCTATTCTGGCCGGTGATACGCTGGCGTATTGGTATCGCTACCCGCTTGGATTCTACGCACAGGACGACATCAAGGTGAAGCCGAATTTCACCTTGAATATCGGGCTGCGATATGAGCTTCCGTCCGCTGTAGTCGAGAAGAGCAATCGAGGAACGAATTTCTGGGACGGCATTGGCCCGGTGCTGGTCGGGACCAACCGAATGCTGGCCGTCGATCCGTCCAAGACCGGACCCGCGTCGTTGTATTACACAACGTCGCCGATTACGCTTCCGCGTGCCGGTACAACGTCGAACTACGACAACATTGCGCCGGTGTTCGGCTTTGCCTACACGCCGCAGTTCAGCAACGGTCCCGGATTTCTTCAGGACGGCAAGACTGTGCTCCGTGGGGGATTCCGGATTGGTTACGACGAGACCTACAACAACGTAACTGTGAATCAGACCATCAACCCGCCGTGGAATTTCTCGACCACGCAGCAGGCCGGCACGACGCAGCCCGCGGCCGGCTATCGCTGGGCGCTCGCCTTCAATCAGAATATCCCTCTCATTGTGCGGACGACGCAAGCCCCGGGTGCGCCGGCCCTGGGACTGCTCGGTTTCAACGGGTTGAATAACCACGCGCCCACTTCATATGCCGAGAACTGGAATCTTGGGATTCAGCGGCAGCTTGGCCAAAAGGCGTTCGTGGATGTGAGCTATATCGCTTCCGCGGGCCACAGATTGGGCGGCTATGTGAGTCCCAACCAACCGCGGGTGATTATCAGAGATCCCTCTTTTCGCGGAGCTCAGGCGCCCAACGAACAGATCTTTCCTTTCCCGCAATGGGGAACGGTGCGATCGGCCTCTTTCGATGGCAATTCGATCTACAACGCGTTGGTAGTCTCCGGAAAATGGCAGGGCGGAGCGGCCTTCACCGCGGGCGGATCCTACACCTGGAGTCACGGGATCGAGAACGTGTCTTCCTTTGCGGGCACCACCGGTGACACTTCGCAACCCGATAATCGCTTTCAAACGAATCTGGAACGCTCCAACAGCAGCAGCGACCAGCGCCAGCGCTTTATCGCCTACTACGTGTATCAACTGCCTTTTGGACGTGGCAGAAAATTCCTGTCCGGCGCGCGCGGAATCACTGAACAGGTACTCGGAGGCTGGGAGGTTTCCGGCATCACCAACCTGTTCACCGGCCAGCCCTTCACGGTATACGCTAACAAGCAAGTGGATTTCAGCGGCTTCAACACTTTCCTGGACCGGCCCGACATCGTTGGGTCCGGCCCGCTGCGCATCGACCGTAGCAACCCCGATTCCTTCTTCGACCCGGCGTACTTCGGGAAGGTGGCTGGTAACCCGCTGTGCTCCGGGTCTTCGGCTGCGTCGAACGTACGAGTGAATAGCGGCTGCGCTCCCGCCGGACGCGTGGGCACGTCGCCGCGCAACGGATTCTACGGGCCAGGTATTATCAACTTCGACGTGACAATGGCGAAGCATTTCCCGATCCACGAAGGCTTTGTGCTCACATTCCGGACCGATGCATTCAACGTCGCCAATCACACCAATTTCGGCTTGATTGCGAATAACTTCACCATGAGCAGCGGGCAGTTCGGACAGATCAGCGCGACCTCTCCTTATATATACGGAGCCGCGCGCGTGCTTCAGTTGACATTACGTCTGGACTTTTGAGAGTGGCACAGGCATTCTTGCCTGTGTTGTACTTAGACGAACATCCTCGTGCGTGCTGCAGTGAGGAGTCACTCAGACTCCTACGGACTCCCTCTGCATGGGTCCTGGTTGCCTGGCCCGAAGTTTTTTCCACCACATAAAATAGCCGGTGATCGCCTGGGTTATCAGCATTAGACCGGACACGCACATCAGCACCTTCGTCACCATGCCGAAGAGATCGCCCGTGTGTATAGCTCTATTGATGATGATGGCGCGGGTACCCATGGGTGCGGTTCGAGAGTTCTGAAAGCCTGCCACTTTCCCGCTGTACTGGTCGACGTTGGCCCAACTCCGCCCGCCCGGCGTCAAATCCTCGGGATAGTGCAGCGCAACCAGGTATGACGCTTTGGGGTTTGCCGGAACCGATAGACTGAGGGCTTTCGTACCCGGCATTTCAGCGAGGGCGATCTGCAAGGCCTGGTCCGGAGTAATCGGTCCGGCGCCTTTCCGGACTACGGTTGGTATGTTCTTTGCGATCTTGGCCGTTCCGGAAGCTCTAAGGAGGTATTGTTCGATGTCGTTGTCAAAGTAGATCACGATACCGGTACATCCCAGCAGAAACAGGAAAAACGCGGAATAGAATCCCACCAC
The DNA here is from genome assembly GCA_051000095.1 of Bryobacteraceae bacterium. GTDB lineage: Bacteria > Acidobacteriota > Terriglobia > Bryobacterales > Bryobacteraceae > JBBSHP01. The sequence continues at coordinate 21,221 of JBPCOQ010000003.1, read as the reverse complement.
GTTGTGAATGTCGAAATGCAGCCGCCATGAGCTGGCCGCGTTCCACTTGATCTTTAACCGTTTCTGCGGCCACCACAGATAAATTCCGGACACAACTAAAAACAACAAAACCGCTGTGACGCTGGTAACAATTGTTGCGCCGTTCTCGCCCATGTTGAGGCGCTGGTGCAATTGATGAATCGTGCTCAAGACCGTTTTCGGGCTACGTTCGCCAAGTATCTGGCCGGTATACGGGTTCATGAAAACCTGTTTGGGACCGCGAACACCGAACCTCGCAGAATCGGTTGCGTCCTGGGGAAGCCGGACAGAATTAATTCTCTGGCCTGGGTAGGCCTTCGCCGCCGCGGCAAGCAAACCGCTGACCGGCATTTGGCGGCCTTGGGTCTCAACCTGATACAGCTTGGGGTTGAACAGGCGATCCAAACCTACTTCGAACACCATGATGCTTCCGGTTACGCCGATCACCACAACAAACAACCCGACAATCAATGCACCGTAAAGATGCAGGTTAAACAGAACTTTTCTCATGGTTAAGTGTCATCCTAAAAGGATCGCTCCGCCGTGTCAAATAGATTGTGGATTGTGAGTGATATCGGTGGTACCGATTTGGATATCGGACCAACGTAAGCGGTTAGATCCTGTGACAAGGGCTATTCAAAATCAGGTCCTCTGTTTCGCCCTGAAACGCGGTCAACAGCTCCGCCCCATCCTCGGTGACCGCAACCATGTTGCAATGACGCATCCCTCCAACCCCTGGGATGTAGACAGCGGGCTCAATATTAAAGACCATTCCAACCTCAAGGATCTCCTCCGAGAGCGGATGAATTCGCGGAAGCGCATTGTGATTAATGGCCGCGAATCCGACGCCGTGGCCCGTCGCATGTTTGAAGGCTTTCGCGTATCCGCGGCTGTCGAGAATCCCGCGCGCCGCCTCATCGACAACCGAAGCCTTCATCCCAGGGCGCACCGCGGCGACCGCTTTTCGGCTGGCTTCCAGCACAGCCCCGGCAATCGCCTCTTTTTCGGCGTCTGGTTGCCCCATGGTAAAGGTGCGCGTGATGTCGGTCCAAAAACCGCCATAGTAGGAATTGCAGTGCAGCAGCACGAAATCGCCTGTCACGATTGCTCGCGAGCGTGACTGCTGGAACGCTGCATACGCCTGAGCCGAATTAGGCCCTGACATGCAGTACGCAAACCCGTCGCATCTTTCGTGCTCCGGGGCATCGGTCATCACCTTGCTCCTCAGGCGCGCAGCGATCTCAAATTCCCGCATTCCGGCATGGATTCCGGACGAAGTCGCTAAGAACGCCGCCCGAGCGATATCGCAGGCCCGTCGAATCAGGTCAAGCTCCCGCGGGGTCAATACGGAATGCAACCGGGCAAGGCATTCGGTCGCGTCCACGAGCGCTACAAAAGGAAACGCAGTGCCCAACAGTGCCTCAATGCCGGCGCCGTAAATGAATGTCGCGGCGTAGCTTGAGGGATCAAACGATGCGCCGCCTTCAAATCCAACCTTTGTTCCGGAGCGGAACCCCAGAACCTTTTCGAGGCCGGTCAGAGGATCGAGAACGGCTTGCATAGTGCTCCTCAGCGTATCGAGAGATCCACCCTGGAATGTGCGAACCACGTCGGCCCAACCGTTCGATGCAAGATGGCGCTCGTCTTCGGGAGCGATCACGGCGATTGCTCCCTCCCGTGTCGCGATAGCAATCGCGTTTCCGATCACCGGCCAGTAACCCGACAGCAAAAGAACGTTCGACGGCAGTGTACATACAAGAGCATCGAGGCCGTGCACCTCGAGCGCCTTGCCGATCCGGCTGATCCGCTCCCGATCTCGTTCAACTCGAGCCATGGTCTTTGATATACAGTTTAGAGAACACCGGAGGTGAATTGGTGATTGTGATGCGAAAGAAATATTTTCCTCGAACTCAATAAATATCTTGACTTCCACGTAGAACGAAGTAATTTCGTTTAGTCGGGATAGTCCGATTACTTACTTACTTCCATGAGGTGAGGAGTATGGATCGGCATTCAAGAGCCGTGCGGTTAACGGCATCGCTGATGCCGGGTTCGTATAAACCCAAGCGATTCCCAGCTGATGCAGCTTTTTAAGAATCCATTCTCGAAGATGCCGTTCCGGGAGCGCTTGCTGAACGTAGCTTTTTTTGTGGGTTTGCCTTCCTTGGGGGTAGAACTGATTGGCGCACGACGCGGTAGTTGGTTGATGATTTTGTTGATCATCGTACCTGGCACCACAGTGGGCGTTATGGCCTTGGCGCTGATCGAGCATTGGGCATTCTTGAATCTTACGCAAAGAAAGGATGGCAGTCGCTAACTTCTCGTGGATTTGGCGCTCCCAGAGACTTCAAACAAAATAAGAAGCGTCTTCAGCCCGGTCACAAGAATTTTTTCCAATCTCCTCAACAACTTATCGCACTCCCGCTAGGAACCGCATTCAATAATGGATATAGGATCTCGTTTCATGCCCTCCTTACGTCACACCACAGTCTCCCCTACCACCGGCGCCTCAGGCTACGCCACCACCGCGCCCGCCTATGCGAGTCCCCATGACGTAGTTACCAAACGAACCTAGTCCCATAAACGAACAGTGCCTCAAAACCCCGATTGCCGAGCCTCCCCCGATCAAAAGATCAGGGCCAAGTGCTTTCAGATCCACCTTTGATATACAGTTTAGAGAACACCGGAGGTGAATTGGTGATTGTGATGCAAAAAACGAGATCGATCGCCGTCGTGCTGGGGTGCTTCGCCCTGTATCCGCTAATGGCGGCGACTAAGCCTGCTATCCAGCCAAACGACAGCACGCTCGATTCACCTACCGGCATGCGCGCTTCTATCGAGCGCTATATGGCTGACCGCAGCAGCCTGATGCGCGCGTATTCCATCGAGCTCTCGACCGCACGGCGGGATCGTATGCAGCAGTTATACGCGGAGTGGCTCGACCGTCTGGCCAAGGTCGATTTCAACTCCCTGAGCCAGGCCGGGCGTATCGATTATCTGCTGTTCCAGAATCATCTCCAGCATGAACTACGGCAGCTCGATCTAACCGCGAAAAATCAGGCGGAGGCCGCCAGCCTGGTGCCGTTTGCGCAAACGATTGTCAGCCTGGAAGATGCGCGGCGCCACATGGGTACCCTCGACCCCGCCAAAGCAGCCGGCGTGTTGGACGCGTTGGGCAAGCAGGTCGAAGCGCAGCGCCGTGCCCTTGACTCAAGTTTAAAATCAGGCCCCGTGAACAAGACCGTGGCGAATCGGGCGGCCGCGGAGGTGCAAAGCCTGCGCGCCACGCTGAGGCGCTGGTTTGAGTTCTACAACGGTTACGATCCCCTGTTTACCTGGTGGGCGGAAGCGTCTTTCAAGTCCACCGATACGGCTTTGCAAAGCTACAGCGCATTTCTCTTCGAGCGCGTGGCCGGAGTTCCGGTCACTACGGTAGCCGCGGTGGCTGCCGATGTCGCAGCGCTAAACGCAACTGGCCGGGGCAATGCCGGTTTGAGCGGACCAAGGAATGGCGCCAGTCCATTCGCCGGCCCCGCCGTTACGCTCAAGGCGGGCGATACGGCCGACATCATCGGCGATCCCATTGGCCGCGACGGGCTGATGAGCGAGCTGGCCTACGAGATGATCCCCTACACGCCCGAAGAGCTGATCGCGATCGCAAACCAGGAATTCGCCTGGTGCGAGGGTGAGATGAAACTCGCTTCCCGCGACCTGGGTTACGGCGACGATTGGAAAAAGGCGCTGGAGCACGTAAAAAACCTGTACGTGGAGCCCGGCAAACAACCCGCCTTAATCCGCGACCTGGCGAATGAAGCGGTCGCGTTCCTGGATAAGCACGACCTGATCACCATTCCGCCGCTGGCGCGTGAAACCTGGCGAATGGAGATGATGTCTCCGGAACGGCAGTTTGTGAATCCCTTCTTCACGGGCGGCGAAGTGATCAGCGTTTCCTACCCGGTCGCCGCGATGTCTTACGAGCAAAAAATGATGGGCATGCGCGGCAACAATATCCACTTCTCGCGCGCCACGGTGTTCCATGAATTGATTCCAGGACATCACCTGCAAGGTTTCATCGCGGCCCGGTACAAGCCTTACCGGGCTCTGTTTGGCACGCCGTTTTTGGGCGAAGGCTGGTCTTTATACTGGGAGCTTTTGCTGTGGGACCTGAACTTCGCCAGAGGACCTGAAGATCGCATCGGCATGCTGTTCTGGCATATGCACCGCTGTGCGCGAATCATCTTTTCGCTCAGCTTCCATCTGCGAAAAATGACTCCGCAACAGTGCGTGGATTTCCTGGTAGACCGGGTCGGGCATGAGCGCGAAAATGCCATTGGAGAGGTCCGCCGGTCCTTTAATGGAACCTATGGACCGCTGTATCAGGCGGCGTATCTGCTTGGTGGAATGCAATTGCATGCCTTGCACAAAGAGCTGGTCGATTCCGGCAAGATGACCAACCGCGCTTTTCATGACGCGGTCCTGCGGGAGAATCGCATTCCGGTAGAGATGATTCGGGCCAGCTTGACGGGGCAGAAACTGAGCCGGGATTTTGTGACAAGTTGGAAGTTTTACGGGCCTGTGACGGTGGGAAATTAGATGGCATTTCTCGCCGGAGCTTGGGCCACAGCGGAGCCGACGTGGCGCACGCACCCTCGAAAACCCACCGCATCCGGCGTGTTGCGCCGAGTGGCACAGGCATTCTTGCCTGTGTTGGTCTTTGCCCGGCAGCCGCGCGTCAGATCTATTGATGGATGGCCCGCATGGGCGCGCTAGGAACGCAGTTGCGGAGAAGGGACAACCATTCATTGACGTCAATACGGCTGATTGCCTTCGCATTGTTCCTGGCGGATTGCTTACCCGCGCTGCCTCCCCCGCCTCAGTTCCTGCTATCTGACGATGTCATTCCTAAGAAATACACCGTTGACCTTACGATCGATCCAAACCTCGACACCTTCGAGGGATGGGCTCGCATCCAAGTGGAAATGCGGAAAGCTCAAAGCGGAGTGTGGCTGAATGCCAAAGACCTGACGGTACGGGACGCGACAATCCAAGCTGCAGGCCGCGAGCGCAAGGCTCGAGCGCAAACGGCGGGAGGCGAGTTTCTTGGCATGGAGCTGGATGGCGCGATCGGACCAGGACCGCTACTTTTGTCCATTCACTACCAAGGGCAACTGAACGAAAAGCCTGTGGTTGGTCCTTACCGCATCCGGTTCGAAAACAATTGGTACGTCTTTACTACCTTCACCCCTATCGACGCCCGTCGCGCGTTTCCCTGCTTTGACGAGCCGCGGTTCAAAACGCCGTGGGAACTGACAATCCACACCAAACGCGGGTTGAGCGCCTTTGCGAATGGACCGGCGGTGAACGAGATTGAGGAAACGGCGGGGATGAAGGCCGTGCACTTCGCGGTTACGGAGCCGCTACCGTCCGAAGTAGTCGCTTTCGCGGTCGGACCGCTCGAAATTTTCGACGGCAAGCGAGTTGGTTTGGGCAACGTGCCTGTTCGAGTGATCACTCCCAAAGGGCATGCCGCTGAAGGGGCCGAGGCGGCTCGCGCGACGACCGAGGTGCTGCCCAGACTCGAGGCATACACCGGCATTCCCTATCCGTACGCCAAGCTCGACCATGTTGCAGTTCCAAAACTCGCCTTCGGCGCAACGGAAAACCCCGGGCTGATCATGTATCGTCTGGACGGGTTATTGGTACCGCCCGCGAATACCGCTCCGCGGAAGTTGCGCAGTGTGCGTGCGGTCGAGGCCCACGAGCTCGCCCACCAATGGTTCGGCGATTTGGTAACGCAGACAACCTGGGAGGACGTGTGGCTGAGCGAGGGGTTCGCGACCTGGCTCTCGCAAAAGGTAATGAGCGAAGAGGACGCGCCGGAGCGACAAGGCGTGGACGCGATTCTCTCCCGCGACCGAATCATGCGGGCCGATGCAGGGCCAAAGACTCACCCGGTCCGTCTTCCCATGCACGATCGGGAAGAGATGCAGAGCGTGTACAACCAATTCGCGTACCAGAAGGGCGCCGCCGTTTTGCTGATGCTGGAGAACTGGCTCGGCGAAAAGGTTTTTCGCAATGGCCTACGCGCCTATCTTAGGCAACACCGGTTTGGTGACGCCACCACCGCGGATTTAGCAGCAGCGCTGCGCGAGGCATCCGGCACCGATCCGTCCGCCGTCATGCATTCGTTCCTGGACCAATCCGGCGTCCCGGCGGTTCGGGCTGAGGTGCGCTGCGATGGGAGCAAAGCGCCGGCAATTCTGTTCGAGCAGACCAACTCCACGAAAAGCTGGGCCGTTCCCGTCTGCTGGAGAGCCGACGATAGCCCGGTAAGCTGCTTCGTGCTGGACACGCCGCGAAGAGAAGTCGCCCTCGCTTCCGGTAGTAAATGCCCCGCTGTACTCGATCCAAACGCCGGAGGCAGTGGCTACTACCGAACGGTGCATTGACTTGTGGCAGGCGGGAGGCAAGCCTGCCCGCGTTCCTCTCACGCTATACTGATAGCAGGTCCCTGGAACCTCATCTCGATTTATGAATAGCCGTCTGAAAGTTGTGGTTATTTCGACGTCCACTTGTCTGGTCCTTCTCCTTCTGCTCGGTGCCGTCCATGGCCGCAGTGCGTCGCCCGAAGATACCTATCGCCATCTCGCGGTGTATACCGAGGTTTTATCGCGCATCAAAACCGATTATGTCGAAGAACCCGACATGAAGAGCGTGACGCTTGGCGCGGTGAACGGGCTGCTCGAATCAGTTGACCCATACGCCAGTTTCCTGAGCGCGGACCAGTACAAGCAATATCTGAAAAGCAAAGACCAGCACAAGGCTGACGTCGGTCTGGTGCTCTCGAAGAAGTTCGGCTACGTGGGAATCGTAGATGCAATCCCCGGATCGCCGGCCGCCAAGGCGGGCCTGAACACCACGGATGTAATTGAGACCATCAACGGTGTTGCGACTCGGGACATGCCTCTTGCGTATGCCGAGATGTTGCTCGAAGGCGAGCCCGGCAGCACGGTGGAAATTGGGATTCTCCGCTTCCGCAATCCGGAGCCAACGAAACTCACGATTGCCCGCGCAGTGATTCACTATCCGCCGGTGGTTGCGAAGATGCTGCCCGGCCAGATCGGCTTGTTGAAAGTGGAGAGCCTCGCTGAGAACGGCGTCAAAGAAACGGCCGGCAAAATTGAAGAGCTGCAACGCCAGGGCGCGAAGGAATTGATTCTCGACCTGCGCCATTGCGCGACGGGCGATCCAAATCAGGGCGTCGCTCTCGCCAATTTGTTCTTGGATAAAGGTCGGATCACTTATTTGCAAGGCCAGAAGGTTGCGCGTGAAGATATCGAGGCTAAGCCGGGTAAGGACATCAGCAAGCTGCCGCTAGTGCTTATTACCAATCGCGGAACTGCGGATGCAGCGGAGATTGCCGCGGCCGCGCTGCTGGACGATAAACGCGCTGAGATCGTCGGCGAGCGCACCTACGGCGACGCCGCGGTACGCAAGGCGATCACGCTGGACGACGGCTCGGCTGTGATTCTGTCCGTTGCGAAGTACTACTCGCCGGCTGGGAAGGCGATTCAAGACACGGGCGTTATGCCATCCGTGCCGATGGTGGAGACCGAGGCAGTTCCAGATACGGACGATGACACAACCCCGGCCGTGGTGCCGCAGCCCAAGCCGGCCGAAGATCTGCTGCTGAAGAAAGCAATTGAGGTAGCGACCAAAGGCAAGAGGGAGACGGCCGGAAAAGCCGCCGCCGAACCGGACGACAAGAAACCCGTGGACAGCAGACCCGTGATAGTCACGCCCGATCAGCCCGTACGTCCGCCTCGTTAAATGCCGATCTACGAGTACAAATGCGACAACTGCGGGGACGTCTTCGAAAAAATTGAGAAGTTTTCGGATGTGCCTCTGACGGCTCACGAGAAGTGTGGCGGGCCGGTGCATCGGCTGATCTCACTGTCCGCCATAAAGTTCAAAGGCAGCGGATTCTATATTAACGACTACGCCCCGAAATCGGAATCGTCTTCAAACGGCGCAGACAAACCGGCGGAGACCAAAACTGAATCTAAGCCGGAAGCTAAGACTGAGTCTAAGCCGGAAACAAAGTCCGAGCCTGCCGCCAAGACAGAAACTAAAACAGAATCAAAAGCCCCAGCCACGACTAAACACGAATAACTTTATGTCTTTCATCCGTGTGCATCCGTGTGCATCCGTGGCTAAAATTCTGGCATGACTCCCGCGCTCCTAGCTCTGGAAGACGGCACGGTCTTCGAGGGCAGAAGTTTTGGCGCGCCCAAAGACTCCCTCGGCGAAGTAGTCTTCAACACAGCGATTACCGGCTATCAGGAAATCTTCACCGACCCGTCCTATGCGGGCCAGATCGTCGTCCTGACCAATCCGCAAATTGGTAATTACGGCGCGAACGATTACGATCGTGAATCCGGCCGGCCGTTTATTGAAGGATTAGTCGTGCGGGAATTTTCGAGCATCGCGAGCAACTGGCGTTCGCAAGAGCAAGCGGAACAGTTTCTGACAGCCGCCAGTGTTCCCGTGGCCGCCGAAATCGACACCCGCGCCTTAGTCCGTCATCTTCGCAGCCGCGGAGTAATGCGCGGCGTGCTCGCCTGTGGAGTTACGGATCCCAATCACCTGGTGGAGCGCGCCCGGCAATCCCCATCCATGACGGGCCTCGACTTGGCCACCCGCGTGACCACGGCCGCCTCTTACACCTGGGACAGACCGGTGGTTCCAGTATCGGCTTCGGACCACATCCAACCTGCCGCCGAGCCCTGCTGTCATGTTGTCGCGTACGACTACGGGATCAAGCGCAACATCTTACGCCGGCTGGTACAGGTGGGCGCGCGCGTGACTGTGGTCCCCGCCGGAACTTCCGCCGAAGACGTCCTGGCGTTGCATCCGGACGGCGTGTTCCTCTCGAACGGCCCCGGTGATCCTGAGCCTCTGCACCACCAGGTGACGCAAGTGCGGCAGCTGATCGGAAAGAAGCCGATCTTCGGAATCTGCCTCGGTCATCAGATACTCGGTTTAGCGCTCGGCGGAAAAACCTACAAGATGAAGTTTGGACACCGGGGCGCCAATCACCCGGTGATCGACCAGCGCACCCAAAAAGTAGAAATCACTTCGCACAATCACGGCTTCGCGGTCGATCCCGATTCTCTAAATTTGAACGAGGTCGAGATCACGCATGTGAACCTGAACGACGGCACTCTTGAAGGCTTCCGGCATCGCAGCGAGCCGGTGTTTTGCGTGCAATACCATCCGGAAGCGGCCCCTGGCCCGCACGACTCGCACTACCTCTTTGACGATTTCATAGCGCTGATGAAGAATGCAGGCTGAAGGGTAGAAAATGCCCCGCCGCAGCGACCTGCACCGTATTCTGATCGTCGGTTCCGGCCCTATTGTCATCGGCCAGGGCTGCGAGTTCGACTACTCTGGAGCGCAAGCCTGCAAAGCGCTCAAGGCCGACGGCTTTGAAGTAGTGCTGATCAACTCAAATCCGGCCACGATCATGACCGACCCTGAGCTTGCGGACCGCACTTACATCGAGCCACTCAGCTTGGCCTATGCCGAAGAGGTGATTCGCAAGGAGCGCCCGGATGCGCTGCTTTCAACGGTCGGGGGCCAGACCGGTCTGAATCTGTCGGTGGAGCTGGCCGAAGCGGGTGTCCTCGACAAGTATGGCGTCGAGCTGATCGGGGCCAAGATCGAATCGATTAAGAAGGCCGAAGACCGGCTGCTGTTCAAAGACGCGATGCGCAAGATTGGTCTCGAAACGCCGCAATCGCAGTTGGTGAACAACACCGACGACGGTCTGGCGTTCGCGAACAAGATCGGCTTCCCGGTGATTCTTCGCGCCAGCTTTACTCTTGGCGGCAGCGGCGGGGGCATCGCATACAACCGGGAGGACCTGTACGAGATCCTGGAGCGCGGCCTGGATCTTTCACCAGTCCACGAAGTCTTGATCGAGCAGAGCGTACTCGGCTGGAAGGAGTTCGAGCTCGAGGTGATGCGCGACGTTGCCGATAACGCGATCATCGTGTGCTCTATTGAAAACTTCGATCCGATGGGCGTCCACACCGGCGATTCCATCACGGTGGCTCCGGCCCAAACGCTCAGCGATCGCGAATATCAGATGATGCGTGATGCGTCGCTACGGTGCCTGCGCGAAATCGGCGTGGATACCGGCGGATCGAACGTACAGTTCGCGATCAACCCCGCGGATGGACGCATGGTGATTGTCGAGATGAATCCCCGGGTTTCGCGCAGCTCGGCGCTCGCATCCAAAGCCACGGGATTTCCCATTGCGAAGATCGCCGCCAAACTGGCTGTCGGCTATCGCCTGGATGAGATCAAGAATGACATCACCAAAGTGACGCCGGCGTGCTTTGAGCCCACCCTCGACTATGTCGTTGTAAAAATCCCGCGCTGGCAATTCGAAAAGTTCCCAGGCGCCGAGCCGGTTCTGGGCACGCAGATGAAGTCAGTCGGCGAGGTGATGGCCATCGGCCGAACGTTCAAGCAGGCGCTCGCCAAAGCGATTCGCAGCCTCGAGACCGGCAAAGCGGCCGGCACGGATACATTCGATCGGGCCCTGATACCCCAAAAGCTAATTACGCCAACTCCGGACCGGCTGGCCTACATCCGCTTTGCGTTCGAGCAGGGTTGGAGCGTCGAGGACGTGCACGAGATCACGGCCATCGACCGCTGGTTCCTGCAGCACATCGGCGAGGCGGTGAAGCTCGAAGCGGAGCTATCCACGCGCGATCTGCAAACCATCGACCGCAGCCAATTGTTCCAGGCCAAGCGCGCCGGTATTTCCGATACCCGCTTGGCGCGCATGTGGGGCGCCGATCAACTCGTCGTACGCGCGCGCCGGAAAGAGCTTGGCATCCAGGCCGTCTTCAATCGCGTGGATACCTGCGCGGCCGAGTTTGAGAGCTTCACGCCGTATCTGTATTCGAGCTATGAGTCCGAGGATGAGGCCGCGCCGTCCAGCCGCAAAAAGGTGATGATCCTCGGCAGCGGGCCCAACCGCATCGGCCAAGGCATCGAATTCGATTACTGCTGTTGCCATGCATCGTTTGCTCTGCAGGCGTTCGGCTACGAATCGATCATGGTCAATTGCAATCCGGAGACCGTGTCGACCGATTACGACACCAGCGACCGCTTGTACTTCGAGCCGCTGACTCTCGAAGAGGTGCTGAACATCTATGACGTCGAAAAACCCAACGGCGTCATCGTACAGTTCGGCGGCCAGACGCCTCTCAACCTCGCTCTGCCGCTCAAAGCCGCGGGCGTCCCGATCCTTGGCACCGACCCTTCCAACATCGATCTGGCGGAAGACCGCAAGCTGTTCGGCCGATTGTTGGACGAGTTGCGGATCCCATCCCCCGCCAACGGCACGGCTACCAGCGCTGAGGAGGCGTGCGCGGTGGCGCGCCGTATCGGGTTTCCCGTCCTGGTTCGTCCCAGCTACGTCTTGGGGGGCCGCGCCATGGTGATCGCCTATGACGAAGAGATGGTGCGGCGCTATATGCGGGAAGCCGTGGTGTTCTCGCAGGAGCGGCCCGTGCTGATCGATCGCTTCCTCGAAGACGCGACAGAAGTAGACGTCGACGCGCTGGCCGATCACGCGGGCGGCGTGCTGATCGCCGGCATCATGGAGCATATCGAAGAGGCCGGTGTTCATTCGGGCGACAGCTCCTGCGTGCTCCCGCCAAACTCGCTCTCATCGGACGTTCTGGCTACCATTCAGGATTACACCGGCCGCTTAGCCCGCTCGCTGAACGTGATCGGCCTGATGAATGTGCAGTACGCAATTCAGAACAATCGGGTCTTTGTGTTGGAAGTGAATCCGCGCGCCAGCCGCACGGTTCCTTACGTCAGCAAAGCAACTGGTGTCCCACTCCCTAAGATCGCTGTGGGCTTGATGCTCGGAAAAACACTCGACACCTTCAAGGAGGGCGTGCTGCCGGTTTCACGGTCATTCGTCAAATCGCCTGTATTCCCATTCGCAAAATTTCCCGGAGTGGATCCGGCGCTCGGTCCGGAGATGCGATCCACCGGCGAGGTGATGGGAATTGGCGCCAACTTTGGCGAGGCCTTCGCGAAGGCGCAGTTAGCTGCCGGATCGCCGCTGCCCGATGAAGGCACGGTGTTTCTCAGCGTCAACGATCGGGACAAAACGTCCGCGGTCGAGATCGGCAAGAGCTTCGCCGGGTTCGGTTTCCAGCTCGCTGCCACGCGTGGCACGGCCGCCGTTCTCAAAGCGGCGGGGTTGCCGGTGAAGACTGTATTCAAGGTCAACGAAGGGCGGCCCAACGCGGTTGATCTGCTCAAGGCCGGATCGCTGACGCTGGTCATCTACACCACTACCGGCGGCCAATCGTTCTCAGACGAGCAGGCGATTCGACGCAATGCGATAACATATCGTGTGCCCTGCATCACCACTCTGAGCGGAGCCAAAGCTGCCGCGCAAGCCATCGCCTCTCGAAGACGAGACCCTCTGCGCGTCTGGAGCCTTCAGGAGATTCATGAAACGTAGCGCAGGTATTCTTGCCTGTGTTGGGCTGAGTTGCACGCTGCTCGGCTCTTCAGTCCATATCTACGTAGCCAACAGCGACGGGGACAACATTACAATCATCGACCCCGCCACCAACACAGTCAGCGGTGAAATCAAGGTCTCGAGCCATCCGCACGGCATTGTCTCCTCTCCCGACCAGAAGCGGTTTTATGTTTCCAGCGAAGGCGACAACGTACTCGACGTAGTGGATCGCGCCGCTTCCAAAGTGATCAAGCGAATCCCGATCGGCGCCCGGCCCAACAACGTTGCCATCACTCCGGACGGACGCCGGGTTTACATCTGCATCCGGCAGGAAGCCTGGGTAGATATTGTGGATACCGGCTCGCTGAAAAAAATAAAGAGCGTTCCGGTGGGCCGCTATCCACACAACGTCTATCTGACGCCGGATGGGAAATACATGCTGGCCACTTCGCTCGGCGACAAGAAAATCACCGCCATCGATGTGAAAACCGAAGAGCCCGCCTTCGACATCCCGCTCCCCGGAGTTCCCCGCCCCGTTGCTTTGGACGCAGGCCCGAAGCACCTGTTTGTGCAGCTCTCCAATCTACACGGCTTTGTCGTTGTGGACTACGCTTCACGCGAAATTGTAAACAAGATACTATTGCCCGAAGCTCCATCGGATGCACAACCTCTAATCCCGCAAACGTTCTCACACGGCATCGCTGTGGCCCCCGAAGGCAAGACGCTGTGGGTCACCAGCTTGCTCAACAATGCTGTTTACGTCTATTCCCTGCCCGATCTGAAGCTGTTGGACACAACGCCAGTTGGCCGCGGGCCGGATTGGATGACCTTTACGCCCGAGCGCTGTTACGTTTCGAATGCCGGGTCCGACTCAGTCTCAGTGCTGGATGCAGCTTCGCACAAAGAAATAAAGCGCATTCCCGTCGGAAAAATTCCGAAACGAATCATCACCAACTAAATTTAGTAGTATAGTACTTATAGTACTCTGAGGCGCCGAACCCATATTGAACAAGGATGAGCAGGGCCGTTCTTGTGAGGGGTGCCCGGCAACTGTTAACGTTACGCGGGCCCGACTGTCCCCGCCGCGGCTCGGACCTCAGAAATCTCGGAATTATTCAGGATGGCGCAGTCCTAATCGTGGATGGCTTGATCCGCGAAGTGGGGCCGACCCGCCGCCTTGAAAATCTCGCCCAAGCTCGCCTCGCCCAAGAGATCGACGCTTCCGGACACGTCGTTTTGCCTGGATTTATCGATAGCCACACACATCTAGTAGGCGGACCACCACGACTTCTCGATTACGAGATGGGCCTGGCCGGGGCCACTTCCACCGATATAGCGAAAGCCGGTGGTGGCTTCCCGGCAATCTTCAAGGCAATGCAGGATACTTCCGGGTATACTCTGGAAGCCCGGGCAGCTCGCGTGCTTGCCGATTGCATACGCCAGGGAACGACGACAATCGAAGCGAAGTCCGGGTATGGGCTCACGGAAACTGGTGAACTAAAGATCCTCCGGGCCCACTCGTCTCTCAGCGAGCACTATGGCAACCTGGTATCCACATTTATGGCCGGACTCCACATGCCGCTCAACTACGTGCATGTCACCACCAGTTATCTCGATTGGCTTTGTAGCTATATGCTGCCGCTAGTGAAGCGGCGCAGGCTTGCCACTTTCGCCGATGTCGCCTGCGAAAAGGGCAGGTTCTCGGTGGAGGAGGCACGCCAATATCTGGCGGCGGCCAAGCAGTTAGGATTCGCGCTGAAGATGCATGCCGGAGAGCATGGGACTATGGGCGCCGTGAAGTTGGCGGTGGAAGCCGGGGTGGTCAGTGTGGAGCACGCCATTTCCCTGAGCCCGGAAGACATCGGACTGCTGGCAGCTTCCTCGACGATTGCGACACTACTTCCAGGGCCCGCGTTCCACCTCGGTACGGGAAGGTATCCGGCCGCCCGCGAGTTTATCGATCGGGGCGTGGCTGTAGCGTTGGCGACTGACTTCAATCCGGAGACGAGCCCAACCTATAATATGCAAATGATCCTGTCGCTGGCTTGCAACAAGATGAACATGACGGCGGCGGAAGCTGTCGCGGCCGCGACGATCAACGCAGCGCATGCGCTGGGCTTAGCGTCAAAGATTGGTTCGATTCAAACGGGAAAAGATGCGGACCTGATCCTGCTCGATGTGGCCGATTACCGTGAGATACCATATCACTTCGGCGTCAATCTGGTGGCGGCGGCGATGAAGAAAGGGCTCGTCATCTATCGGGCATCCGAAGTGAAGTGGATTTCCGCAAATTAGTAGAGTGCGTGCCTAATTTTTCGGAAGGCCGCAACGCGGAAACAGTTGAAGCAATTCGAAGCGCCATCGTAGCGACCCCCGGAGTCGTGTTGTTGCGCTCGGAGCGGGACCCGGACCACAACCGTTCTGTCATGACATTCGCCGGCAGCCCGGAGGCGGTCCTTGACGCCGCCTTCCATGCCGTCCGTCACGCGCAGAAATCGATTGATCTAACCCGGCATCGGGGCGTCCATCCGAGGATTGGCGCCGCCGACGTAGTTCCATTTGTGCCAGTCGAAAATGTGACGCTCGACGATTGCGTGCGCCTGGCCCGTCGTTTGGGCGACCGGGTTTGGAGTGAGCTGCGCGTGCCGGTTTACTTCTATGAAGCGGCCGCCCTTCACCCCGACCGGGTGAATCTTGAAAACGCGCGCCGCGGCGGATTCGAGAAGCCGAACCTGCCGCCCGACCTTGGGGGCCCGGCTCTGCATCCTACAGCGGGCGCGTGCGTGATCGGCGCGCGTAAGTTTTTGATCGCGTTCAATGTCAATTTGAATACGCCGGATGTCGCCGTGGCAAACTCCATCGCGCGCAAGATCCGCGCTTCCTCCGGCGGACTGCCTTTTGTAAAAGCAATCGGCGTGCTGCTGGAATCAAGGAACCTGGCCCAGGTATCGATCAACCTGACCGATTTCGAGCAGACAGGGCTGCATATGGTATTTCACCGCGTAAAGCAAGAGGCCGAGGCGCTAGGCGTCACGATCGCAGGCAGCGAGATCATCGGCCTGATTCCAAAGAAGGCGCTGGAGATGGTCGCGGCGGAAGCCTTGCAAATAGAAAACTTCTCAAGCGATTTGGTGCTGGAAAATCGGCTGTCTAGTTCGCCACTTTAGGATTGAAAGCTGGGTTAAGATCGAAATGAGCGATACCGCAACGCGCACGCGGCCCGCCTGGAGGTAGATCATGAAGTTCCTGGTGTTCGGTGTTTGGATGATATTTGTGCTCCCGAATGCAATTTCCCAGCAGGCCGATCCCGTGGATCACCGGCTGCATGTGTATGGGCACCTGCCGGCCCCCAAGGGAGCGACGTTGACGGCCATGCGCATCGAGCGCGAGGCGCCGGCTCTGAAGTGGAGTCCTGGGGTGGTCCACCTCAAAGGCAATGTCGAAATCAAAACCGTGGTGCCGGTCACGGCCACGCAAGAGCCGGCCTCAACGAGTCGTCCACGCTTTTTGTACATGTTCGTGCATGCGGATGCGGCCGACTATCATGAGGACACCGGCGCGATCGATGCCCATGGCGACGTGCATATCACATTTGAACCGCGCAACTAAACTTAGGACTCTTCGCCACTCTCCTCAGAATCTCCAGCGCCCGATCCAACATCTGCTTCGAGTGCGTTGCCGTTACGATCGTCCGCACCCGCGCCTTACCCTCCGGCACTGTCGGAGACCCAATCCCCGTAGCCAGGAGTCCGTTCTCAAACAACTCTGTCGAAAACGCATGCGCCGTCTTGGCCTCGCCCACCATGATCGGCGTAATGGGCGTCTCGCTGGCCCCTATATCGAACCCAGCCGCCTTCAATCCGCTTTTGAAATAACGCGTGTTTTCCCACAGCTTCTCAATCCGCTCCGGCTCATTCTCGAGAATGTCAAACGCCGCCAGACACGACGCCGCGACAGATGGCGGATGCGATGTCGAAAACAAGAACGGCCGCGCGCGATGATACAGAAATTCGATCAGGTCCTTGCTCCCGCACACATACCCGCCCAGCACGCCGATCGCTTTGGACAGCGTTCCCACTTGTATATCCACGCGCCCATGCAGTTTAAAATGATCCACCGTCCCCCGTCCATTCCGCCCCAGCACGCCCGACGAGTGCGCATCGTCGATCATCATGATGGCGCCGTGCCGCTCGGCCGCTGGCACCAGTTCCGGCAACGGGCCAATATCGCCGTCCATTGAAAACACCCCGTCCGTGATCAGCAGCTTGCGCCCGGGCTTATCGGCGAGCCCCTCCAGAATCTTGCCGGCCGCCGCCGCATCGCGGTGCGCAAAAACGTGGATCTTGGCCTTCGAGAGCCGGCACCCATCGATGATGCTCGCATGATTCAGCGCGTCCGAAATGATGTGGTCCTCAGGCGTCAGGATGGCCGAAACCGTCCCGGCATTCGCGGCGAAGCCCGACTGGAAGACCACGCACGCTTCCACATTCTTGAACGCCGCAATGCGCCGCTCCAGTTCCATGTGTAGGCTCATCGTCCCCGAAATGGTACGCACAGCCCCCGACCCCGCGCCGTACTTCTTTGCAGCCTCCACCGCCGCCTCGATCAGTTTCGGATGATCCGCCAGCCCCAGATAGTTGTTGCTGGCCAGATTGATCACCTCCCGCCCATCAAACCGCGAAACCGGCTCGCAAGGGGACTCCAGAACGCGCAAGCGCTGAAAAGTTCCAGCAGCCCGCCAAGCCTCCAGTTGATCGCTTAGATAAGACAACGGATTGGTAGCAGTCATCGCCTCTTCAACATAACAAGGCTGTGAAGCCTTTGGTCCAGCAGTCACCGCGCCAGGGCTTACCTGATTCGGGCGGCCGCTTGGGGCGGGCATGCGTGCCCAGAAGCAGGAATCCCGAAGTGTTTCTCTTGCACGCAGCCGGGCAAAGACCGGATTGAAAACATCAGGGTCAGCGTCTAAGTGCAACACACTCTCGAAAACCCTCCCGTGGTGCGAGGTAGAGTGGAGCAGGCCGTTGGCCTGCTCCACTCAATAAAAACAGGCAAGAATGCCTGTGCCATTCGGTGCAACACGGGCGGATGCCGTGGGTTGCTTGAGGGTGCGTCAGAGTTATTTCATCCAGCGGCGTTGCGCGGCGATGAAAATGATGCCGCACTGGGCGGAAGCAGAAGAGCTATCGAACTACTCCTGTCCCGCAACGCCTGCCTCAACGCGCGAGATTCGGAGGGGCACACCCCACTCGACTATGCATTAAAAATGGATCGGGTGGAAGCTGCCCGCGCTCTTCGATCCGCCCACAGTCCGTAGTTTGGGGAACAAGCTCAAGCATGCGTTTACGTTAGTGCGAGTAACTGCCGTTGATAAATCCGTCGATGTCTCTGCGCAATTTGTCGTTCGCCTTTTGGTCAATGTAAACCATGTGGCCCGATTCGTAGTACGCGAAGTTGACGTTGTTTCTAAGCGGCGGCTCGAGGTGCATGTGGTTTACCGTATGCTCGATGCCGTTGAAAGGTGTCGCGACGTCATAGTAGCCGCACAGAACGAGCACCTTCAGATGAGTCTGTTGCGTGATGGCCGAGCGCAACACTTCCGCCACCAGAGTGTCGCCGGTCTGGTCCCAGGGACGCACGTTCGCGGTGACGGTGTAATACTGATCGCTGTTCCACTTGAGATCGTGATGGACGTAGTCATGAAAGGTCGCCACGTAAGCGCCTTCATACGAAGCTTCGCTTGAATCGTATTCGTTGCGCTCGCCCGCGGCATCGACATCCATCCCTTCAAAGCGTGAATCCAGGCGGCCTACGGTCCGGCGCTTCTCACGCTCCAGCTCTTTGAACCAGCGGAAAGGGCTGACGCGCAGATTGGCCTGCTCGATGTATTTCGGGGAAAGCGCGGTGAAGCGAGCGATATCCTGAACTGCCTTGTGGTAATCCTCGGCCGAAATCCGATCGCCCTGCTCCAGTGCATTGGCGTACTCGCCGTGAGCAAACTGGCGCGCCATCTGCGCGATTTCGGCGATGCTCTTACTCTGCAAATCGGGCGCAAGCAAGTGGTGATACCACGCGGTTGTTATGTAAGTTGGCAGGAAAAAGGTGGACCGCTCATCGGCGCCCCAGTTCGAAAAAGCAACCGAAGAGAGCAGCACGATGCCGTTCAGATAGATCTGATGGCGCTGCTGGAGAACACCGGCGAGCTCGGCGGAGCGCGTTGTGCCATAGCTTTCGCCGATCAGGTACTTGGGCGAATCCCAGCGCCCCGTGCGCGTGATGTACTGGTAAATGAAGTCGGCGAAATAGTTCGCGTCGGTGATAATTCCGTGAAACTGCGCGGGATTCTCGCCGGGGGCCGGACGGCTGAAGCCCGTCGATATTGCATCGACAAACACCATATCGGTCGCGCCGAGCGAGCAACCGGGGTTGTCTTCAATGGCATAGGGCGCCGGTGTGCCATGGCCGTCGGGTGTCAGCACAACATGCTTGGGTCCCATTCCCATATGGGTGAAGAGCGAAGCAGAGCCCGGGCCGCCGTTGTAGACAAACGACAACGGACGTTTGGATGCATCCGGCACATCGTCCCTGGTGTAAGCAACAAAGAAGAACGTGGCCTTCGGCGTGCCGTCATCGGCCTTAAGCACGTAGCTGGCTGCCAGCGCGGTGTAGTTCATTCGCTGGCCGCCGATGACTCCGCTGTGATGGGTGACGGAGCTTTTCTCTTCCGGAGGAGGACCGCGGCGAATCGGCTGAGTCTGCGAAGGTTCCGTAGTTGAGAGCTGCGGCTGCTGCTCCATGGGTAGACGCGTGCGATTCTGTTGCTGTTGCTGCTGAGGCTGCTGGGCGGAGGGAATCGTGATGTCCGTCCGGCGCTGTTGCGGAGCGCCCGGCGGGTTATTCTGCGGATTAGACTGCGGGTTGGCCTGGGGATTGGTTTGCCGGTTACCTTGCGCGGAGGCCGTACACGCCGCCAGCAAAACGGTTATTGTTGCGGCGGTAAGGGGACTCATTCTCATCCTTTATACTTTGCCACACGGGGAGCAGGCGGCGCTACGCCTCCAGCCAAAACCCAGCTTTCCCGATTCACCGGCATGGGAAACCCATCGCTCGTCTGTCAGCCTTGACGTCTTCTAAGGAATCGCCCTTGGAGCAATGAAGGGTGAATTCGAGCTTCCGGAAGGTTGGGATCGACCGCTCAGCGATGCGGAAGCAGACGCATTCTGGCAAGGCGAGTGGTGAACCTGCTGGACACCAGCACTCTGCTGTGGACCTTGACAACTCCTGAGCGGCTATCCAAACGGGCGCGCAATGCCATTGCCAATGGCGAGCCGGTCTTAAGCATAGCTTCTTATTGGGAAGTCGTAATCAAAAGTGGCAAAGGGCGGCTTCCTGTTCTTGATCCGGTGAGCTGGTGGACGCGCGCAGCCCAATTGTTTGGCGGGCGGGTATTGCCGATTCGGGCAAGCCACGTCACCGCGTTGGCCTCCTCGCCGCATTTACACCGGGACCCTTTCGACCGCATTTTGATCCCGCAAGCTGTGGCGGAGGGAATGCCGTTGATCACTAGCGATCGTCAGATTCAGGCTTATTCGGTTCGTGTGCTCTGGTAGCGACGCGTGCGGGCTGGTACGGCGCATCGTTCACGAGTACTCGCATTTTTGTGAACGGTGCTAATGCGAATAATTCCGGCAAGATGCGCCGCAGAAAGATGGTTGGATGACAGAGCCCCGTTTTAGCTGTTATTCAATTGTCAAGGACCGAGCAGGCGGAAGCCGAGACGCGAAAGCCCCCGAGCGATTTGATTACATGAGTGCGGTGTGCGGCTCGAATAGAGGGATGGCGGCAAGCTGTTGAAAGGAACCCCAATTCAGTTTGAGGGTGCGCGTGACTAATCGTACACGACTTCCAAAAACCAGAGATCGCCCGGCTTCCGGTACATCCTGTAAATCCCGCCATCGTTCGGCGAAATATCCCACTCCTCGCGGTCCCACGAATCGCCGGTCCACCAGTCGCCGGAGGTCCGCCAGGTCCCGCATAGCGACCACATTGCCGCGCACTCTAGGGCGGCTATCCGGACATCTGACATTAGTGGATCACTTCGTATTCCGTACGATCTCCCTTAATAGAATTCAGTCAATACGCATAAGTTGCGATCTGCCTTTAACATTTTGGAATCAATTGGTTAACTCTTCGCGATTTGTACGTCGGCCCTAATCGCTTCAGCAGACGGAGTAGATTCTTGTGTAGCGCCCCCCCAGATCATCCCAGATACCAACAAATGGTATTTAGGATGACACAATATTCGTGCCCTCAATCCTAAATTTGACCCTTGTATTCCGCTTTAAATGCGTGCTAAACTCCCGACCGTAACATTTCATGCACAGGAGACGCGAATGGCGAAATTAAATATAGTATACATTGCGTTGTGCGTTGGGTTGTTTCTTCCTTGTCCAACTCGATCTAGAAGAGCCCTATTTTGCTATCAGTAGAGTTGACGGCAAGCCGCTTAAAAAATTGGATTCGTCAGAAGAATCTGTGGGTGAGTTCCGGCTCAGGCAACTTGCCAAGTGAATGATATAGGGCCAGTTCGGTGACTCTGAAGGTTCGGAACCCGTAGGATTTTCTCATAGTGACTTTCGCT
>JBPCOQ010000243.1:0-4123 GCA_051000095.1 Bryobacteraceae bacterium | reverse complement strand
GAGCTTTCAAACATCGCTTGACACCTGGTTTTCACTCCGATTAAATAGCCTATATCAGCGGATGTTTACCTGCTGATACTCTGGCTCGGCCGCAAGCCTAACCCCCCGGTCATCGTATGACCGACGTTCCTGATCAAAGGAGATCGAATGCCTTCTAAACTTAAACTCGAATCAACACCCGTCGTGGAGACGGTCGCAGCAAAAGCAACGGGATCAGAAGTACAGATCGAAGCCGACGACAATCTGACGAAACCTTGGCGGACACGGAGCAGGCTTTCTCTTCGGAAGAACTCACCTCCGAACATGAACGCATCGCTCGGCTGGCCTATTCGTACTGGCAAGAGCGCGGTTGCGCGGAAGGCTCTCCCGAGCAGGATTGGTTCCTAGCTGAACAGGTTGTCCAACTTGGCAAGCTCGCGAAACACGTGGGGCGCGAGACAAGCTCTTTACCACTGGAGCAAACGCTCTCGAAGTCGGCCTGACGTTAATCAAGCCAGGGCCATCGGAACCGGCCGTCGATTTTACCACAGAAGCGCCGTCGTTGCGTCTCTCGTTTGCCTGGCAGACTCTAGCTCAAGTCTGATTCAAGCTCGATTGACACCGCAACACCTAACGCTAGTTCATCTAATCTGATTCACATTCCATTAGGCCGATCCGTCCGTGGTCGTTCACTCATTTTTGCGATTCCGCCTTCAGTGGATTCACAATCGCCGGTTCGCAGCTTCAGTACGTGAGCTCGCGTCGGCTTTAGAGGTCCTATCCCAACAATCCATGTTGATGACGATGTTGATGCTCACCCGTTACTCCTTGGGAACCGCGGTGGCACGCTAATAGCGCGTGTTAAAGGCCCGCGATGCACCGGCTTGTCGTAAGGTCCGTCTTCGCCAGCCCCACATAGCCAACCCTGGGGTGAACTTACCGCACTCCGCAAAAAAGTCTCGCTCCCGCTTCTTCCAATTAGCGCACTGGTGCTCGCCGTCAAGGGTTCGCATTCGCCCGGCTAACGCCGGCCCCTGACCGCTCCGCGCCAATGACGACAGTTATCAGCCTCAATCCGACGCTGGGAGGTTGCCTGCGAGGTAGCCACGGTGCGCCTCAAACCGCCGAAAGTCGGCCAGCTAGATTCAGCCATTGCCACGGTGTCAACCCGCCAGTGGGCCGGGCAGGCGGGATCTATCACCGACGTACCGGCGCGTTGGATTCATCATTCCTTGTTCAACCTAATAAAACGCTCTATCCATTCAATGCCGAATTTCACAAGATCGGGCCCATCGAACAACACTGAAGCAGCCGATCCGATTGTGCCCTGGCTTCCGTGTCCGGTCGCGAGGTAATCAAGTGCGATCGATTCGAAACAGTTTGAGTGAAGTACGCCATTTACTGGTTCGGCTGTATCGAACTCCTCAAACCAAATCCAAGCCGGCTCACTCACCCCTGGCATGAGACGCCGATAGCGACGAATTCGCTTTTTGGGAATTTGGGCCTTATGTTCCGCGTAGTGGAGCAGCGTGATCGTGTCAAGAGGTGCACCGAGCATAAGCACCCTGCCGTTTGCCTGAAGAAACTTGTCGAATGGCGAGCCATCCCCGTAGCCGTATTGAAATGGATGATCATTTGTCATCCAGTCGGCCAGCGGGCCAATCGCCACGACCCCGGCGTCCGGATGGTCGCTCCGCAATGCGCCGGGCCAGTTCCGCAACGTCTCATGGAGCACTCCGTGGTCTCTCGCCGCGTGTGCGATGCGCTTGTCGAAGACCGGAATGTCGGCTTCATTGTCCTCTTCATAGAACGGCTCAAAATCGACATATGCGGTCAGCGTTCCCTCTGGTCCGATGGCATCGAACAAGGCTTGCACGATCACGTTAACGCCACCTGTTACATCACCGACTGATCGAACGCTGGCATGGACCATCAGAACGTCTTTCGGCTTGATGCCGAGACGCATAAGATCCGTGTGCAGCGACGCACGAGTGGCGGGCATACTTGATGCTAGCCCGCGGCCTGAAGCGATTTCCACGCCGCTGATACTTGAGCGCGGTTCAATCTGACAAGTGGCCCAAGATCCTGCCTCGTCGGGTAGTGTAGACCTTCCTGGAGTCACAAGGACGAAAAAACGCCCGATCCGCAGATGTGGATTCCGGGCTTTTATCACGAAGTCTCATTCTGGGAAGTTTGCGCTTCAAGGCAAAGGGCGATTTAGACCTGGCACGTTCATTTGTGTAAAAGTTCATCCGTGGGCCTCTATACGACATGCATCGTCTCTGCGCTGCTTCTCTTGGGGGCGTGCGGCGGAGCGAAACATCCGGCTCTCGAAGACCTGAGCGGGCGCGAGATCCTCTCTTTCTTTAAACTCAGTCCAGTAAGCGGTACACGCGATGGCGATCGGCTCGACGCTCGAGCGATGTTCACCGACTCCTCATCGATTCGAACCGTGGATCTGCGGTTCGTGATCGGCTCGCCTGCGACGCTCGAGCGTGGCACCTGGCACTGGGCTCGCAACAATGTTCAGTCGAACGGCACGGTGGTGGCTCGATCGGTCAGTTTCCTGGGTGGGCAGGATGGACCGCCCAGTATTGGAGGCAGATTCGACCTGCTCGGTCCGGATGGGGCAGCGCGCTATCGGATAACGATTCCAGTCACGGAGTTGAAGACGCACCTCAAGTTATGCTCGGGTTCCTTTGTGGAGTGCGCGACGTTTCAATCCATAAATCCCCTGACTTCGTACGGGCCGAGCCCGTATATTCCA
Organism: Bryobacteraceae bacterium; assembly: GCA_051000095.1. Taxonomy (GTDB): domain Bacteria; phylum Acidobacteriota; class Terriglobia; order Bryobacterales; family Bryobacteraceae; genus JBBSHP01. Next base: position 1,377 of record JBPCOQ010000243.1, on the reverse strand, counting down.
ATGCCCCTCATAGGTCTTTAAACCGCTTCACGAGGTGCCTCCCGTAGCGCACATTCGGCAGAAACCTGGTTCCCACCAATTGATCGGCGCTCCCTATTTATACTGCCTTCAGTTGTCATATGAATGGGCACGGATTCATCGCTCCCACTAGCATAAAATTCGACGGGAACGACAAAGTCATGTTGCTGCGGGCCAAGGTGACGGAGCGTTCTTCGAGCGGCTGTCGCAGCATCTCGAGAACGTTGCGCGGGAACTCCGGCAGCTCATCGAGAAAGAGCACGCCATTGTGGGCCAGGCTCACCTCGCCGGGCCGAGGCGTCCCCGAGCCGCCGCCGATCAGGCCCGCATCGGATACAGTGTGGTGGGGGCAGCGGAAGGGGCGCTGCGTGAGCAGCCCGACGCCGCGCGGCAGCAATCCCGCGACACTGTGAATCTGGGTGGTCTGGAGCGCTTCCGGAAATGTGAGCGGAGGGAGAATGCCCGAGAGCCGCTTGGCGAGCATCGTCTTGCCCGACCCGGGAGGCCCGATCATCAGCACGATCAGGCCAATATTGAGCGTCGGTCAGCAGATCGCATCCGCTTCCTAATCAAGGCCAAAGTGGCCTAAAGACACGAAAAGCGCCGGTTGCACGGCGCTTCGTGAATACAGAAAGGAACCGAAATGCTCACCAGAAAGAGCAACTCCAGAGTACGACAAGCCAAGCCACGCGGTCAACGGCCAAGAGCGCCACGTTCGCAATGGGGAACCGCGGAAGACTTCACGGATCAGAACACCCGGGCGGCGCGGATCATCCTGTGCGACACGGATGCGCACGGTGGTGATGAATCGCTCGCCGTACGATGGGCCAGTGCGTTTCTGATTCGCGCCGAAGAACAGCGAACCGGGCAGCGGCGGTCTCTGCTGCTGGAGGTCGCATGAAGGGCCGCTCATACCGCGCTCATGAAGTTTATGAACTCCGCTGCCACACCTGCTATTGGACGGTAGAACTGCCCGTCAGTTCCGTTCGCGGGCATCTTGCCCAATGTCCTAGATGTGCGGCCAAGTTGGAGATTTTCTGGGGTGAGGCATCATGACGCTCGCGGCCATCGTTCGCGCCATGAATGCCCGCAAGAGCGGCTCCGCATGGATGGCTCGCTGCCCGGCGCACAAGGATAGAAATCCGAGTCTGGCGATTTGCGAGAAGAACGGCAAGGTATTGTTGCACTGCCATGCCGGATGCCCACAAGAGGCCGTCATAGATGCCCTGGACCAGATGGGCGTATGGGAGCGGGAAGAGGCGCAACAGTCGAGGCGCATCGTTTGCACGTACCCGTACACCGACGAAACCGGCGCGATCCTGTATGAGGTTGTCCGCTTCGAGCCGAAGGACTTCAGGC
>JBPCOQ010000238.1:0-15595 GCA_051000095.1 Bryobacteraceae bacterium | reverse complement strand
GGGGGCGCAACGGATTCGACGGGATTGAATTGTGATGGGAAGGCGTGCCGGGTTCCGAGCTCCCGTAAAACGATCGGAAAAACACAATTGCCAATCAGCAATTTGCATACGCTGCTTAATTAATTAGGTAGCCGCTCCCGCCATCGAGCCCGCGCGATGGTGACGAGCGTCATTTTGCGGGATAGGTCCCAAGCTTCGGTCCGGAGCCCAAAACCGAGATCAATCGGACTAGGTGGCAGTCATTTTGCCGGTTCCGAGGCTTGCCATTGAAACTCTAAAATCGGATACGCACGTAGTCGTTTCATTGCAGGCTTTTCCGGACGCGGGTTCAACTCCCGCCGCCTCCACCATACTCTTATCTTTTAAATACAGCAATTTAGCGAGAAGTACTCGGATTTGTACAATAAATGTACAATGAGTCGGCGTACAATACTCCTCAGGGAGGTTGCACGCCGCGATGCTTTCCATCTATACCCGCCACTCGAACGACTGCGCCAAGAAAGACGACCTCAACTGGAAACGCTGTCGATGCCCGAAGTGGATCAACGGCACCCTCGATAGCCAGTTCATTCGCAAAACCGCCCAAACTCGCAGTTGGGAGAAGGCCGAAGAACTGAAGCGACGATGGGAAGAGGCAGAGAGTCCCAAGAAGATTGAGCCAATCACCATTGAGGCGGCCGTTGAAGCCTACTTGGCGGACGCGAAGGCGCGCGAACTTCGCACGGCCACCTTATACAAGTTAGAGATCATCTTCCGGAAGCAGTTCCTCACCTGGGCGAAGGACAAGGGCGTGCGTTTTTTAAAGGAAATTGATCTTTCCTTCCTGCGCGAATACCGTGCCACGTGGAAGGACGCCGCGCTTGCAAAGAAGAAAAAGCAAGAGCGTCTGATCGGCTTCTTCTGGTTTTGCCTGCGCGCTGGGTGGTTGACCTCGAATCCGACGCAAGGGATCGGAAAGATCGCGGTCGATTCGACCCCAACCGACTACTTCCCGCGCGATGAGTTCGAGAAAATCATGGACGCGACCTACCTTTACCGTGAGAACCGTTGGGAGCAAGGCGACCGGAATGGAGCGCGCTTACGAGCCATCACCTTGCTGATGCGATGGAGCGGACTGCGGATTCGCGATGCGATCACGCTTGAACGGACGCGAGTGGTCGGCGACAGCGTCCTCCTCTACCAGGCGAAAACCCGAACGCCTGTCTATGTTCCGCTGCCGCCGGAAGTGGCTGAACGACTCCGGAACGTTCCGTGCGGCATCCGGCCGAACCCGCGATATTTTTTCTGGACCGGCAACGGCAACCCGAAGTCTGCGGTGGCCGACTGGCAGAGGAGCTATCGGCGTCTTTTCGAATTGGCGGATCTGAAGATCCCCGACGGCACTCGGAAGCGCTGCTTCCCACACATGTTTCGCGACACCTTTGCCGTTGAAATGCTGCTGGCCGGCGTCCCGCTTGAACAAGTCTCGATCCTGTTGGGTCACAAGAGCGTGAAGATTACCGAGAAGCACTATGCTCCCTGGGTAAAGGCTCGGCAAGAACAGCTTGAGCAAAACGTCAGAAAGGCTTGGGCAGGCAACGTTACACTAATCGATGCTGAGCGAGAGCGCAGAGCGGGCATGACCTCGGTTGCCAGCTCAGGTTGAACAGAACGATGAGACGATGCCGACGAGGAAATCAACTATGAACCGCTGATTGGGGAGAAGTTCGGGCCGCCAATCGCAAAAGCGATGCCTGACAGACGGGCCGGGCGCGAGCCGCTAGTGCCCGTTCATCAGAAATTCCCCGATCGGCTATCGCCTCCCGTGGACTTTCTGTCTTTGATTTGGCAGGGAAATAAATCCCTGCCCCACCATGTGGGGTTTTAAAACGATAGAGGAGGGACGCTTGAGGCCTGGGATCTATCGCTACAAAGCCCGGCGTCTCTGGCCCACGCTACGGCGGGGCTCTACTGGAAGTGACTTCGCTGTGCAAACTCCGAATGATTTCCTGGGCCAGCAGTTTCTTCGTTTTCTTCACACCCCAACGGATCCAATCTTCCTGGGTCTCCAAGAAGCGCTGATAGGCTTTGAGTAGGCTCATCCCCAATCCCCAGATCAACACCAACGCTTCTTTGACATGGAGGTTCTTGATGTAGCGCTTCTTGGATCCCACTTGTTCATTGAGTTCTTTGAATCCATTGGTTTCAATCGCCCAGCGGTCATGGGCGATCTCACGACACTCCATGGCGGTAAGGCTTTCGTCCGTGGTGATCGTCCAGAACGTCAGGGTCTGGCCTTTGTACTTCCCTTTGTGGTGGGTTTCTTTCACCCACGCCAATTTCAGCGGCTCTTTCAAGCCCGCCCAGACAATCCCTCCCTGGGCAACCACCACGTAGTCCACTCCCTTTTCTTTGTCGGTTCCAGAGACCCTTTCGGCCCCTGTTTCGCGAAGGGTCTCTTCGGAGGCATTCTCCCAGGCCGCCTTGGCGCGTTGGATGATCACGAGGGTTTCCTCCTGGGTCTTGACCACCAGATGCGCTCCGATCCGGCGGTGAACAAACGCCAGATCCACCCGGTCCGCCGCCAGCCCGTCATAGACTATGTGGCTGGCGAATCCTTCCCCCAGATGCTCGACGGCCCTCAGCAGCAGCCGACGTGAGGTTTTTAGTTCATGCCCTCGTCCCGGAGACCGCTCGGCATCGATGAGGTGATACACCTCCCCGGCCATCGCCAAGGCGCTCGTCCCCAACACCCCTTGCTGCGTGCCATCGACAATCCCCAGTGTGATCTTCTTGCCTGTCGACAAGACGACCGAGGATTGGCCCTGATCGCGCAACCTCAGGTGCCGCGCATAGAGCGCTTCGCGCGTCGACCCCAAGTCCCACTTTCCCAAGGCGTTAAGCATCGTCGTGTCCGAGACCACCATCGTTCGCTTGCTTCCGTGCAACGCCTTCGCTTCTTTCGTTCGAAGCCACTGGTCTTCCTGTAGAAGGCTGCCCTTCCCCAGGACCGCTTGATAGACCACGACTTCGAATATCGTGCCCGCCGATACCTGCGGCTTCCGGCGAGCCCCATCCTTCTGCTTGCCTGCCCAGTACGTCATCTGATAAGTTGCTTCTGCGAAGCTCTTGATCCCCAGGATCTTCAGCAGTCCCTCCTCTTAATGAGGGCGGTATTGTCGCGCAGACAAAGCGATCCCGTTGGCGCGACCAGAAGAAAAGAGAGAAAGACAACACCAAAATTCTCTCATTCTTTGACGCCTTCGTCGAGAGGGGGGCTCCTTTTTGTTCCGCTCACCCTCAAAACCTTCAGCGCACGTTTACTCTTCTTTTCTCTCTTTTAGGGAATCCGGGCAGGAACTACGCTGACTTTTTTACAAACGGGGAAGTTCTGCCCGTTCATTCACAATTCTGAAAGTGGGCGCATAACTATAACTGCCTTTTCGTCGCTACCTTTGTATTCGGCGCGAACCGAACAACTTTGGGAAGGCGGCCGGGATCCCAGTGGGGCCACCGATCTCATTTCTCGGGGTTATTCCAGCCCATAACCACCCGCCTCAAGTCGATACTGCGACCTTTTGCTGCGGAGGCAAACGGCCTCGGCGTTCGTCCTTTAGTTTCAGCCCGTTCACTTCGGCACAGACGTGCAAATTGGGCCTGTTCGCCACCAAATTAGGTAGGCATTTGGGTAGGCAGAAGTGCCAGGCCGATAGGCTGTAGCGGCGAAGCCGCTCGACGCGATATTTTTCAGAACAAGAGCCGCCCACGAGCACTTTTCTGAAGTGTCGAATGCTTCCACGTATCCACGACCTGAGGACCATGGACGGAGTAACAGGCGACGCTGCGACTAAAGATCCGACTACGACCAACGGATTATGGGCCCAAATTATGCTAGCTTGAGGGTGATTTGGAGATTTGGAAGATTTTGTAGGAGACGCCACCCAAACGACCAAGTTGGGACCGAGCCTCTTTGATCCTGCCCAGCGGAGGTTGTATTTTCCAACAGTTCGCGTCAACTAATGTGCTCGACTTTTCGCTACACCGAGCGCAAGCGCCAGGAGTCCTAGTGCCACGCTCGACATAGTATGTGGCTCGGGCACAGCCGCTACATTGACGTTCGCACCTGCAGATGCTAGCACTGCCCCACCATTATCACGCACTACGTACGTACCCGTTATTGAAAACGGAGTGACTTCGGCGAATTCATTGAATTCGGTGTCGAGCTTCTGCTGAGCCAGACCTCCCGTGCCAGTCGCATCTAGTGATAGCCCGATGCCCACGTAGTCGAACTCGTCAACCAGTTGAGTCGCGGGACCCGAGGTTACAAGAGTATTTCCATTAGGGCCATAGATCACACCGACACGCGATGCGTTATAGCCACTCCCGCCGAACAGATTAGGATTGCTGAACGAAAATGTCCCGAACACATCAGTGCTGGTGGAAGCAAACCCAATATTGGAAATATCAAATTTTGTTCCATTGCCCAATATCCTGAGGCCAAAAGACAATTGGGTCCCAAATTCATTTGCAAATGCGCCAGCGGGAGCCGCTATGCCGCTCCATGAGTTGAACGAAGGCCCACCTCCTCCGTTGCTGTTTATTAAGTCTGCTGGCCCAATGTTGGTGGCAAGTCTGTATGCTGTGGGAGTTGCGCTTGGGTCTCCTATGGCAATGCCCCCACCGGCCCGCATCGAATTCAGGGCATTGTCTCTATATGCGGTAAAGCTCGGCGATGTTGCCCGTGCGCCCGTGGACGTAAATATTGAGAGCGTGATAAGCCCGGCATTTGCAATGTTTGATAGCAAAGCTACTAACGCGCAGCTACTGTAAATATGCTTCCACATTTGTGATCTCCCGTCTTAAGGCTGTGAAACGCCCAAATCGTAGACTCTCTTTATAACTTTGTTGTCGCAGTCTGAAGGTCGATCGAGGCCAGTTGGCAGTACAGTATTATTTACTCGCTGAGCAGCGTTCATCACGGTCGTATTGTCGTTGCACGTACGGCAGTCATCCAATCCGAGGAGATGCCCCAGTTCATGGGCGAGAACGTTTGCAATAGAAGTGTACGAAATAGAGGAGTCAAACGCTATTGTAAACAGTGAACTCCCACTTAGGCACGCAGCGTCTTTTCCTGAATTGCATGGATACACGCTCGGCTTCGTTATTTGTATCCTATACCCCGAGGGAGGAAGGGAAGACCTGGGGTCAAAACTCACGCCGGCGTCGTTCAACAGATTGGCGACATTCCAGTTCGTAATGGCTGTTTGCATTTGCGCCACCTCAGATGCATCGAACTGTGAGGGATCGATAAAGACAGGAACATAACTGTTTTGGGGCAGTGCGTAGGGCGCACTGGGCGGCGTGTTCTTTGAAGTGCACTTACATTGTGCTGCGGTCGCCGAAGTCACCGCACGGAGACCAGAGCCCGAAGTGCACTGGTTACCTGAAACCGTGATCGTACAATTGGCTATACCCGTGGCACCTGAACTGTCCATCGCAATACCACTGAATGAAAACTGCCCTGCTATCGTTGGAGTACCGAGAATTCCCCCAGACGCATCGACCAGTAATCCGGGAGGCAGCGTGCCACTCGCAAGGCTGAACGAAACGTAAGGCGGCGTCCCTCCCGTTGCATTGAAGCCTGAAACATAAGGTATATCCGCGGTCCCGCTGGCCGCCGGACAGCTCAGTGAAAGCGGTGATGGGACGGAGGGTGCGATTGTAATGCTGCAATTGTTGCTCGCGATCATGCCCGTCACGTCCTGCGCCTGAGCCGAGAAGGAAAATATTCCCGCGCTAGATGGAGTGCCGGAGAGCGTACCTGCCGATGGGTTCAGCAACAAGCCCGACGGCAACGATCCGCTAGATAGCCCGAAGGAAGAATAAGGGGACGAACCACCACTTGCCACCAAGGCTGATACGTAAGGCGCATTAACGGTGCCAGTTCCTGCGGGACAGCTGAGCCTAAGTGAAGGAACTCCCGATACGTTAAAGGTTGTGCTTGCGGTTCCGGTCTGTCCGTCGTTGTCCGCAACCTTGAGGGTCAGCTGATATGCCCCAACTTGATTCCCCGTGTATCGAACAGTTGGTCCGATTAGTGTGCTGGGGCGTGAAGGCCCTTGAATCGTCCATTGGTAACTGACGATGGGTATGCCCGTCCCATACGCCTGAGACGCGGATCCGTCCAGCGTGATGGGCTGCCCCAACGTTGCGGTTGGAGGTGCGTTTATATTTGCCGTCGGATCCGGGTGAGGAGCTTGTATGATCCTGACGGAAAGGTTGAGATCGCCCGTAGTTTGTGCCTGCCCAGTGAATTTAGTCGGGCTGCATTGGTTGTACGTGCTGGTATTCAGGCTGAAACCAAGGGGTAACGTATGCGCGAGCGTATAGATTGAACCGAGGTATAATCTGGATTCCCCGCCGGTCCCGCCGTCGATTCCGCCGACCGGCGACGTGTTGGAGCCATTATTCGCGTTCGACTCTCCAACCTTGCCGACTGACGCTGCGACGCCCCCAAAATTGGCGCTAATAGTTCCGCCAACGCAATCCGCTCTAGATAAAGAAGCGGCGGACGTCTCGGCAACACTGTAATCAAGGTGAAACTTAGTTCCGGCTCCGCCCCGGACGAAGGTCTTAATTGTCGTGTTGAGACCAACACTCCAGACTTCGTAACCCAAACCGGCGTCGATCCAACTGTAATCGCCCTTGAGCGTGCCGGAAACAGTGCTCGGACCGATTCCAAGATTGGCCGTCAATGTTCCAGCGCCTAATCCCGATGTGTCAAATACTAATCCGCCGTCAGCGCTGGTCTTCCGGTAGGCGGGCAAAAACCTTGGTGGGCCACCAGTTTGAATTTCGCATTTGGCATCCCCGAAGGGGCCGTACGCGGTTCCCGCGCAGTATTGGATGTACCTATAGCCTTGGTTGCCGTTCACAACAGTCGAGTCGTACGTTGCGGTTATCTCGAAGAAAGCCGGGGGTGCCTGTTGCGCCTGACCGCTACACAACGGTTCCAATATGAATAGAGCGAAACCCAGGATAAAAGTAAAAAGCAAATTCCTGAAATGCATGTGCAATCACCCCTGCCGCCGGTCACGTGTGGCTTGATCGGGCTCTATAGTATGACGTCGCCGTTTCTTGGTATTTCACCAAGAAGTTTTGAGTTATTGACGGAGATTAGGCGGCCGCTCTATGGAGTTGTTGGAGGGTCACGTGCTGTGTGGCGATGAGTGGCGTTGACTTTGCGGATGAGACCGTGGGCCCGAAGCATGCGGAGCATACGAGAGACTTTGGCGGAGCGGCGTCGTTTTTCTTCTGGAGAATCGGCGGACGAATCGAAGAGGAATTGTTGGAGGTCGCGATTGCGGAAGCCGTTGACTGAGAATTCGCCGCGGCTGACGATTTCGAAGAGCTGGGTATCCTCTTGGGACCAGGGACGCAGGGCGCGGACGCGTTTGTCGTTGTAGGTTGTGGGTTGACAGATTCTGCGGACCATCTGACCGAGAGGGACGGATGTATCGACTGAAGCCAGGGCGTCCAAGTAGCGATTGTTGGAGGCTTGAGAGAGTTGGGTGCGGCGATAAAGATCGGCAATGCCTTTACGCATGGGGCGCCAGTCTTTGGGGCCTGAGGGATTGGATTCGGTGTGGCGAAAGACTTTAAAGCCGTAAGGCTGGTTGATGGTGGTTTCAGCGCGCAGGACAGAACCTTGTTTGTCGTAGAGTTTGACGGAGTTCTGGCCGACGCGGTGTTTGATGCGTACACCTTCGGGTCGGTCTTTAAAGTCGGAGATGATTTCGCCTTTAAAGGCGCCATGGACTTTGCCGCCGAGGAAGCGCATGACGTCAGGGCTGGAGAAGGAGGTCATGCCGTGATGAACGAGCGGAGGATAGATTTGAGCCAAGGACGCGGAGTCTTTGAACATGAGGTCGGAGGCCCATTCGCTTTGGTGGGCGGTCCAGTAGTAGTCCATGGGATGGTTTTTGAACATGGGGTGGTGAGCGGGATTAAGCATCCGCGCCATTTTGTCCAAGGCAGAGGTCCAGGCGAAACGAAGCTGCTGATTCATGAGGGCCTGAGCTTTGGCGACGTCTTGAAGCTCGACAAAACAGTTGTCGCGGCGGCGATAGGTGAGCCCCGCTTTGTCCATCATGCGAGCGAGCCATTCGCGGCCGTTCAAACAGATTTGGATGCTGAAGGGGAGCCAGGTTTGAATCCGAGCGTTCATAAACCCGAAGATGGGATCGATGAGGTAGTGGTAGAAGGTGAGACCTTTGCGCAAGCGGGAGACGAGCTCAAGTTTCTGGGCATCGCGGTTACGGTAGACCTCGAAGCTCGGACAGGGTTCGAGGGCGGTGAGGACAGCGATCAATCCTTCGGTGATGCCGTCACGCTGCATAATCTTTCGGGCGACGGCTTCTTTGTCGGTGGCGCTGGAATGCAGGTACTGGATTGGACGGTGCATTTTTTGAGCCTGGCGCGAAGACGCCTCACGCAATTGGTCGGTCAGACGTTGGGCGTAGGGGCCAAAGTCTTTGAGAAGAACATGATGATCCCACAGCAGTCGCTTGAGACCTCCGACGTAAGCGATGGGACGAAGCGTTCCTCGGAACACCAGACGATCGAATCCGTTCAAAACCCCAGTGATCTTATCAGCATGATTTGTTATAAAACGTTGCACGGTGTCCTCCCTAAGAGAAGGTTTGTTTTCGCAAACACTTTCTACTTTATCGAGGACGCCGTGTCTATTTTTGGAGAGCGCGGCTTAGCATCCACCGCCTTCCTATTGGGTTGCGGCTAAGCCGCGCTATGGGATTCTTTCACCCAATTCAGGGTAGGCGGCTAATTTGGACAGCAGTGGTGACGGACCAACCACTAAACCGGGCTTATTCGTCGCAGCCGCGCCGCCACGCGTTCTACAACTCGGCGCAAAGCTGTGGTTCTGGGGAAGATCAGGGCAGCAGAAGATCGGATTTTGGACTGGGCCGCGGCTCCGGCTCTCTCCCGTCGGGAAAGCGCCAGTAATCCGGCTGATCTCCAAATGGCATCAGCATCACCTTCGGTAAAACTACGCTGCTCGCATCCTGAAACGCAGGCACGCCGATCTCAACACTTGCTTGCGGCACGGCCAGCCGAAGAGTTCCGTGCAGCCAATCCCAGATGGTCAATCCGCTCGACCAATTGCTGTTCGTCTCCTCGGGATGGTTCGAGTGATGCACCCCGTGCATTCGCGGCGTGACAAGAACCCGATTGATTATGCGCTCCAACGCGATCGGAAGCCTAAGATTCGAATGGTGGAACATTACGCAGAGAGCGAACCACATTTGCCATATCCCAAAGGTCAACGGACTGAGCCCGATGAGTGCCACCTGTGCCGCTCTCCACGGTATCGAAAGAAACAGTTCGCCGAAGTGGAAGCGGAGCGCCGTGGACGTGTCGAGGTCCCGATCGACGTGGTGCACCGCGTGGAATCTCCAGAGAAGCGGAACACGATGCAACAGGACGTGCCAGATGTAAAAGGTGTAATCCATTAAGATAAGCGCGGCGGCGGCTTCGGCCCAAACCGGCAATTGCAATTTGCCCAGGAGTCCCCACCGCCTTTGCTCCACCAGGCGAGCCAAAGGCTGGATGAGCGGCGACTCAAAGACAACCATGGTGAGAGCGCCGACACCGGCGATAGCGAGGTTGCGAACACCGTGCCTGATGGCGGGCTCAACTCGCTTGCGAAGGGGCCGCCGCCTTTCTTGCCAAGTCAGGAGAACAAAGGCGCCGGCAACCAGTGGACCGACAGCCCATGGGGAAAGTCGTCTCATCGCTCTAGCCGTCTAATCTAACAGAGATCTGAAAGAAAGAAGCAAGATTTCTGGACGCGTCAGGAAGCTTCCGCGAGCGGGAAAGCCTGATAAATCAGCTCATCGAGTTGCCGATCGACGCGGTTCAGCGACGCCCGTAGGGGGAACGGCAGCACAGCGTCGTTGCCGGTGAACATCGCCATCGCGGGACGGAATACCCGGGTGTCCAGTAGGCTGAATAGCCGGGCGGTTTTCCAACCGTAAGGCGTGAGGGAGTAGCGATGCGTTTTCGGGGGCCGAAAGATCAATCCCTTCAAACGCAGCCGCCGTAAGTCGTAGGTCATTCGACTGGCCGTGTATTCGTTCTTGGTGACGACCAGGAGGTCGGCGACAAGCGCACGCAGATCGCGGTTGTGGAAGCCTTCGATCAGGTGCTGAAACAGAGTCAAGGCCAGGAACAACGCCGTGACCCGGGGTTGGCCGACTTCAAGGCCGGAGCTTTTTCACCGTTCTGAGTGGCGGTCGGTTGCACCACGCGTTGGATGCTGTCGCCGCTCAAGCCGCTGTTATGGCTGACGCGTTCGACTTCGAGCAAGCGCCGATTTTGATTTCACGGCCGATTCTGTCCGGCATCCGCGGCCTTCTTTGAAGTATTGCCTCAAGTCGAAGTTCTTGTAGTCGATGTGCAGGCTGGGATGAACGCCGTCCTGGATCACACGCGTGCGGAACTCACCCGGTGTCTTGGTGATCACCCGGTCGAAAATCAACTGCACGCGGTCCGGCCGTCCCAGGTCCAGGTTGTCGCGGATGATCTCTTCAAAGAACTCGCGTCCCCGTGGTGGGCGGTCGAAGATTTGCGTCAAGCTCACTTCCATCTGCCAGATCGACAGGCTCCAGTCATAGCCCGCAGCGCGGTCTTCGGGCCGCAACGGCAACGGAATCCGCTTCAGCCATTTCCGGAACAGCCGGTCGATCTCTTCCGGCCCCAGCGAGTCGCAGACCTCCTGCAGCTTGTTGGGATCGCTGCACGACAAGAAGCCATTGTCGAGGGCCTCGTAGGAAATCCCTTTCTTCTCCAACTGCCGCCTGGCCCATTCATGACCGTTCAGACACAGCTTGATCCCCCACGGAGCATAGCTGCAAAGCTTGAGGAACAACGGACCGAAGTCGTCATCGTCGATGTAGAAATAGTAGTGGTTCACACAAACGGTCTTGTCGCGCGTGAACTCGAAGCGCCCCTCGATTTTCCTGGCTTGGAACGCTTGCGCTTTCTCCTGTGCCACGCCGATAAAGACGACGCCGTCGCGCGCCCCGCGTTGCCGCCGGAACTCGTTGGCGACATCATCCTTCCGCTCTTTGTGGTTGAACTGATAAATCGGAGTCTCTTCCCGCTCCGCCAGTGCTTTGACCGATTCGCGAAACTTCTCCGTGACCTTACCCAGCAATACCGGCGATGGAATCGGCTTCCCCAGTTGCTCGCGCATGAAGTTCACCAACCCGCCCGCCGTCGCCCGCGATCCGATGTACCCGTTCAAGTACAAACGGTCCAGGCACTCTACCTCCAACGAGACATGATCTTTCAGCAGTTCCGGAATGCTCGCCATGAACGAGATTCTACGGAATCCCGCAATGCTATGCTCGTCGGTGTGAGGTCGAAGACCTCGCTAGATACCTACGCGCCCACATGGCCGTGTTTTGTTGTAAATTGGGCATGTCCAGCAGCCGAAGCAAATCCGCCTCCACATCGACATCAAACCAGGAAGGTCCGAGGGCGACGGTTAAGGCACACGCCGACGCCTGTCGCACAACATCAGCCAGCGCGCATTCGGACGACCAGCGAACGCCCGAAAACATTTCCTGGCGAACTGCGCGGCAGGCGATGGCGAAAAAACCGCCATCCAGTGTTGGGCCAAGTGTAACGTCCGCACTGGAGCGAAGCAGCTCGGTGACGTGCGCGGGCGGCAAACCCGGAGAATCGCTTCCAAGCACCATTACGATTTCGCTTCCCGTCGAGAGTCCCTGCTTCAGCGCGTGGAACAACCGCGTTCCGAGGTCGCCTTCGATCTGGATCGATCTGGTCAACGCGAGACCCGACCAGGCGTCTGTCGGAACATCCGTTGACAGTTCCACATCGATGGAGCTACCCAACGACATCAGCATGTTGACCATGTCCATCAGGAGCGCAGAGTGCAGATCGGCCGCCTCAACGGGTGTCAACGGTGGGCAAAGCCGGGTTTTTGCTCGCCCGGCGACGGGAGCCTTAGCAAATAAAATGAGTAGGGGACGGAGCATTTACGACCTGCATCCTGAGAACTTTAAAGTGACATGGTAAGCATTGTTGTGCCAACGCTGAACGAAGAGGCAGCTATTGCCCAAACCATCCGAACACTGCAAGCGTTGCCGGGTGAGAAGGAGATTCTGATCGCCGACGGAGGCAGTGAAGACCGCACGCCAGCCATTGCGGTGGAACTGGGAGTTCGCGTTGTGCCGTCCCAACGCGGTCGCGGTTGCCAGATTCGAACCGCGGCGGCTGAGGCAAAAGGCGATGTCTTGTGGTTTGTGCACGCCGACAGCCGTCCGGAACCCGGAGCGCTCGAAGCGATCGGGAACGCCCTGAGCGACAGTGCCGTGATCGGCGGTAACTTCGGGTTGGTCTTTGAGGGCCAACACTATTCCGCGCGGCAGATGACCGCCATTTATCCCTACCTTCGATGGCTCGGATTGAGCTATGGTGATGCGGGCATTTTCATCAGGCGGTCTGGTTACGAAGCTATGGGCGGATGCCGCCCTTTCTCGCTGTTTGAGGATTTGGACCTGGTCTGGCGCATGAAGCGGCATGGAAGGTTCGTTCACCTCGAGACGCGGATCTTTACATCGGCGCGCCGGTTCGCCGGACAAAGGTATGCGAGAGTATGGGCGCTCTGGATCACGCTGCAGGTCCTGTATTGGGCGGGAGTTTCACCGTATCGACTGGCTCGCTGGTATCGGCATGTCCGTTGAGGCGAGCGAGAGTACGCCGCGCCACCTCTGAGCTATCGCAAAGAGCAATGTTGTCGTCCTTCAGCAGTGCCATCGTGGCGGCGTTCTGAAACGTCTGGTCAATCGCCAGATGCGGCAGGAACGAGGAAACCGAACGGAGAATCGCTTTCATCGGCTCGCGCTCTCCATTACGCAGGAAGTGCGCGGTAAACCGCTCGAAGTCCTTCAGAGGCACCATCGCCGGCGGCCGCCCGCCGCCCATAGCGGCGAACGCCAATTCCAAAAGATTGCTGACCGGAATCGATGCCGTGGGACCGGCACAGACGTGATACACCGCGCCAGTGCGAAAATGTCGCTCGAAAAGACGCGAGAGCGTGGCGACGGCCCACGCTTCAGAGATTAGATCGATCCGACAATCCGCGACGCCCGGCAGGAGCGGGAATGGATTACGCGGAATCAGCCGAAGAGCCTGATCGAAATAATTGGACTGTGTTGAAGCAACTGAGCTGAGACGAAACACAGCAGCGGGAATGTCGGGCATGGCAGCAAATGCCTCGCCTTCGGCTTCATACTTGGCCTGCTCATACGTGTTCACGAAGCCGCTGGAATTGCAATACTGCGACTCCGGGAGTTCACCCTGATCTCGGCCCATTATGTAGGTCGTGCTGAGGTGTGCAAAGCGCTTCAGTCTTCTCGCCTGCCGCGCAAGGCTGAGCATCGTGCGGGTACCGGCCGTGTTGACGGCGCGCGCGTCTTCAATCGGACGGTGAACCGGATATCGGCGGCGCAATGCACAATCTCGGTGATCGTGGTCGCCAACGAATCCCAACTGGCACGATCGAGACCCAACTGTGGAGTTCGCACATCTCCCGTAATCACCGAGACCCGCGCATGTTTGAATGCTCCGCCAGGGTCGCGAACCAGAAGCGTAACGTGGCACGATTCATCGGCCGCAAGCAGCAACGGTAGCCAACGACGTCCAATCGCGCCTGTTGACCCGGTCATCAAAAGATGCGATTCCACTTTACGAACACGGCTCCCTAAAAAGCGTAGGTGCCACTTCCCCCCGAATTCTTACAGTCGTCACATGCTACCCGTGGCAACAACACAATCAGCAACTTGACTATTGACGCCGGCCGCCACCCATAACTTTTAGAGATCCCTGCGGGGACACGAGTACTCAGGCGTTCGGACTACTTGTATGTGCGGGCAGCAAGTTGTTGACAGCGCCCCTGCTTTTCTCCTGTATCAGAACCGTATCAAAAGGCTATCTACTTAAACCGTTTGGTTTATCCGTCGAGCGAAGAGCAGACTCCCCAAGCGTATGAAAAGACTGAAAAGCGGCCACACGGAATGGAACCTTTGGAAAGGGAGCGTACGCGCCCAAGGCAGAGGAGCGGCCCCCCTCCACTGCTCGAAGCCCAGTCATTTCGTGGTGTCGCGTTCACCGAAGGCAATCTGCTCGTCATGTGCCCCATCAGCATGCGCTCGACTCGCGCTGCGGCCTCGTCCTGAATGCTGGGGAGTACATGGGAGTACCGCTGCAGCGTAAACGAAATGCTCGCATGCCCGAGCTGATCGGAGATGACTTTGACTGAGACGCCTGCGGCTACTGCCAAGGTTGCTGCGGTGTGGCGAAGATCGTACAACCGAATCGGCCGTATGCCAGCCGCCTCCAGCAGCCTCCGGAATTCACGCTTCACATTCCTTTGTCTCAAGGGCGATCCGGTGCCGGAGCGGAAGATCAAGTCATGCTCCCGCTGGCAGTCTCCGTCCTTCGGCGGCAGGTGTGAGTCCCGCAGAACATCCAAGGCCTTCAGTACGAAATCCTGAAGCTTGACGATCCGGCGACTACGTTTCCGCTTCGTATCGTCGAAGAGCCAGCCTGCCTTCAAATGCTGGATCGTCCGACATACACTGGCCGCGCCCCGCTGCCAATCGATGTCACTCCACTTGAGCGCAAGGTATTCACTGGGCCTCATTCCGGTAGTTAGCGCTAGTGCGTACAACGGGAACCATTCGGTTTCTCTCGCGACACTGAGAAAGCGCCTGCACTCGTCAACGCTGAGCGCCTCCATCTCTCGCCGCTTCATTCGTGGTAGGTCCACATTGACGCAAGGATCCTCGACGAGCATTTTCCAGCGCGCGGCCTGGCGGAATGCGGACTGTAACACCGCGTTCGTGTATTCAATGGTTCGCGCGGACAACCCACGCTCAAACATTTGAGCGTAGATGCTTTGGATGTCGAACTGGGTGATGGCGCCAATCGGCCTCGCACCGAGGATAGGGCGGATATGAAGCCGCAAGAGTGCTTCGTAGTCGGCGTAGCTTTTCGGCCGTAGCCTCGGCTTAGCCACCATTGTGAGCCACTGGTCCAGGTATTGATTCAGACTGATCGCAGCCGCGCGCGGCAAACGTCCGATATCGCGCTCCTGCAGCTTTCCATTCAGGTAAATTTGTGCTTCTCGGAAGGATCCCCGAATGGTCTTGTTATGGTATTTCCGGATTCCAGTTTCCGTATCGCGGCCAAGCGAAACGCGAACCAGCCATGTGCGCGAACCGCGCGAAATGAGTTGCCCTGCTCTCCGGGCCATAAGACACCTCCTGCCCGGAAACGGGCACATAGGACGCACACAGGTGCGGCGTAGATCAAGATTTATTGGGAATTTGAGAGGGTTTTACTGATGGGAAGTCTCAGGGGACGGGATAGCTCAATACTGAATCTCTGGTTGTGGGTTAATTTGTGGAGGAAGCTTCTTGCGATTACGCGCGGTCATGCTCTTCCACAAGCCGGGCTCAGCCCGCAAACCGAGACTTGAGCCAGACGATAAACTAAGAAATCCTCC
>JBPCOQ010000166.1:0-34234 GCA_051000095.1 Bryobacteraceae bacterium | reverse complement strand
GTCCGCGCTTCAGTCGCAGCGAACCGACGTAGTCCCTGTTCATTCAGAACCGGTGACAGTCCCTCATAGCGCTGCTGAATACCACGCTCAGAATTAACCGAACCAATCACACTTTAACGCTATCACGGTTCGGGTTTAATTGAAGTAGTTATTTATGCACAAACCCTAAGATCACCAGGACCCCCACTTGTCTTTCCATACCGCGGTCCCAGATCCCGGTTGCGGGCCGTTCGGCAAACACGCAAACAGCCTCGACACATCCAGTGCGTAAGACAACCTTTACAGCCGTGTCGATCTATTGCTATTTTCATCGCTGTCCTTGCGCGACAGCGCAGGGGAACACGCAAGCGTGGCAGGCGGAGCGGGTTCGAAGCGAACCGGCAGGGCGCGTGCCAAGCCACGCTTGTGGAGTGGGTGACTAAAATTGATCGTTGCACGAAGCGCAATCCGCTGCTCGCCGTGCCCCGGCGCATGAGATTCACGTGGAAGGGTAGCGATTGCGGGCCGCGGCCCATGGTAGCGCCGGGGATCTTGCGCCCGGTCTTCTTGCACAGTGTATCGTCGAGGGCAGCAAACACGGGTGAGTCCGGCGTGGGAAGCAAGTGCGCGAGGTGCTGGAAGATAGGCTCGAACAAACGGTGCGGATTCCACGCGCTGCGCGAGAAGACTTTGTAGTCGGCGCTCCAGTCCTGAAACTGGCGGCCCGAAGCGCAGATGCGCTTGCGCACGTAACCGTGGCATTCGAAGTGAGGTGAACGCGCGGACAACTCAACAAGCCCAACGTCAAGCGGCGGGCGCGTTCCAACGTGCGCGCTTGCGGAAACAGTTCGCTCCAGGATTGCAGCAGGGATTCAAACATCACTAATAAGGCCATCGACAGGGCCTCCATGAGTGGATGTGGATTGGTGCAGAAGCTGGCGCCAGCGGCGTGTGAGTGGATACGTCAGAATGTCTTTCCGCGTGGTGGGCGATTGGTTGAAGCGGTCCACGCTTGCGTGCGTTAGCGCATCCGGCTGCGGCCTTGTGTGGCGCCAACGCAAATCCAGTTGGCCGCGCGGTAACAGGTGCCGGCGTAACGTGCGCGGTCAACCAGAGTCTCCAGCACCACGAGGCGTGCATTGTACATCTGCTCCCAATCGCCGACGATCTGGCGGGCCGCCAGCGAGAGAATGTGACTGGCCAGATTCGGAATCTCGACCCACGGAAAGATCGGAAAGCGGCTGTTGTTGACCACGCGCGGCAGATTGGCCTGCCGTGCCTCGCTATTCCAACCGATCCATTCGTCGCGCGGCGCCATGCGCCAACCGGCGCTTTTGAACAACAGGCAGGCCAGCAGGTGATGCGGCGGATTTTGGCACTGGACGAAGTAGCGCAGGGAAGCGCCGTAGGGAGCTTTGAAGCCAAGATAATGATAGCGGTGGAGGAACTGCCGGAACAGATGGCCTTGCTCCGGCGTTTGAACGCGGCGCAGTTGCAGCGGAACAAAGCCGGTGAGCGGTCCACTGAGCAGTGGCTGCGGATCGCCGAACGGTCTATTAGTAACGGTAAGCTCAACGCATTACTGCGCTTCCACATCCGTCCTATCAACGTGGTCGTCTTCCACGGCCCTTCTTAGGGTATTTCCCTTGGGAGATCTCATCTCGAGGAAGGTTGCGTTCGTCTCGGTTTTACGGCCACGCAGCCCCTCTTCCAAACCACCCAAATACGTCTCATCCCACTTCCACCCTACCGCTCAGCAAATCTCGGCCCGGCCTGACCATGGCGCTACGCAACTTGTGCAGCCATGCGGACGTACGCAAGCGTGTCCAGGCTGTCTGGTATTGCTTCAGTCCCAATACACGCTGCAGACCCAAAGCACTGGCTCCGTTCTTCTGGGTTGTCATCCACCACATCACCTGAAACCACGATCTCAAGGAGCTATGCGTGTCTTGAAAGATCGTGCCTGCCGTCACCGAGGTCTGATGACCGCAGTCGGCGCACTGCAGAAGTACCTTTCGGACCGGCCAGACCTTCTGACAATCACAACGCGGACAGCGAAAGCCATCTGGCCACCTCAGTTCGCAAAGATTCTTACGGCACGCCTTCTCCATCGATCTCACGATTCGACTTTGTCTGTCAGCCGGTTCGGTTGAAACATCCGCATTCAAAACTCCAGCCGGATTCCGATCTGCCCTTCCCGTCCGGGAAGTACTTGAAGCACCGACCCGAAAGGCGTCGGCTGGCCCGGCAAGGACTGCACAGCCGCGGGATTCGCGCGGTTCAGGATGTTGAAGAACTCCACATAACTATGGAAGGCCGTCCGCTCTTTGATCTTGAACTGGTGCGCCAGGCGAATGTCGAGATTCACGAACGCCGGGGCGATGAAATGATTGCGCCCTTGCGTAAAGTCCAGGCCGTTGAAGAGACCGTCGCCATCCACGTCCACTGAGTTTACCGCCGAAGCGCTGTAATGGAATCCGCTCTGTGCCCGGAAGATGCTGCTTAAGCTGAATCCTTTGGGAAGGTTAAGGATCCCGTGCAGCAGGAAAGTGTGATCGAGCGACAAGTCCGACGGCCCATCCAGCAACTTGGCCCCATTGTAGAACTTGCCGGCTTGGGGAACCGGGTTTCCGTTGCCGGCGACGAACGGTCCGTTCGCGTTGGTTTTACCGGTGGTGGCATCTGTTACCACCGGAACAACGCCCACAAAGCTATCGAGCGCGCCGTTGTTGTTCGCGGCAAAGCCCAGGCCGCCGCCAATCTGGTTTTCGGAGACCAGGTCCGGAGGAGCATCGTCGGTGGCGTGAGTGAATGTATAGCTCGCGTTGACGGTCACGCGAGAGCCGAAGCGCTTGCGAACCTGGATAACGAAGGCGTTGTATGTTCCCGCAAACCACGGCCCATAGCCTTGAACGATTACATTGCCCGCGCCTGGTTGCAATTGGCCGGTGTGCCCCGGAACCCGCGCTTCAAAGGCCAGGTTGGTGTTCCGGATTCCAAGAATGTTGAAGATATCGCGGTGATAATAGTCGGCTTGAATCACAAAGTCACGGCCGAGCTCCTGCTCAATACCGATCTGCCCGCCGCTGGTGTAGGGCGTTGTAAAGTGGGGGTCGACGGTGATCGGGATCAAAGCGCCTATGCCCGCGATCACGCTGGTAGAGAGGTGCCCAAACGGATCGTATCCGAAGAAGCCGGCCTTTTGACCGACGGCCGAGCTGGCGGCATCGGCAAACTGTTGAGCGGAGTAGCCAGTGAGCTGCTGGACATTTTGGGTATCCACAACGGAGCCCAGCGGAACCGGCGCGTGGCCGGGCGCCACCACTTTGTTCAGGCGATCGATGCCGTACAACGGCATATTTGCATAAGTGGTCCCAGAGAATATACAGGGAGTGTTGTTCGCGGCGATCTGGGCATCTGTGAGGGTATTCGAAACGCACGGAACGCCCACGCCTCGGACTGCGAAGTTGTTCACTACCTGGCTGGGGTTATTGTAAAAAAGCTGAGGGAACCCGAGATACCGGGTTTTGGTGACGTTGGCGCCTCCGAGTCCGGGAACATCGCGCGCGAGGCCGAGACGGAAATGATCGTAGAACAGGCCCCAGCTCGCACGAACAACGGTTTTGGGCGTGACTGACCAAGCTAGCCCAACACGCGGCGAGATGTCCGTTTTGCTCGGGAACTCCGAATCATAATCCCAGCGGACGCCAGCATTGATGGTCAGGGATCGGAAGATCTTCCAGTCATCCTGCAAAAAAAGCCCGTTGTAGTGATCGCGCAGGCGAATCGCATTATCCCGCGGTGTCAGACCGCCCTGAAAGGTGAGCAAGTCTATGCCGGAATTGATCGGGCCATACGTGGTGAAGTTCGGAATCGTTGCGAACAACTGGTTAAAGAGATTACTCGCCTCCGTGCCGTTCACACGGGTGTGTTGGTATTCCCAACCGAACTTGACGGCATGCCGCCCGTATTGCTTCGTTACATTCAATCCAGCCGAATTGTACTGCTGATCGATCAGAATCGGCGTGTACCCAGGACCGAAGACAACTTGACCCAAATTTCCGAAGATGCTATTCGTGTTCAAAGAATCGTAGAGGTTGAAGCGAGTGGAAGCCGCTCCGGCTTGGGGATGCGCAGGCGCCTGCTGCGACGGCTCCCGGCGGTATTGGTAATAACCCTCCAGGACAAAAGGATTGGCCTGTTCGCCCAGCAGCACGATGTCGGAGATGCCGAGCATGGAGTGCCGCGCATCGAGATTATTGCGCGTGGAGGGCAGATTCTGCGCGGCCGAGAGCGGCAGAAAATCGGTGATGTGGGTGTTGGTGTAATTGTATTGCCCGGTCAAGCGGTGCCGGCCGAACTGCTCATCCAGCTTTCCGCGCAGGCGCGTGTCGTAGGTCTGCGAATGCAGGTTAAACGGAGTCTCGAAGCCGATCAGACTCTGTGGAATGTTCGGAGGAAACTGGAAGTTCAGATCGCGGCTCTCGCGAATGCGTTCGGCCGAAAGGAAGAAGAACGCCCGGTCTTTGAGAATCGGGCCACCCAGTTGACCGCTCGGATCATAGCGCAGCAGAAACGGCGCATTGCCCTGGCCCTTAATATCGGAAGAATCGAATTTATAGTTGCGATGAAAGAATGAAACGCCGCCGTGAAAGTCGTTGGTTCCGCTCCGGCTGACAACGTTGATTACGCCTCCGGACCCGTGCCCGAACTCGGCCTTGTATCCGGCCGTGAGCACCTGGAATTCCAGAATCGATTCCTGGTTGAACTGCGATGACGCGCCGCCATCGACCGCGTCGCTGTTAGGGAGCCCGTCGATGAGGAACTGGGCGTTGCCCGCCCGTTCACCCAAAATCGGCACCGAGGCATCGGAACCCTGGTCGGCCTGCCGGTTCAGCGCCACCCCAGGCACAAGCTGGAGAAGATCGAGATAATTGCGCCCATTCAGCGGCATCTCCTGAATTTGCCTGGGCGTGATCGTGGCGCCGGAGGATGATGTGGTGGTCTCGAGCAGCGGCGCTGACGCCGTAACGCTGACTTCGGATTGTACGGAGGCCACCGGCAGCTTGATGTCCTGGTTGAAGCTGGCGTTCACCGTGATCTCCACCCGCGAGGTGCTTGTGACGAAACCTGCTTTCGAAACCGTTACCTCATACGGACCTGGCAATAGCCCAGGCAGGCTGAAGGCTCCGCTCTGATCCGACTGAACCTGGCGCTCGATCGCGGTATCCTTGCTCGCGATGCGCACACTCGCCCCGGGCAGAACCAACCCTTGCGGATCGAGCACTCTTCCGCTAAAGGTAGACGTGATCTGAGCGTTACCGATCCAGTTGAATGCGGCCAGGGCGGCGATTAGCACACGAATGGTGCGGTGGGAACTTGAAAAAACCATGAGAGTAACTCCTGCGCTTGGGACATTCTCTTAAGCTTTGGCTTGACACTGAAGATCTGCGTGGATCCGCATGAAACAAACGTTTCACGAGTTCTTATTTAGGATGACTTTAACTGAGTTAGCCTTGCGTGTCAAGTCCTCTCAACGCTTGCTTCCGCGTAGTAACACATGTTTCTAGTAACTTGACATTGGATCGTGAATGAAGCATCCTTACTTAACTATGCGCGGGAATTCCGCCCTCTCTCGTGGGAGACTCACAAGTCCCGTTCCATCCTTGCCGGCTCAGACACACGGGATGAGCAGCCGGAGACAGGAGGTTATTGGGCCCGCGCTCGAGAATCCGCCAGATTACGTGCTGCTCAGTATCCGATCGGTGGCAGAGCGGCTCGGCACGGACCCAGCCACCGTGGTTCGGCTCGTGCACGCCATGGGATTTTCGGATTCCAAGGCGTTCAAGACCCAGCTTCATGAGCTGGCCTTAGCCCAGGGCACCGCACTCGATTCCATGCACTCTGGTTTGACGCCGGAGGCGAGTATCGACCAGCCTACGCGCGGTTGGCTGCAACAGGATTCTAAGAATCTGAGCGCGCTCCGGCACACGCTTGACATGAAACGCATCGCGGGCGCGGGCCAAGCGAATTCACGGCGCCCGCCAGGTTCTGCCCATCGGCGGAGACTTAGCCGCGAGCCTGGTTCTTACCTGGAATATCAGATGACGGTTCTGAATCGAAACGTGCTGGCCGGCACCACGAGCCGCACTATTCACGTAGCCCGATCCTCGACGAGTAAGGACGTTGCGGGGGAGATGGGAAACGGCCCCTGCTGAATGTCTTGTTGCCGGCCTGCACCAACGTCCAGCGGGACCACACTCCAGAGGTGTTGCGAAAGGTAGATGAAGAACAACGCAGCGGCTATCGCTGGTACACGGAGTAACGAAGCTCTCATGGCAGACGCCCCGAAGGCGATCGGACTGGCACGGGACCTATCGTTCCGAGACGGAGTGGCCATCGTGGTAGGGACGGTGATCGGCTCCGGCATCTATCTGGTTCCCGGCAGCGTGGCGCGGCAGATTCCTTCGGTGAACCTGGTATTGCTGGTCTGGCTGGCTGGCGGGCTGTTGACCCTTTTCGGCGCGCTGAGCTTGGCTGAACTGGGCGCGATGTATCCGGGGGCCGGCGGACTGTACGTTTACCTGCGAGCGGCTTATGGACGCCCGATCGCTTTTCTGTATGGATGGGGGCTGCTCACGCTCATTCACAGCGGCAGCATCGCCACGCTCGCGGTTGCGTTCGGGCTATACCTCTCCCAGTTGATGCCGCTCTCAGCAACGTCCCAAAAGGCAGGGTCGATCGCGGTGATTGTGCTGCTGACGATGATCAACATTCTCGGGCTCCGGACCGGCAAGCTGGTGCAGAATATCATCACGTTCTGCAAGGTCGGCGGCATCGGCCTGTTGGTCGTCATGCTCTTGAGCGCCCGCGCCAGCCACACGGCCCCTGGGGCTTTACTCGAAGCGAAACCCGGCCCGCCTCTGCTGCTGGCAATCGGGGCGGCTTTGGTTGCGGTGCTGTGGGCCTATGAGGGCTGGCACGTGGTCTCGTTCACGGCGGCCGAGTTTCGCAACCCCGCTCGTGACTTGCCCAAGAGCTTGTTGTGGGGCGCCCTCGCGCTCGCCGCGATTTATCTCTCGGCGAATGCCGCCTACTACCACGTGCTCACTCCCGCTCAGTTGCAAGCGAGCGACCGCGCAGCCGCCACCGCTGTGAATGCAGTCTACGGCGGCCCGGCAGCCGCATTGGTGACCGCGCTCATCGTTGCCTCCATCCTGGGAGCCGTCAACGGAATGGTGCTTACAGGCCCGCGGGTCTATTTCGCCATGGCGCAGGATGGCATGTTCTTCCGCTCCTTTGGAAAACTGAATGCCGCGCGTGCGCCTACTCTGGCGATCCTGCTGCAGGGAATCTGGTCATCCTGCCTGGCACTGGCCGGCACGTTCCAGGAGTTGTTCACCTTCGTCGTCTTCACCGCTTGGATTTTCTACGGTCTGTCGGTGTTCGCCGTGATCGTGCTGCGGCGCCGCCGGCCGGATCTCGATCGTCCGTACCGGGTACCGTTCTATCCCGCGATTCCAATTCTATTCGTGCTAGCGGCCGTCTTTATCACGGCCATCACTGTTGTGAACGGCCCGGTGCACGCGCTATACGGAATCGGTCTCATTCTTATCGGGCTGCCGATTTACTGGCTCAGCTTTCAGCATCGAAGCGCCGCCTGAGTGGACCTGGAACATGCACATCCCGTTCACTGTTCGTCAATGCCGGTCCCACGAAGACCTGAAGCTGTGCGTCGAGCTGCAGCGGCGGATCTGGTGGTACGGCGACGAGGATCTGGTCCCAGCGGCGATCTTTGTGGTGGCTCAGCACACTGGCGGACATGCGCTGTGCGCTTTTGACGGGAGCACGCCGGCCGGGTTCGCTTTGGCGTTCTCAGCCGAGCAGGATGGGAGCCGGTATTGGCATTCGCATATGGCGGGTGTTCTGCCCGAATATCAGAATCGCGGCGCGGGAAGGCTGCTGAAGCTCTGCCAACGCGAGGAGGCGCTGCGCGCTGGAGTGGACCGGATTCAGTGGACCTTCGATCCACTCGAGTTGCGCAACGCCTATTTCAACATTTGCCGGCTTGGCGTGGCCATCCGCCATTACATCCCGAACTGTTACGGACGTACCACGAGTCCTCTGCATGGCGATCTGCCCACGGATCGCGCGCTGGCCGAATGGCGGCTGAGTTCCGCTCGGGTGGCCGCCGCGGCGCGCAACGAAGCGCCGCCTCAGCCGGGGCTTGATTTAATCAAGATCCCGATTTCGGCAAACATCGCTGAGTTAAAGCGAGCGGACCCTTCACAAGCCTGCCAATGGCAGGCCGGCCTGCGCCGGCGCCTGCAAGATCTGTTTTCGCGCGGTTATGCCATCACGGGGTTTGAGCGCGGAAGCGACACTTGTCACTACCTTTTGGAGCGCTATGCAGATTGAACAAGTACACCTTCGCGAGATCCACATGCGGCTGCGGTCGCCGTTCGAGACCAGCTTTGGCACTGTGCGGAACCGGCGGATTCTGCTGGTGCAGGCGCAATGCGAGGGTCTGTCCGGGTGGGACGAAAGTACCGCGATGGAGGGTCCGTTCTTTAGTTCGGAGACGATTGACATTGCCTGGATGATGCTCTGCAATTACTTGGTCCCGTCGATACTCGGGAAAGAGACCGGCCAAGCGCAGGATATACCCAAACTGCCGGCGCCGGTTCGCGGACACGAGATAGCGAAAGCCGCATTGGGAAATGCGGTCTGGCATCGGGAATCGCAGATGCGCGGGGTGCCGCTCAGCCGCCTGCTGGGCGGGACGCTGGAGGAAATCGCTTGCGGCGTTTCGCTACGTATCCAGCCCACTATCGACAAGATGCTTGATTCGGTCGTAGAACAGCCGCTGGAATGGGATGACATCCATCACCACGCCCCTCTCAGGCACAACTGGCAACTCCCATTTGCCGCCGGCGCCGCGGTCGCCGCGATCGATAATGGATGAATCCATTCACAACCTACGCCACGCCTGTGCCGCGATCGAGGCGAGCGCTTGCGGTGTGATCAACATTAAACTAGGGCGCGTGGGTGGACATACCGAAGCCAGCCGCATTCAGGCGCAAGCTGGATTCATTTGGCCGGGCGATGTTTCGGCGAGCCAACGTTATTGGGAAGAAGATATCATCGAGCCGGAAGTTGAGGCGACGCCGCACGGTACCATCCGCGTACCCACGTCCGGAGGCCTTGGCTATCGGATTCGTGAGCGCCGGATTCAGCAGCTTACCGTGAGCCAGGAAAGATACTACCCCCGACCCGCGGCGATGCCAATCAGCTAACAGGAGAAATGGAAATGTCCCCGCACCTTCTATTCAAAGCCGCGGTACTGGCGGCGATGTTTGTGACCGCCCTACCCGCACAGACCTCCTCGTTCGAGAAGCGGTTTGAAGCGATCCGGAGCCGGCCGGAGTACCGGCATTCGCGCTTCGGTGTGGAGTTTTACTCAATCGAAGACGGAAAAGTTTTATACGCATGGAATCCGCAGGAGTTGTTTGTCCCAGGTTCCACCACCAAGCTCTTGTCTCTCGGCTCGGCGCTGGAGTTGCTCGGGCCTGATTTCCGCTTTCACACGAGGGTGTACCGGACCGGGCCGCTAAAAGATGGCACTTTGGAGGGCGACCTGATTCTGCTTGCCAGCGGCGATCCGGACTTGTCGAATCGCATCCAGCCGGATGGAACCATGGTGTTCGAAAACGAGGATCACTCCTATGACGGTTTCGCGGAATCCAAACCGGTTCCCGGCGATCCTCTAACCGTGATTCGCGAGTTGGCGTCCAAGGTCACGTCCAGCGGCATTCACCGGGTGACCGGGCGGGTCGCGGTGGACATATCGCTCTTCCCGGAAGGTACGCGCGAGCTGGGCACGCGGGTGGTGATTTCACCCATTGTCGTGAATGACAACGTCGTGGACGTAATGGTCACGCCAGGCGCCCGGGAGGGGGATCCGGCCGCGCTCGAGATTTCTCCCAAGACGACCTACGTGAACATAACCAATCAGGTTAAGACGGCCGCGGTTGGAAGCAAGATGCATCTCGAGTGGGCAAACGATACGTCGAACCCGGATGGCACTCACAACGTTTCGCTATCCGGAGCGATCCCGTCCGGAGCACCCCCGAAACTGCGGGTATACAAGGTTCCCACACCATCGCGGTTCGCGGAGGTGGTGTTTACGGAAGCGTTGGAGAGCGCGGGCGTCCAGATCGGTGGGGGAGCGAACGCCGCCGCTCACGCCACGGACAAACTGCTCTATACGCGCGAAAACGAAGTGGCCGAGCACGTGTCACCGCCGCTCAAAGAGGAAGCCAAGATCACGCTGAAAGTGAGTCAGAACCTGCACGCAAGCATGATGCCCTACATTGTAGGAGCATACCTGCAAAAGGAGAGCCCACAGCCGTTGCAAGCGGGCTTCGATCACGAACGCGCCATGCTCCAGCAGGCGGGCCTGGATCTAACGGGCGCCGTCCAAAATGACGGGGCGGGCGGAGCGGCGCTCTTTGCGCCGGACTTCATAGTTCAATTTCTCCTGCACATCACCAAGCAGCCATTCTTCCAGGATTTCAAAACCGCGCTGCCAATCCTCGGGAAAGATGGATCGCTCTTTAATATCGAGACGGACTCCCCGGCGGCCGGACACGTCTTTGCAAAAACCGGAACCATGGGCGGGGGAAACGCGCTCGCGCCAGGCGGGGGTGTGATCGAAGGGAAGGGTCTGGCGGACTTCATCGAAACCAAGGATGGCCGGCACCTCGCCTTTGCCGCTTACATCAATTTTGTTTCGTTTGCCACAATGAACGAATCCGCAACCCGGATGGTGGGCGAGGCACTGGGCGAAGTCTCCGCAGCAGCCTACGATGGCTTCCGGTCCGATCGCGGCACACCCGATCGACCTAAACCCGATCGGCTCAAACCCGACCGGCTCAAACCCGATCGGCTTAAACAATGATACGCATCGGTTGCCTCCTGGTCTGCGCGTTCTTCGGCCTGGTCTATGGACAGGCGGCGGATAGCCAGATCGTCTTGCGCCTGGACGAACTGATTCACCACGAGATGGAGGACAAAGGCCTGCAAACGCTCTCGATCGCCATCGTGGATCACGATCGCGTCGTCTGGAGCCGCGATTACGGGGCTGGGCCGGATACGGTATATCGAGTGGGTTCAGTCTCGAAGCTGTTCACCGATATTGGCATCATGCAGTTGGTAGAGCGTGGAGAGATCGATCTCGATGCGCCGGTAACCCGCTACCTTCCGGAGTTTCACCCTAAGAATCCTTTCGGGAAACCGATTACGCTGCGCCAACTGATGTCGCACCGGGCGGGTCTGGTGCGAGAGCCGCCGGTGGGGCATTATTTCGATGATTCCGGACCTTCCTTGAAACAGACCGTGGCCAGCCTGAATGAAACCGCGCTGGTGTATGCTCCCGGCTCCCACACCAAGTACTCAAACGCCGGGATCGCCGTTGTGGGCGATGTGCTTGAGACGACGCAACACACGCCCTTCTCCCAATACTTGAAAACGCATGTGCTCCAGCCCTTAGGAATGCAGCACAGTGCCTTCACGCCACAGCCGGAGTTGATTCGAAACCTGGCTAAGTCGTTCATGTGGACCTATGACGGGCGCGTTTTTGAGGCACCCAAATTTGAACTCGGGATGGCGCCCGCTGGCTGCATGTACAGCACTACCGGAGATCTCGCGCGATTCGTGATGGACCTGTTTACGGGGGGACGAGGCGTCATCCGCCGGGAAACTCTCGAAAAGATGTGGACGCCGCAGTTTGAGGCAGCCGGTCAAAAGACCGGCTACGGCCTGGGCTTCCGCATTGCCGAAGTGAAAGGACGTCGCGTGATCGGGCATGGCGGCGCCATCTACGGATTCGCTACTGAACTCGAGGCACTCCCCGAAGACCAGATCGGAGTGGCCGCCATCACGACTAAGGACAGCGCCAATGCCGTCGTCAATCACATCGCGCGGCAAGCGGTCGAATGGCTGATTGCGGAGCGCCTTCATCGGCCTTTGCCCGCGGCGAAGATACCCGTGCCTCTGCCGGGACCCGAAGCGGCGCGACTCACCGGCGCTTATCCCGATGTCGAAATTACGAATCCTGGCGGCAAGCTCTACGCAACGCCATTCAAGAGTGGCTATCGGATTCAGTTTAAGAAATCAGGCGACGACTTGGTGGCAGATGACGTCCTTGCCTTTGGATCCAAGCTCAAGCTGGATGCGGCAAAGCGCGTGTTTCCGCCTCCGGCGCCGCCGGACATTCCGAAACGCTGGCAAGGGCTGATTGGTGAATACGGCTGGGACTACGATACGCTATACATTCTCGAGCGAGGCGGGAAGCTGACTGCGCTGATCGAATGGTTTTCATACGATCCGTTGGAGGATATCTCGGAGAATGAATTCAGGTTTCCGGATGCGGGCCTATATGCCCATGAACCGGCGGCCTTCACCCG
The DNA here is from genome assembly GCA_051000095.1 of Bryobacteraceae bacterium. Taxonomy (GTDB): domain Bacteria; phylum Acidobacteriota; class Terriglobia; order Bryobacterales; family Bryobacteraceae; genus JBBSHP01. The sequence continues at coordinate 21,788 of JBPCOQ010000166.1, read as the reverse complement.
CGACGCCGCCGGCCGCGCAGTCTCCGTCCGCGTCGGAGGCGTGCTCTTCCCGCGCCGGCCTGATCCCGCCAGTCCCGGCGCCACGTTCCATCTCACTCCGGTCAAGCCTGTCGCCGAATTGCGGGCGGAAGCGCTCAAGGCCAACCCTCCCGCTGAAAAGGGAGACTTCCGCAAGCCGGAACTGGTGGAATTGGTGAAGCTCGATCCCGCCATCCATCTCGATATCCGTTACGCTACAAGCAATAATTTCATGAGGACACCTTTCTATAGAGAGGCTCGCGCCTTCATGCAGAGACCCGCGGCGGACGCTGCCGTCCGGGCCGATCAGTCCCTGCGCCGGCTCGGCTATGGTCTGCTGATCCATGATGCGTATCGCCCGTGGTATGTCACCAAGATGTTCTGGGACGGCACGCCTCCGGACAAACACAATTTTGTCGCTGACCCTTCGCAAGGTTCGCGCCACAATCGGGGCTGCGCGGTGGATCTAACCCTCTATGATGCCGCGACGGGCAAGCCGATTCAGATGACCGGCGGATATGATGAGATGTCGACGCGCTCCTATCCGGAGTATCCAGGCGGCACGGCGCTGCAGCGCTGGCATAGGGATCTGCTTCGCCGGATGATGGAAGCCGAGGGATTCCAGGTGAACGAATTTGAGTGGTGGCACTTCGACTACAAGGACTGGAGCCAATACCCGATCCTGAACCAGGATTTCGGAGCGATACGGTAAGAGATTACCGCGATACACCCGGCTCGTAGAGCACCTTGCCCGCCTTAGCTCCGGTATGTCTTGCCGGCGTCGCGTGAGCACGTGCTGCTCGCGAACATACTTGGCGATCAGACGCGGGAATTGCCGTAAGCGCGCGGGTGCGAGCTCCAGCTTCAACACAAGGCCGGGTTCCATCCGCTCCAAGTGATCCAGCACGCCACGGTGAACAACGCGAAGATCCTCGTTCAGGAAAGCGGGCTCGGCCCTAATGTCGCTTACTTTGTGGTGAGGCCCGATTTATCAGCGGCTTACCTTCGGTTTGCCAGCGTGGAGCAGGTCCCCGACCTGCTCGCCGAAGGCGGTGTTTTAGGCATGCGCCACTGGAACGCGAGCCGGTCGGAGACCCGCTCCACATTTTTGCAAAGACGTAAGTTATTGAAAATGTTTCGGTTCCGCTTAAGTAAGTGGCATTGGGCTCGGCCGTGTCCGCGCAGGCTATGTTTCGGACCTCATACCGGTGGCGCGGAGTGGATCATCAAGGACGGCATTCTCTATCGCGTACCCACGCTGATGCACAAGTGAAAGACTAGGCCGCCAAGGCAAAGACTGCCGGGAAGTGATCTCCAGAGCGCCACATCCGGTACAATCCCAGAGTGCAGCTTACTCTTGTCGATTGGGCCGTCGTCGCACTTTACTTCCTGTTCAACATCGGCATCGGACTTTACTATAAAGCCCGCGCGGGCAAGAATCTTTCGGAGTTTTTTCTGTCAGGGCGGAACGTGCCGTGGTGGTTGGCCGGCACTTCCATGGTCGCGACTACATTTGCCGCGGACACGCCGCTGGTAGTTACCGGGTTTGTCGCCAAGAACGGTATTGCCGGCAACTGGGTGTGGTGGAACCTGGTTGCCAGCGGGATGATGACCGTATTCTTCTATGCCCGGCTGTGGCGCCGCTCCGGTGTTATGACCGATATTGAGTTCTCGGAGATCCGGTATTCCGGCAAACCGGCTGCCTTCCTACGCGGTTTTCGCGCGCTGTATCTCGGAATTCCGATCAACTGCATCATTCTGGGTTGGGTGAATCTGGCCATGGTGAAAATCCTGATGCTGATTTTGGGCATTGAGAAATGGCAGGCTCTGCTGATTGTCATCGGTCTCATCGCTCTCACCTCTTTCATTTCGACCTTGTCTGGCTTGTGGGGCGTTCTCGTTACCGACGTGTTTCAGTTCGTCATCAAGATGAGCATGGTGATCGCGCTCGCTGTGTATGCGGTGCGGGCCGTGGGAGGAATGGACGCTCTCAAAACAAAACTTCTGGCGATCGATGCCGCGCGGCACGCGAGCGGCCTGGGACAAGGATCGGTGCTGAGCTTTATCCCGGATCTGAATTCGGCGTGGATGCCGATGATCACCTTTTTGGTGTATGTGTCCATGACCTGGTGGGCCTCCTGGTATCCCGGCGCGGAGCCCGGCGGCGGCGGCTACGTGGCTCAACGGATGTTCTGCGCAAAAGATGAAAAGAACTCGCTGCTCGCCACTTTATGGTTCAACATTGCGCATTACGCCGTGCGGCCATGGCCGTGGATTCTGGTCGCGCTGTGTTCGCTGATCCTGTTTCCGAACCTGCAAGATCCGGAGACCGGCTACATTCGCGTGATGATCGCCTACTTGCCGCCGTCTCTGCGCGGCTTGATGGTCGCGGCGTTCGCAGCGGCGTACATGTCTACTATCGCCACGCAATTAAACTGGGGCGCGAGTTATATGGTGAATGATTTCTACCGGCGCTTCTGGAAGAAGAACGAATCCGACAAGCACTACGTCGCGGCCTCGCAGTGGGCGACCGTGCTGCTTACCGCCATCTCTATCGTCGTGACGTTTTATATGACCTCCATAGGCGATGCCTGGAAATGGATGCTGTCGATCGGGGCGGGCACTGGGGCGGTGCTGCTGCTGCGTTGGTACTGGTGGCGGATTAACGCCTGGAGCGAGGTATCCGCAATGAGCGCGGCCCTGGTGGTTTCCGTCGTATTGCAGGCCATCGCCGGCTGGAATGGCGGCAATCCTGTCGATTTCGCGTGGATCATGATTGTCACCGTCATCGTGACAACGGCGACTTGGCTGATCGTCACCTTCGCGACGCCGCCGGAATCGCGAGAGACATTGGTCGCTTTCTATCGGCGCACCCGGCCGTCGCTGCATGGCTGGGCTCCCATTGCCGCGCTTGCGCCAGAAGTCCGTCCGTCCCGCGATGGAGTACGCAATCTGGTGGATTGGATTTGCGGATGCGTGTTGATCTATGGCGTGCTCTTTGGGGTCGGGAAGTTGCTGCTCAAAGACACGGGCTTGGGATTGGCCCTGCTCGGATGCGGGCTGGCAGCCGGCGCGGTGATCTATTGGGACCTGTCGCGGCGCGGCTGGAGCGCTGTCGTCGATTAATGCGTGCGGGCGTGCTGACTGCGGCAGGCGGTTTCGCCTGCCGCGCGACCGAAGGTCGACGTATCGCGAGCGCGATACCGCGCCAATTAGATACAGGCCTTTGATGAATGACTCGGAGACAAGTGTTTAGTGGCGCTCAGGAGTGTTTCTTTTGCCCGGCAGCCGGGCAAAAGGTCTTTGTCTAAGTGCAACACACTCTCGAAAACCCTCCTGTGGTGTGAGGTAGAGTGGAGCAGGCCGTTGGCCTGCCGAGCAGGCGAAACCGCCTGCTCCACTCATTCATAGTGAAAAAGGTGCCCGTTTCAAGTGCAACACACTCTCGAAAACCCTCCCGTAGTGCGAGGTAGAGTCGAGCGGGCCGTTGGCCTGCCGAGCAGGCGAAACCGCCTACTCCACTCACTGCTTTTCATCGCCTTTGGTGGGCGATTCCGCGCCCATAAAAACAGGCAAGAATGCCTGTGCCACTCGGTGCAACATGGAGGATGCGGTCGGTTTTCGAGTGTGGCATCTCAGCGGCAGCGGACCGGAGCCTGTCTGAAGAATGGGGCCGGCTCGCACGTGCAACAGACGGGACCGCGTGGATCGAAGTGAACGCCAATGCGGGATCGATCCTGATCGCCAGGACGACTCCGGCGATGCGCTATCGGGCCACACGGCGATATCTGGCCGACCCGCGCGATACCGGCACACCGAACGGAACGGTCCAGTTGCTCGCGGCGGGCATTTCGCGGTGAGGTTCTTTCCAACTCGTCAACGGCCCGCTTCGCCGATGGGCGCAGCCCACTTATCGGCAGATCACACTTCGGGACTGACGAATCGGAAGTGGCACCTGAGCGGACAAAGACTGGAGCCTGTCTGAAGAAGGCTGCGGGTCGCCCATGGACCATTGGAGCGGCTGCTTGCGCCTCAGGTCCGCGCGACGATTCATTTCATCCCTAACAATGCCGCCATCAGCTCAATGCCGTCCCACAGATTCTGGATGCGGATGTTCTCGTTAAAGCTGTGCTGATTATTGTCATGGTTCGCGATCGGGACTGTAATTGTCGGCGCGTGCAGAATCTCCGAAATCATATACAGCGGTACGCTGCCGCCCATGGTCGGGAGCTTCACCACCGGCCCGCGGACGCTATCCGCGGTGCGAAGAACCAACTTTGAAACTGGCAGATCCATGGACGTGCGCTCCGCGTTGTAGCCACCCTCGCGATTGCCGGCCTTTGCCACTTTCGAATGCGACATCAGCGTGTCCGGGTCGGGGTCGTGGTCGTGGTCGATGATGAAGTAGCCCTGCTTGCGAATGTGCTCGATCACGCGGCGTGCCGCATCCTTGTGATCGATGCCCTTCACCAGCCGCATATCGATCGAAGCCGACGCCGTCGAAGGAATCACATTGCTCGCCTGCGCGCCGATTCGCGAGCTCGCCATCCCGCGAATGTTGAGCGATGGCAGGTTCAGCAACTCTACCAGGCTCTTGCCGCCGCCTTCCGCCCGTCCGAGCCATAACTCGCGCTTGAGCTCCGATTCCACTTCCGGCGCTTCGGCCACGGCGCGTTTCTCAGTGTCGCTGAGCGGCTCAATTCCGTCATAGTAATGTTCCACCAGAACATGGCCGTCGTCGTCCTTCATCGACGCCAGCAGGCGGGCGAGCATCATCGCCGGGTTGGGCGCCCAGTTTCCGTAATGGCCGCTGTGCAACTCACGGCGAGGCCCATATACAGTGATGTCCAGCGTTTCCACTCCCCGCGCTCCGAACACGATCTGCTGCCGGCGGCTCTGGTGCACCGGACCATCGCAGATCAACCAAACATCGCTGCGGAGCAGATCCTTGTTTGCGGCCAGAATGCGATCGAGGTGGCGCGAGCCGGCCTCTTCCTCGCCTTCGAATACCATCTTGATGTTCGATCCCAGGGGGATCTTGGCCGCGCGCATCGCATCGAGCGCCGTCGCAATCGCGATGATGGGCGCCTTGTCATCGGAGGCCGATCTGGCGTAGATGCGCGATTCGGGATCAAACCTGCCGCTTCGCGCTGGAGGAACAATGGTTGGTTCCCAGGGAGGCGTCTTCCACTCCTTGGGGTCGAGCGGCTGACCATCGTAGTGCGCGTAGAAGATCACCGTTCGCGTGGCTCCCGGCGTGGCGATCTCACCGTACACCACTGGCGGAGCGCTCTCGGTTTCGAGAAGTCTGGTTTTGACGCCGCGCTTCGCGAGCAGGCGCGAGATAGCGGCGGCGTTGCGCTGAATGTTACTCGTATCCGAAGCCAGATTCGGTATCGAGAGCAGCTCGACGAATTCGCTCACGATCGCTTGCTCGTGTGCTGCGCGCCAACTCCTTGCGGCCGCAGCGGCGGGATTCTCTTGCGCCCAGACCGCGCCCGCGAGCGCGAAGGCCAATACCAACTTCACATGTCCCTCCGGTTCTCGAGCGATTTCGACATCGTAACTTCATCGGCAAACTCCAGATCGCTGCCCACCGGAATGCCCATCCCGATGCGGCTCACTCGCACGCCCAGAGGTTTCAGCAGACGCGAAAGATAGACCGCCGTCGCTTCGCCTTCAACTGTCGGGTTGGTGGCCACGATCAGCTCCGTCACACCGCCGGACGAGATCCGGTCCACCAGTCCCTTGATCCTCAACTGATCGGGCCCGATTCCCTTGAGCGGCGAAATGGTTCCGTGCAGCACGTGATAGAGACCGGTGAACTGGCGCGTGGTTTCCACCGGCAGGATATTGTGAGGCTCTTCGACCACGCAGATCACGGAACGGTCTCGATGGGGATCGCGGCAATAGTTGCAGAGCCCGCCGTCGCTGATGTTATTGCACTGCTCGCAAATCACCAGCTTGTCTTTAACGTCGAGCACTGCCTGGGCCAGGTGCGCGGCATCTTCCCGGGAGGTCCGCAGCACATGGAATGCGATGCGTTGCGCCGATTTCTGCCCAATGCCCGGCAGGCGCTTGAATTGCTGAATCAGACGGTCCAGCGGTTCGGCGAAATCGGGCATGGCCGCTTAAAACATGCCGGGTGGCAGGCCCATGCCTCCCAGCAGCCCGCCCATTTTCTGCTGGATCTCTTCGTCGACTTTCTTCGACGCCTCATTGAAGCCGGCCATCACCATGTCTTGCAGCATCTCGACATCGCCGGCCACTTCGGGATCGATCTTCACGGCAGTGACGTTCTTCTTGCCATCCATCTTCACGGTCACCATACCGCCGCCGGCCGATGCCTCGACGCGAATCTGCGCCGTCTCCTCCTGCATCTTGCGCTGCATCTGCTCGGCCTGTTTCATCATTGCCTGCATGTTTCCGGGTAGTTTCATGGGTTCCTTGTCTAAGTGCAACACAGGCGAGAATGCGCTTACGCGCGATCGTGCCTGTGTTACTCTTTCAAATTTCGCACAGCGCGGACCTGGGCGTCCGGGAACAATTCCTGAAAGCGCCGCACTTCCGGGTGCGACAGAGCGCGCTCGGAGACATCGTCGATCTTCTTCTCAATCGGCTTAGTCTGAGCGGGGGCTTCACCGAGCTGGATGCTCACGCGCATGGGACGGCCTGCCACCTGTTGGACCGCTTTCAGAATGTCCTTCTCGTTCATCGACAGCCGGAACTCTTCCGGGGTCGTAAAGCGAAGCTCGCCATTGACCTCTGTGACCGTCGAATGCTCCACGGCATCGGCGGTATAGATCATTCCCAGGTCGATCAGTTTGGCGTGCAGATCGTCGCGCCAGGAGCGACTGCCGGAAGGTGAAAGCGCCGGTGCGGGCGCGGGCCTCGGCAGAATGATCGGCTTCTTTCCGCCGCCTTCTAACCCGGCCAGCGCTTCTTCAATCGGCGCCAGCTTGCCGGCCTGCACCAACCGTAACAGGCCGATCTCGAGATGCAACCGGGGTTGGAGCGAGGTTTGCAAGTCCTTGAACAGCTCCAGCGTCAGGTGTAGATAGCGCGTCAGGTCTTCTTCGGAGAATGCCGCCGCGATCGCCGCGAGACGTTCCTGCTCCGCCGGCGAGGCCGCGATCAGCCGCGTGTTCGCGCCCGCCACTTTTGCCACCAGAAGATTGCGGAAATAGCGGGCCAGCTCGCGGCAGAAGTGTTGCAGGCTGCGGCCGTTCCGCTCCAGCTCCATTACCACCTCGAGCATCTTTCGCGAATTGAGGGTGCTGAGCGCCTGCGTGATCTGCTCGAGCGAATCGATCGAGAACATGCCGAGCAGCCCTCGAATCTCCTGGGCGCCGAGCTTCATCCCGCAACAAGCAATGCCCTGATCGAGCGCCGACAGCGAATCCCGGACGCTACCTTCGCCCGCCTGCGCAAGCACGGCCAGTACGTCCGGATCCGCTTCAATGCCTTCCTGGTCGCAGATCCACGCCATGCGCGCGACCACTTCGGCAAAATCGACCGAGCGAAAGCTGAACTGCTGGCAGCGGGATGCGATGGTGGCCGGGACCTTGTGGACTTCCGTCGTACACAGAATAAAGACAACCCACTCGGGAGGCTCCTCCAGCGTCTTCAGCAGCGCATTGAATGCTTCGCTGGTGATCTGATGCGCTTCATCGACGATAAACACTTTGTAGTGGCCGCGTACCGGCCGGTAGCGAACGCTTTCGCGTAGCTCGCGCATTTCGTTGATGCCCCGGTTCGACGCTGCGTCGATCTCGATCACATCCACGGCGCTGCCCGCCGGGATTTCCAGGCAACTGGGACACACGCCGCACGGATTTGCGGTGGGCCCTTGCTCGCAGTTCAGACAGCGCGCCAGAATGCGGGCCACCGTGGTCTTACCAGTGCCGCGCTGCCCGGCGAAAATGTAGCCATGCGCGATGCGCTTCTGCGAAATCGCATTCTCGATGGTAGTTTTGACGTGCTCCTGCCCGATCAGCTCTGAGAACGTTTGGGGGCGATACTTTCGCGCGATGACCTGATACATGGGGAAAGGTGGCCGGATGCTGCCAGACCCCGGGTAATCCGCGGCACACGAGCTAAACCGCTACCGTTGCTTCCTTCCGGACCTGGCGGGGTTTACAGCCGCCCGTTGCACGAAGCCCGGAGCCTGACAAATTTCATGCTAACAGATCAGCCGTTGTGGAGCATGCTTCAGCGGGAGCGACGGGGGCCGTCACAAGTATCGGAAACTGAGTGGAGTGGGCGTTTCGCCCGCCCTTCGGCATTGCTTTGCCCCTGGGCAGGCAAATTGCCTGCCCCACTCAGAATCAATCACCTAGCCGTGGGTTTCTGAAGAGCTTGTGCCATTCACGCCCGTAGCGCCGGAGGTTGGTCGTCGCCTCAGCGGGTCGTTAGCTGGACCAACGAATCGCTTGAAGACGTCCGTCGAGGCATCTCATCGTTCGTGCTGCTGGTCCGGATTCACCACCTACTCACCGGAAAACAGGGCATTTCTAAATGTAATCTCTACACCGGTTGATGTGCTCGGAAGATCGAGATCGAGGCGCTGAATCACAGGTCCACGTTTTCCCGCCACCGTTCGTCTCATAATGCGGGAGAGTAACAAAACATGCGCCATTCTGTTGCACTGATTGCAGCCGCGTTTCTGGGCTCTGTGCTGCCCGTCTGCGCTCAGCAGGAAAAGGAGTCCGGCGGTCCCGCGGTCTACAAGGTGGAATTCAACCTCCGTAACGGCAGCGATGGAGCGGTTAAATCCAGCCAGCACTACACCATGCTGATCGACGAATCGCGGAAGGGTCTTTTCCAAGCGGGAAATCGTGTTCCTGTTGCTACAGGCTCGCCCCAGCATACCTACATTGATGACGGCGTGAATATAGAATGCATTTTGCATGAATCGAACGGCAAGGCCGCTCTACAGGGAGGTATCGAGCTAAGCAGCATCGTGCCACACGAGAGCATGCCGGAGCCTGTTATCAGACAGAGAAAACTGTCGTTCAACACCACCCTCGAGCTGGGGATGCCTACTGTGATCATAGATGAGCGGAAAATGTTAGCTGCGACCCCGGCTTCCATTGCGAACTCCGCCCCCACTTCGGCAATCCCAGCCACACCGCTCGCAATCGGCCAGGTAGAGGTGACGGTCACGAAAGTTAAGTGATCGCTTCGTTTAGGGCTCCTGCCCCAAACATTGTGGAGCGGGCGAGGTCGTATTTGTGCAAGCGCCCAGTCCGTGCTATCTCTTGAGGCGGCATGGATGAGATTTTGACCTCTATCGCCGCCAAAAAAAAGCGGCTCGACGAGCTTCGGCCCCTGTCGGCGAAGGCGCTCGCTAACCTTGAGCACTACTACGACATCGAGCTTACGTACACATCCAACGCCATCGAGGGCAACACCCTCAGCCCGGTCGAAACCACGCTCGTCATTGAAAAAGGAATTACCATCAGCGGCAAGCCCCTCAAAGACCACCTTGAGGCACTCGATCACTATGACGCTATCCGTTATGTACGCGAGCTTGCGCGGCAAGGAACGCCGCTGACTGAAAGTGACGTGCGCAATTTGCACCGGCTGGTTATGCAGCGCTCTGGCCCGGACATCGCCGGCCGCTATGCCGACCTGCCCCGTTTCGTTCGCACGGAGACGGGCCGCCACAGCTTTCCGTCACCGGCTGAGGTCCCGGCGCTGATGGGCGACTTTGCCGCTTGGCTTGGAAGGGCACCCAACATGCCGGATACGGCATTCACGGCTCATCGCCGCCTCGTGGACATCCATCCTTTCAACGACGGCAATGGCCGCACCGCCCGCTTGTTGATGAACCTGATCTTAATTCGTAGCGGCTATCTCCCGGTTGCCGTCCGCCCGGAGGATCGACCGGATTATATTCGCAGCTTGCAGCAGGCACAGACCGGGGACGGAACGGAGAGCTTTAATGGCCTTCTCTATAAGCGACTGGACGCTACCTTGGTTGAGTACTTGAACGCCTTGCAGGAGGCACTGCCCCAGGAAGCTAGACGAGATAAGCCGAGCGGCCCCGACCCAAAACCCTGATGTATCACAAACGGGTCCTTTGCGAAGACGACGTTTACAGGCTGAGGATACCCGCCAAAAACGGAACCATGCTTGACAGGTTCGAGCGGCGGTTCTGTGTATCATTCACGTCGATGATCATAGTGGCAGGACATGCCGATGGAGAATCCACCCCACCCCGAAGGCTTTGTGTTGCGCCAGTGCATTGAGCCTCTGGGCTCGAGCATGACGGGGACCGCCGCCCTCGGAGTCACGCGCGCCACGAAGCGCATGGAAGCCATACTTCAGCCACTTGGGAGAGAAGTCGCCAAATGATCTACAAGTGCAAGCTGTCTATTTCGCAAAACGTCACGAGTTGTTCGCAGACATGCTTTAAGAAATGGCGGCAGCGCCAGGTTACCATTCGACAAAACCCAAATCTTGAGGTGTCCGGGCGCGTATTCTCAACGACCCACAGCCAGAGAAGCGACGCCGTCCTTGTATTGGAAGTGCCGCTACGCGTCAAAGCGAGTTTATGCATCCGCGGCACGCCCAAAAAAGAGAAGCAACCGGCAATCTCCCAAGAGCCGCAATCGGATACCAGAGCGGGTTCACTGTGCAGCCTCAATGACGGATGCCGCCATGCGCCCGCAGTCGGCCAACTCCGCGCACTGGCAATTTAAAACCCGGTCTACGACACGCCGCATCGCCTTGAGCTGCGCTATTTGCGTATCGAGGTCTATTTGTTTAGCATGCGCCAGTTCTTGCCACCGGCGCGAGGGTGGCGTTTCCGGGCGAAAGCCGTGCATGAGATGGCGCATTTCGTCCAGCCGGAAGCCGCACGCTTGCGCCAGCCGCAGCACCGCAAGACGGTGAATAGAATCGCCTGTATAGCGCCGTTGCCCGCTGACCCGCCCAGCCACAGGCAACACGCCGATGCTTTCCCAGTAGCGAATGGTGGAAGCGGGGACGCCGGTTTTCGATGCAAGTTCTCCGATTGTCATCAATCCCCCTTGACTTAAAGCTCACTTCAAGTCTTACCGTTGAACCATGACGATAGCAACCGCATTTTGTGTTTCTCTGCTTTGCGCCTGCACCACCGCCGCGCAAGATAATCCCGTCCCGGTCATCGCCTGCAACCTGAAGGCAATCGGCGCAGCCGAACGTCCGAGGTACAACGATTTGATGAAGCGTCTCCGGGCTGCTGTCCGGGATCGGAGCGAACTGACGGACGGATATGCCTACAAACTCGAAAGCAAGGCGATCACGTTACCGGACGTCGCTGAATGGATGAGCATGGAGCGTCTGTGCTGTCCATTTTTGACGCTTCAGCTTTCAGCGGCGGGCAACCAACCCGTTTGGCTGTTATCGCTCACCGGGCCGTCAGGCGTGAAGGCGCTTTTGCAAGAGGAGTTTCCGGCCCGTTAAATCTTAAGCCCGTGTTTCACATAGGTGCTTTGTGCAGTCCACTTCGTCATAGATCTGCGCTCCCTCCACTATGGCGTGGAGGCAATGGCTGACCTGGTCTACGCGCACGTCGGAGCGCGATTGCATGCAGCGGACCTTGCCCACCGCGCGTTCGGGTTCGCGCATGGCGAAGGTGTCGCCAGGGTAATTGATCAACCTTGTCATAAAGCGCGCCGCGGAAGCGGAATCGCGTTCCTCGATGGCGAGCCACCAGGCTGCGGTGATGCTTTCCGCGATGAATCCGGTATTGAAGCTCGGCTCGTCCGGACTCAGATCCTCGAGGAAAGCTCCGCGCTCCTCCAACTGCCGATCGATGGCCCAGTCCACGGCTTCGAAAACGAAGAGCGCCTGTTCGCGGTCGCGCGTTTGCGCGTAAATGGATAGCCATCCCTCCGGTTGCCACCCCACCATTCCCCAGCGTGGCACCGCGCGAAAACGGCGCCGGTAAAACTCCAGGTGATCTCGAATTCCACCCGCTTCGGATAATCACTGATGCGGCCCATTGGCGCGAAACGGCCTTTGGACCCGCTGGACCAGTGGCCGCGACCGCGACACCAATCGTGCAATACCCGCCGGCAAAACACAATCGGCGAGAGCCCCGCCGCTTGGATCGGGCAGTGAAAGCGAGCCTTGCTCCAGGTTGCTCAGGCAGTAATGATAACCGCTCGCCGCCGCTGCTTGCCATTTCTGTTCGCCCGGCAAGCGATGAGAAAATGCGCATCACGGTAAGACGGTCTCCTAATCAAGAGGTTAAGCAAACCTCAAGAACATAGGCGCGCCAAAAGAAAGGGCATGAATGATGCAGCGCCTTGTCGCCCAGCGTAGATCTGTGCTTCGCCGTTAGCAGGGACACGCGCTTGTCCCGCATATTACAGAGCCACTGCCCTGGCGATATCCATCCATAGCAGGTTCCTCCAATCTGGCCTCGGATCGGCGGCGGCACGGGCGAAGGTCCAAAGCTGGAGGCGCTCCACATCGACCTCCGCAAGATCAGCAAGACGCTTAACCATACCGATCGGGTCCGCCCGAAGGCGTGCCTCGCAATTGTGGAGATGCTGAACCAAATCATAGGCAGGATCACCGATAAATGGTTTGGGGTCGATCACCAGCCAGGGCTCGCGTTCGGCTCGCAAAACATTTCCAGCGTGAAGGTCCGTGGCGAGCAGCGTGTCCGCGGGCGATGAATTCGCGAGCGCCTGCAGCAATTGCAATCCTTCTTCCACCAACCCGGCATCGGGCCAGTGCTGAGCCTGAGCCAGCGTCTCATGCCGCCAAAGCTCCAACATGTCTAATAAGTGCCGGAAACGGTGCAGCCCATTCGCCGAAGCGGAACCTCGCCAAAGGCGCTTCAGTAGCGTTGCGATCACCACATCCTGTTTGTACTCCGGTTCGGAATGAAGCGTGTACCCGGGTTGGCAGCGCTCAAGCAGCATTGCGCCAAGGTCATCATCTGCCTCAAGTAGTTGCACCGTTGGGCTACCGTTCCAGAAGCGCAGTCCTTGAATTTCATGTGCGCCTTCCATGTGGGGCATTCCCAGTTTCAGGACGGCCGGCGTCCCATCGGCGCGAACGACGGCGGCGGCCCAGGAGCATGTTACGTTGGCGTGATCAAATGAGGGACCAATACGCAGCGACCACCGGCCCGCCAATTCCTCCAACAGCACAGGCAAATTGTCGAGCCATGCCTTCCGTTCGGGCGTTTTGCGGCAGTTTGCGATGAGTTGTTCGCGGATGATCATCGACTAGTCGCGAGGTTGTCATGGAGCCGGCCGATTGTCAACTGGTGCCAAATCACTGAAGCCGGGCACCGTAGATCGATACTTCGCCGTTACAGGCGATCCACGCCGAGGCAGGCAGTTTACGATAACGCCACTTTTCGTGCGCCACTGTCGATTAACCAGATGGTGCGTGGCCCAGGCGCCATTCGGGAACAGGTCCGCTGTAGGCTCATAAATCGTTGCCAACCGGCTGTCATCTACATGAGCGCCCAGTTTGAAAACTGACGATGCTGCGGGTTAGTCATGACGCAGCGCGGTCATGGGGTCCAACTGTGCCGCCCGGCGAGCTGGAATGTAGCAGGCAAAAATGGCTGCGACTAAGAGACAGAGCGAGACAGCTACAAACGTCAACGGATCGGTCCCCCGCACGCCATAGAGCAGGTGGGAAAAGCCCGGCAATACTCGGGTGAGGATAGAGGCTGCCACCGCGCCGATGGCGACGCCCGCAAGAGCGAGCCGAAGTCCCTGCCCAATTAGCATTCTCAGAACGTCCCACTTTGTTGCTCCGAGCGCCATGCGAATTCCAATCTCCGGCACACGCTGGGCCGTTGAGTAGGAGATCACGCCGTAGATTCCTATAGTAGCCAGCAACAAGGCCAAGACCGCGAATGCTACCAGCAGAATCATCGGAAAGCGCTGGCGCGCCATTGATCCCAAAACGAGGTCGCTCATAGTGCGGATGTTGTAAACCGGCTGATCGCCGCTCGCTCCATACACTGCGTTCTTGATAGCAGGCATCACAGCGGCAGGATTGAGCGGAGTGCGTACAGCGAATGTGACTTCGTCGCGAAAGATGGGCAAACCCTCATCGGGAAGCTGATAGAAGGAGTAGTAAATCTGCGGTTTCTCGCCTCTCGAGCCGTCAATCCCATACTGTTCGACGTGACCGACTACCCCCACAATCCGAGCGGCCACAGCGCGAGCTGCGCCCCAATGGGGAATCGTTATGGTCTGACCCAGAGCGTCGCGATCGGGGAAATAGGTGCGTGCCAGCAGATTGTCGATGAGCGCCACCAGTTCCGAATGGACATTGTCCGCCTGCGTTAGAAAGCGGCCGCGCAGGAGCGGGATTTGCATGGTGCGTGGGTAATTGGGACCAATCGGATAATAGAGCGCCCGCGGGATCTCTGCCATGGACGCCGGCTGGTGTGGGCCGATCCAGAACGGGCCGGAATTGTCGCCCCGGCCCAAGGGCACGAGCGCCGTCATGTCCGCGGACTCTACGCCAGGAATCTGGCGGATGCGCCCGGTGAGTTGTTGATAGGCGGCGCGCGTAGCTGATGCGGTCTGCGTGGTGAAAGGGGAAAGTCCAACTTGGAAGGTAATGACGTGCTGCGTTTCGAAGCCGGGATTCACGGCCCACAGGTTATGGATGGTGCGAAAGAGCAGCCCGGCGCCCGATAGCAGGACCAGCGCGAGCGCGATTTGCGCGATTGCGAGAACACCTTGCGCGCGCTGATGGCTGGCGGTCGAACCGCGGCCTCCCTCTCTTAAGCCTCCCTGCAGATCGGTATTCGCATGCTTGAGCGCCGGCACGAGGCCGAATAACATTCCAACCGCGGTTGAAACGCCAAGCGCGAAGAGGAGGACAGAAGCGTTTACGCCGATGTTCTCGATACGTGGCAGACTTCCCGGCGCCGCCGCCAGCACCCCGCTGAGCCCAAGCTTCGCAACCGCCAGCCCTAGAACTCCGCCGGCCAACGATAGGAGCACGCTCTCCACAATCAATTGCTGGATGATCTGCGTTCGGCTGGCACCCAGCGCTCGTCGAACCGCAAATTCACGCGTGCGCGCCGCTGAGCGCGCAAGTAATAGATTGGCGACGTTTGCACAGGCGATGAGCAAAACGAGGCCGACTGCCCCGAGCAGCAATAGAAGTGTGGCGCCGATATCGCCCACAAGCATTTGTTTCAGCGAAATGACGGACGTTTCCTGGCCTTTTTCCGTGGTGGGGTTCAGTTCGTCGATATGCTCCTGCAGCGTGTTCATTTGAGCCTGTGCCTGACCCCTGCCCACTGCGGGCGCCAAGCGTGCAATACAGAGGATGTTGTGAACCGTACGATCATTGAGGAAAATCGGATCGGAGCGGCCGATCGGGGTGTAGACATCGGCTGGCTGGTCTTCGAAACGAAACGCGGGCGGCAGAACGCCGGTGATCGTATAGCCGGCGCCATTCAAGGTAATGGACTTGCCGATAACTGCCGAGTTTCCGTGAAACCGTTCTTGCCATAGACGATTGCTGATGACCGCCTCGGGCATGCTGCCGATTCGGTCTTCGCCGGGAGAAAAGGAATGCCCGAGAGCAAGGTTCACACCGAGAGTGCTGAAGAAACCGGAAGAGATTTCGTAGCCGGCAACATGCTCGGGTGAGCCGGGATTTGTCAGGTCAAAGCCGACAGGCTTGAACGCGGCCATTTGCTCGAAGGAGCGTGCATTGCGCTGCCAATCGAGAAAGTCGGGATAGGAAAGGTCAGTCGCGTACTTGAGTTTCCGATTGAAGAGCGCCACGACTGCCAAGCGATCGGGTTCTTGATACGGCAGCGGTTTTAGGACGACACCGTCTAGCGCGCTAAAGATCGCGGTATTTGCCCCGATGCCCAAGGCTAGGGTCAGAATCGCCGCGGCGGCATACGTGGGTGTCTTGCGTAAGGAGCGGGAGGCGTAACGAAGATCGCGCAGGAAGCGATCGACCGGTTCGAACGCTCTTTGGTCCCGGCATTCGTCTTTCGCCAACTCGAGCGCGCCGAATTCCCGGCGAGCGCGCAATTCCGCGTCTGCTCGAGTCAGCCCCTGGTGCATGTAATCGCTGACCTGATTTTCCAGGTGAAAACGAAACTCCGCATGCATCTGCCGTTCCCATCGCCGTCTCTTTAGCCAGGAGCTCCATTTCATTTCTTAGACTCCTCTCACTCCGCGGTCTCAAGAACCAGCGAAATGGCTTCACAGAGACGCTTCCAGCCGGCCTTCTCTGCGTCCAACTGACGAAGTCCGGTCTTAGTCACGCTGTAAAATTTTGCGGCGCGGCCGCCGTCGGTCGTCTTCCAATCGGACTTGAGCCAGCCTCGCTCCTCCAACCGGTAAAGCGCCGGGTAGAGAGACCCTTGGCGAATCCGGAGTGCATCCTTCGACGTCTGCTGGATACGCTGGACTATAGCGTATCCGTGGATGGGCCGAAGTGCGGCCACCCTCAGGATCAACATGTCCAGTGTTCCCTGGAGGAGTTCCGCGTCGCCCGAGGGAGTTTTGGGTTGCCTAGGCATTCGAGATGTTCTTCAATGAGTATAGCTAAGCTAGCGGAAACACCTCACTGAAACGCCAGTGTCACGGAGTTGGAAACGGCGCTATCCACCGTGAGCCTGACATCCACGGTTCCCGCTCCCCGCAATGACTGCGGCAAGACCAGATTCACCTGATCGAGCCCTGGGAATCCGCCTTGCGCGCCGGCGAACGCGAGTAGGATGGGCTGGCCGGCGATCGTGCAGACTGGCATGGCGCTGTAGTGCCGAAAGCCCGTCCCGTAAAGGATCAGGTAAACGGAATCGGTGGGCGCGCCTAAATCGATGGGTGCGGGGACCCACTGGTTTTGAACCTTATCGAAGACCGCCACGTCTTGCGGAGCGTCCTGGGTTCCGTCATCATGCACGCGAATGATCTGTCCAGCCGGCGCTCCCTGGCCGGTGCTATTGAGAGTGAACAGCCCCGGGGCTACCGGCGCCACGGTCAGCGTGGTGGAGAGGGCCGCCCTGTTCGCGTTGGTCACGATCACGATGGCAGGGCCGGCTGCCGTATCCGCCGGCATCAAAAAGCTGGCCTGCGATGGCGAAACGAACAGGATGCCCGCGGCATGTGGGACACCGGCGGAATCCGTTACCGCCAGCGTGGTCCCGCCGAGCGATAGGGATGGCCCGGCCGTGGCGGAAACCGTTGTCGTCCCCAGATTGGATCCGAAGAGCGTCACGATTTCGTCGGGCGCAAAGCTGGTCGCGGCGTAGGACGCTGCGTTGACCGCGGCCAGCGGCGTCAGGGGACCGGAAGAGCTGTTCTGGAAATTGTTGTCGCCGGAATAGATCGCCATCATTGGACCGGCCGTCGACGACAGCGGCGTGACGGCGCTGCCGCCGGCCAGGACGGCTGAGCCGAGGACCGCGTTGGTGGCCGCATCCAGGAATTTCACGGTTCCTGTGGGAGCGCCCGCGCCCGGCGCGAGAACGGTAACCACGGCGGTGAGCGAGAGTCCGGAAAGCGCCAGCGCCGTGCTGGTCTGGGCTTTATTCACCGTCTGCGGCAGGGGTAGCGAAACCGCGGCGGCCGAATTGTCCTCCCCGGTCCAGATCGCCGTGAGCGAATGGGGCCCGGCCGATAGATTTGCTACCACGAGCGTCGCGATTCCGCCCGAGGCCCGCGCCGAGCCAAGCGCGGTAGCTCCGTCCGAGAACTGCACCGTGCCGGTCGCGACGGTTCCTTGCGCAGTGAGCGCGATCGCCTGCCCGTACACGGTAGCGGCCGGACTGGCGGTTAAGTTCAGCGATTCCATCGGCTGGCTTACCACCAGCGCCAGACTCGCTGCGCCCGCCGAGTACATGGAGTCGCCTGAATAGGTCGCGGCGAGGGTGTGCGGCCCCGCGGCAAGCGTCGCGGTAAAGATGGCCTGACCGCCGGCCAGCGTAGCCGTTCCCAGATTGGCGCTGCCGGCCGACAATTGCACAATGCCAGTCGGCGCGCTCGCTGCCGCGCCGGTGGCGCCGACTGCGACCGTGAACGTGACTTGCTGTCCGGCAATCACCGGATTGCGTCCACTGACGATCGACACTTGTGCGGCTGTGGCCACCGTCACCGCTTGCGAGCTGCTGCCGCTGAAGTTGGCGTCGCCCTGGTAAACCGCCCGGATGCTTCCCAATTGTGGGCCGGCCGGCAGCATCGCGGCGAAGCCGGACCCCACTGGCCCAACCGGTGCTGTCCCAAAGGGCGTGCTTCCCTGAAAGAACTGCACCATTCCGGTCGGTGTACCGGCACCCGGCGGCGCCACTGTTATCGCGGCAGTGAACGGCCCTCCCAGGCTCGCCGTCAATATCGTGCTAGTGCTCGCTTTCTGCACCGTCAGATTCACCGCCGGGGCCGTAGAGCCGGCGTAATTTGCATCTCCGTCGTAGATGGCTACGAAACTGTGCGGTCCTACGCCGAGCGATTGCGAGAGCGATGCCCGGCCGTCCGCCCCAACGGGAACTGGCGCCCACACCGTCGCGCCATCCGAAAAGGTGACCGTCCCGGTCGGCGACGGGATGCCGGTAGCGCCCAGCAGTAGCGCATTCACTTTCACTGGGACGCCAAACACCGGCGTCGCCGGCGTCGCGGCAGTGTAGATGCTTGCCACTGCCTTGCCAACTGTCAAGCGAAGGCTGGCCGTGCTGGGCGCGGTATTCGCATCGCCGCTGTAGCTTGCCCCGATACTATAGTCCCCGAGTTGCGGAAGCGAGATGTTACAGGTGGCGATTCCATTCTGCGGGAGAAGGCCGGTGCAGCCCGCGATGGGCTTGCCTGCGTTGCTGAAATCCAGCGATCCGCCCGGCGTGGCGCTTCCCGGGCTCACCACCGTGACCGCTGTTTTGAGCGTTACCGGTTGATCGATTTGAGCGGGAGTCGAGGCCAGCGCCAGAATGGTCTTTGCTTTCGCCACGACGAACGTAAGCGGAAAAATGATCCCGGCCTTCTGATAGTTTGCATCGCCGCTGTAGACTGCTGTGATGGAGTGCGCGCCGACGCTGAAGGGGGCAGTCACAACCAGTGGGGCACGGCCATCTACGCCCACGGGGCTGCTGGACAGCATCACCGTGCCATCCGAGAAGGCGACCGTCCCGGTGGGAACCGCGACACCGGTAGCTCCGAGCAGTAACACATTGACCATCACCGGCGCGCCGAACACCGGAGCATCGGGAGCGGATGCGATATACATCCCGGCTACCACCTTGTCGACGGTGAGCAGCAGGGAACCCGCGCTCGGCTTGGCGTTGGCGTCCCCGCTGTAGCTGGCGTTGATGGTAAACGTGCCGAGCCGCGAGAAGCTGGTCCTGCACACGGCGACACCGGCCTGCACGGGGATATTTGTGCAGCCCGGAATGGGGTCGGCCGCATTGCTAAAATCCACCGTCCCGTTCACTGGGTCATAAGGGGGCAGCACGAATTTCGGGAACACCAGGATCGAGACTGTCTGATTCAACTGTGCCAGCTTGAAGGACATTGTGAGCATGGTCGCGGCCTTGTCCACAGCTAGGTTCAGCGTGCCGGAGGAAGACGGGAGATAATTGCGATCACCGTCGTAACGGACGCCAGTCGCATGCGGGCCGGCCATAAGCATTGGTGAAATGCTCAACTTGCCGGTGAAGTCAACGGGCAGTCGCGCGGTCGCCACGCCATCCACCATCCACGTGACGGTTCCCGCGGGCGTTAGGCTGCTGCCCGGAAACGGCACAGTACTATCGGCCGCAGAAGCGAGCGGCGTACAAATCGCCACGACGGGCAGGAGCAGGTATGCCGGAAACCGTCGCGTAGACACCTCACTGGAATGAGAGCGGAAGCTCTCTTATTCGTGCTTAGGGGTGGCGGATTCTCTCACTTTTGCGGTACATAATCCAATAAGCGCAAGCGCTAAGTGTACGCATGCCTACGCCCCTTCCGGCCGGGAATCATTCTCAATCAACGCAACGAGAGCGGCCGAAGCTGGCGGGGACGACGGGGCTCGAACCCGCGACCTTCCACGTGACAGGAACACGGCTGCAAACTGCATATCCGATACTTGGCTTCGCTTTCAATCGATTGCGCGGATCGCAATCGGCTTGGTTGTGTGCCGAGCATGTTCGGCAGTTTGGAAGTGAAAGTCTTCTACCCAACCTGATGGAGGTGAAGGGTTAGTTAGTGGAGCGCAAGGGCGTCGTCGTGAGGCGGGGTCTGAAAGAAGCGTGGAGCAAAAGTGTGAGCCGCTGATGGCTGTCGAGCTCGTCTGACGACAGGACGCATAACCCTTTGGATGAAACTCACTGGGTGAGCTGCTTGAGGGAAAACTTAACGAGCAGTCCTTATGGGGAGGAAACGGGCGAGGAATCTCAGCACCGCGCCAGTCTCTTTACCCGACAATTAGCTTCAATTCAAACGAATGAAGTCGATTATGGGACTTGGACATTTACCTAAGAAAGACCCGGAAAGTTATCGCGCATGGCTCCATGGAAAGCTATTCACGAGCCTGCTTGTCGAACCTATGATCGGAAGGGCGAAAAAGCTTTCCCCTGGGGCTACCAATTGGATGCGGCGCAGGAGTCGATGGCGTGAAACCGAGTACATGCTCCGAGAAGCTCTGCGCGGCTATTCTTCCCGCACAGGGGCTGACGAAGACTCTTGCCCATTGGTCCGTGATCGCTAAGGGACTCGTAGAGACCAAACGGAAGCGTAACCGGCACCTTTATGAAGTAAACGCTTATGGGGCAATGCCCCAAACCCCCGGAATTTAACGCTTTTGCGCCAGGATTCCTGGTCCGGGAGTCGAGCTCCGCTCGCGCTCCCGGAATCCCGGCCCCTGAGTCGGCCCTCGGGGTGCGTCTCTGCAGCGCCCTACCCTACGCTCAGGTCCGTTCAGTTTACCAGGAATGCAAGGCTAGAAAAACTATGGCCGTTTACACAAAAAGCTTGACACACCCGGTCTATGTGCGGGGGGTGGCTGGTAACGGCCATCCCTACCGCGACGGTCTATCAAGTTGTGCTGGTTGTTCCGTGACAGCCCCTTCGCGCCGAGTTGGTGGGAGGCGGCGCGGGTGGCCATTTCGACTGCCTCCAGATCGAATTGACCGCTCTTGCGCAAGCTTGTGAAGATGACATCCAGCAGGGCGGCATTTCCCGTGCCGCTTCGCGCTGGATCGCTTCGGCCGTTCGCGGCAAATCCGGGCATTCACCTCGAGGAAGGCTCGGCTCAACTCCTGAAACCGGCGAAACTCGGCCAGATCGCGCTCGGCCTTGCGTTGCATGCCCAGCGTGGCGAAGCTCTCGGTAACGGTCTTGCCCCCCTCCTTATAGGTCAGCCTCAGGGTGGCAATGGCAGCTCGGGTTGCCACAGCGGCCCTGCGTGGCAGTGATTGAGCCGGGGCGGAGGTCGCCCAATCGAGAGATCTGAAGCAGCAAATCCGCGCGCTGCTTCTCCAGTTCGAGTACGGAATCCGGCATGAAAAAGCCTCCAGAACCGAGCGTATTACATACGCTCGGTTGAGAGGCCAAAAAAAGCCTCGTCCGAGGAATCTGTGGGTAACATTTCCAGGAGAGCGTTCCCTGGATGCTGGCAAGGCCCCATAAACACGGGGTTTCGGTGATGTTGAGAGCACCGTGAGACGCGTCTCTTTTTGAAGCCAGTTTTGTTCCGCTGTTTCCGCCACCACCCGCGTCAAGCTGTTTTGCCCGTCTGACCTCATCGTCGTCGTCCGTTCTTCTTGTGTTGTTTGCTTCTGAAACGCCGCTGGCAGCAAG